>NZ_JAUHJF010000054.1:0-1009 GCF_032380995.1 Bradyrhizobium sp. SZCCHNR2028 | reverse complement strand
GCGTCGTCAATGTCTGCTCCAACGCCCTCGCGCTTATTCGAAGAATGAGCTGCTCATAACCTGGCTCGAACACAATCCTGTTGGGTTCGCCAGGCGCAACTATGCAGGACTGCCGCTCGGTTATCGCGATCGCCGTGCGATTCAGAATGGTCAAAGCGCTGCCTTTGAGGCCAATTTGCAGGCGCGCGAAGTCGCTCTCCGGGAACTTGACGACCGCCCTCGCCCCGCCATATGCACAAAAGCCCAGGCCGATATTCGTAAGCTGAAGGTAGTTGCCCACCCCCAGGAAGCCATCTGCCTTGGTGACTGCGAAGCCAGTTGCCCCGTAGACCGTACGCAACGCGTGCTCCATCGCCTCCGGATCGTCTGTACGAATGACGGGAGCGCGGCTCAGGAGGCTTACGGATCGGTCCAAGTTCATCGAAGGATGGTATCTCAGGTTTGACCGGACTCAAACCTGGGAAAAACCCGGTCAGCGGCGAGGTGCCGCAGCTCCCTTCATCGCCGATATAGCTTGAGGTTCCAGTTTCTGAGCGACCTTTGCTGCTGCCCCAGCGCTCTTGGGAATGGTCCTGGCCGACGCTTCTATCAGGCGAGCTAGGCGGCGCGCCGCCCGCGCGACAGAGTTTCGGATGGAAGCTCACCGAACATGTCGCGATAGTCTCTTGCGAAGTGTCCGAGATTTCCGAAGCCGCAATTGAAGGCGACTGCAGAGACGGAGGTGCGCTGATCTGGCCCCGAGAGCATCTGTTTTGCCTGTCGCAATCGCACCGTTTTTGCAAACGCCGTCGGCGAGTATCCGCGGCTCTTCTTAAACGCAGCAGAGAGCGCGCGGATGCTGACGCCTGTCTGCGATGCCAGCTCCTCGATCGTGATGGCGCGCCCCCAAGAGGCCTCGATATACTCTTCGGTCAGCCGAACGATCTGCGGCGCGACGTCCTTTTCGGCTCTCTCCAACAGCTCGCTGAAATTGTGGCGGTGAGCCGACAGGAAGGAAACGATGAGAGCC
>NZ_JAUHJF010000053.1:0-1035 GCF_032380995.1 Bradyrhizobium sp. SZCCHNR2028 | reverse complement strand
TGTGGTCTTCCAGGAGGTTGTCCATCCGGTCTGAACCGAGGAAGCTGAGGTTGCGAAGCTTCAGTGTTCCAAGGAGAGACCAGATGGACGTCCACAAGAATGCGCCTATGACACCGAAAGGTCGAGAGGCGATGGTGCGGAGTGTCGTTGAGGGTGGGCTGAGCTATGCTGAAGCTGCTTACCAGTACAATACGACGCCGAAGACCGTAGCCAAATGGGTGAAGCGGTTCCGCGAGGAAGGTGTCGAGGGATTGCTCGATCGCTCCTCCAGACCGCACTCATCGCCAGGCCAAACCACTGCTGCCACATGTACCGCTATCGAGGCTTTGCGCCGTCAGCGCCACACGGGCAAGCAGATTGCGGCTGAGGTTAAGGTGTCGCCGGCCACGGTCAGCCGCGTTCTGCGACGACTGGGGTTGAACCGAATCCGTGATCTGGAGCCGATCGAACCCGTGCGTCGCTATGAGCACGCTGCGCCGGGCGAGATGATCCATATCGATATCAAAAAGCTCGGCCGTTTCGCGCAAAGCGGCCATCGCGTCACCGGCAATCGGAACGGCTATAGTCATTGTCGCGGACTTGGCTGGGAGTACATGCATGTCTGCATCGATGACCACTCCCGTGTCGCCTTTTCACAGCTCAAGCCTGATCAGACCGCCGAGAGTGCTGTTGCGTTTCTCAAGGCCGCTGTCGCTCACTACAAGAGCTTGGGCGTTACCGTCACCCGCGTCATGACCGACAACGGTGGCTGCTATATCGGCTTCGATTTCGATAAGGCCTGCCGCGATATTGGTCTCAAGCATATCCGCACCAAGCCCTACACGCCCAGAACCAATGGCAAGGCTGAGCGCTTTATCCAGACAGCGCTCCGGGAGTGGGCCTATGCACACACCTATCCCACTTCCGATCAGCGCGCCGCGCAACTGCCCATCTGGCTGCACCAGTATAATTGGCACCGGCCTCACGGCGGCATAAACTCCCAGCCGCCTATCAGCAGACTCGGTTTAACCGAGGACAACCTCCTGAGGCTCCACA
>NZ_JAUHJF010000052.1:0-1177 GCF_032380995.1 Bradyrhizobium sp. SZCCHNR2028 | reverse complement strand
TCCTTCGAATCGGACGAAGCTTGCCTGTCAGGAATCAACCCGGTCTGAATTGTCAGGACTCAGCCCGGTTCATACCGGGGTGACAGCGCGCGAAACTGACTTCGCCGGCTCAACGTGACGAGGCTCAACGGGCTTCGGGGAAGCGACGCCGGGGAGAGACCTGTCCCGCATGTCGCTGCGCTCATGGCGGGCTACGGGACTGGTCACGGGGGCAGAGAAGGGAGTCCAGCGCCGGGCGAGCGCCGCGAGACCTCGCCCGGTGCCACGCCGCGGTTTCAATCAGAAGCGGCTCAGCGGCAATTCCAGGTCGTTCCTTGCGCGCAAACCGCGTTCGGGCTGTCGCCACCATAGATCTGATAGGGGTATTCGCCTTTGCGGTAATAGCCATAGGCGTGGGGGTTCACTCCGTAGTAGGCGGGCGCCTCGTAATACGCCGGGCCGCCGTAGACCGGACCATCATAGTAATCATAGGCGTCGCGGCTCGCGGCGATCGCAAGACCGGTGCCGATGGCACCCGCCGCAAGCGCCGCGCCGACCGCAGCGCCGCCGCCGCCGTGCCAGCGCCCATTTCGCGCGTCGGCACTGGTCGGGGCCAGGGCGCCGATCGCGAGTGCAGTCAATGAAGCAATTGCGGCCGTGCGGCCGAGCAGAGCTGTTTTGGTCGACATATCAGGCCTCCAGTGAAGTGCGCCGTGATCGGCGGATGTCTCCGGTGTCCGGCTCTGCCAAGAACGGTTGACGAATGTCAGAGCCGAACAAGGCCGGCAAACGGATGATCGATTGCGGTTCTTGATCCGACCTCGCTCGAGGAACTGGCGACAGTCCAAAGCGAATGTCAGGTCCACCACACTAGAACCGCTGCTGCGCTTCGGAGTTCCGGCCCCGCCCGAACTTCCATGCGATCGGACCGGTGCCGCTGGGCACGCGGAGGAGGGGAATGGCTCATGCTTTGCCGACCCGGCAGCCCGGAGCCAACTCATCACCGTGACGGTGCATTCCAACAACTGAAGACGTTTGAAGGGCGTCGATGATGCTGGCCGCTATGACCCGATGAGCTCACGCCATCCCGAGTTGCACGACGGGCAATCTCTGCATGCGCGCATGCGCCAACTGCCCGTCGAGCCAGTTTGTCGCGGACTCATCACTTGCTACGTCGGGCAAATCACCTCCACATTTC
>NZ_JAUHJF010000051.1:0-1204 GCF_032380995.1 Bradyrhizobium sp. SZCCHNR2028 | reverse complement strand
GCGCTGTCGACCCGCCAGTCGATCGCGGTGTCCGCGCTGTCGCTCGCCAACCAGTCGCAGGCGAGCGTGCTGCAGCTGCTGCGCTGATCCGCAGGCATCGCATCTCGACAACGAAGGCGGCGGGGGAAACCCCGCCGCTTTTCATTGGAGGGGACGAGGAGGGGGGCCGACGGTGCGGATGGCGTATTGCGACGAGCCCGTCAGGACAAAAAAGCCGGCCCGCCATGGGCGGGGCCGGGCCTTCGATCTACGATGTGTTCGGCGGAGGCTCAGGCCGCCGAGCTCACCGGCTTGTCCTGCTGTTCGGCTTCAGCCTGCTCGATCAGCTTCTTCTCATAGGCGACGAGCTTCTTGGCTTCCTTCAGCGCCTGGTAGAGATCGCCGTTGAGGATATGGCCGTTGATCGCCTCGATGATCGGCCAGGCGCTCGGCACCGTCGTGATGATGTCGCGCAGCAGGTTGAAATAGGTGCCGTGATCCGCGTCTGCCCCCGGCGAGATGTACATCAGCTGGACCGCAAGATAGACGAGCTTGGCCGGCGTGTCGGCCGTCTCCGGCGTCAGGATGTCCTTCTCGCGCAGGATCGGAATGTTCTCGCCGTCGATCAGGAGACGCGCGCGCTGGTCGGTGTTGGTGATCACGCAGGAGCCGATGATGATGCGCTCATGCGGCTTCAGTTCGACTTTCAGGGCCATTCTCATTCTCCGTTGCCGCATCGGCGTGGCGCCGAACCTGCTGCGTCGAGGCCGATGACCGGTCCAGCTGCCAGTCTAGATCGCGCGGGGAGTCTGCGCGCTCGATCGGTCGGCGCGCAGCAATCCTTTCCGATCATGGTTAACGGACGGTAAACGGCCGCGCACGCCCGGCGAATATGCGGTGTTTTCAAGGTGATCCGCGGCGAATCGCCGATGCGCGGCCGTGCCGATGCCACGCATCGGGGACCGCGAGCGGTCGTGACTTCACTGTTTGTTAGCCGCTCGCATTTACCTTAACGCCCGTCGCCCGGTGGTGCAGTCACCCACGGGCTTCGCCTTGATCCTGAATGGATCGGGCAGTTTGTTTCACACCAGAAGGGTATGAAAATGTCAGGTATTGTTCTCTCGGCGTCGGTGCGTCAGAATCTGCTCTCGCTTCAGTCGACGGCTCAGCTCCTCGCCACCACCCAGAACAATCTCTCCACGGGCAAGAAGGTCAACTCGGCGCT
>NZ_JAUHJF010000050.1:0-1571 GCF_032380995.1 Bradyrhizobium sp. SZCCHNR2028 | reverse complement strand
GTCCCGGCACCTGTCTCCACGTTTCAAACAGCGGACAAGCTGAGCTTTCTCGCGGCGAGTGCGCCGAGCTTTGCCATCAGTCGACCTCTTCCTCCGAAGAAGAGGCACAGGGAAGACCGCATAGGCGTTAAGGTAGCGCGAGCATCGATTGATACTTGCGTTTTCGAGGAGGCTCGCGAAGGTGGCGCCCCAACGCGCGTTTTCTGCGGCGCAAGCAACGGATGGTTGGTTGTGGAATGATTGCTTGCAGCAAGGATGCAACGAGCTGCTGCAGGACCCGCCAAGCGCCAGGCGTCGTTAAGCGGCCTGCGTCCAGTGGGGAGAGTCCTCGAAGTCGCTGGCAAGCGGCTCGAGCAACAGGATGATCAGGAGGTGGGCCAGCAGGTAGGGCTTGGCAGAGCGCGGATCGGTTCCTGGCGGCGTCTTGAGGCCAATCAGACTCTTCAGTCGCTTGAACCCAAGCTCGATCCGCCATCGCAATCGATAGAGCGCAAGCACATCTTTGGTGGAGAACTCGTCCCGCGCGAGCGACGTGATCAGAATGACCCAATCCGCAGCCTCCAAAGTTTCTTTGGAGATGATGCGGTTTTCATCTTTTGCGTCTTGCCGGGCTTTACGCCGAGAAGCAGCAGCCGCACCGGTGGGCTTCTTGATTGCGACCAGACGCATAGCCAGAGGCGCGCCGCCCTTGCGCTTGATCCAAATCTCCCGATCGACCAGTCCGCGCGCCTTCGCGGCACGCAATTGGGCCATCAGATCGAACGGAAGGCCTTTGGCGTCAAGCCAACGTGCGTTCTTCCAGCCCGCTCGGATCAAAACGTCGGCCCCGGCTTCGCGGACGGCCGCAATGCGGTCAGGTTGCAGATAAGCGCGGTCAGCAATGCGGATCTCGTTCTTGACCACTGGTATCCGGTCAAACGTTTCGCCCTCTTGCTGATCTGTCAGCTCGAAGTGACCAAAGCGCTCATAGGGCAGATCAAATGCGCTATGAACGCGCCAAAGCTCACTGTTCTTGCGCGCAGCCGGTCCCGCCTGAGGCACTGTCGTCGCATCGATGATGCGGATCAGGCGGCCTTGGCTCGCCTTCGGAGCTGCCGCAGCGAGCAAGCCCTCCACCAGCACCGCAAACCAATCACCACATTGACGCAGCCGATAGAACAACGCCACGCTGGTGAGGTCGGCAAGGCCAACAGAAGCCGCCCATGCGGCTGTCGATCTCAGCCCTCTTTCACCCAAACAATAGGCCAGCATCAGCCGAAGTAACGTCACCGCATCTGGAATCTGCCGCCGACGCGCGAAGGCCTTCGTCTGGCGCGCAGTTTTCTCGAGCTGCGCAGCCCCGCCCAGCTGCGCAACCACTCTCGTCCAGTCCTCGTTCAGGAGCGATTCGTCTGCCATCCCCTGTTCGAATCACGGCGGATTCCAACACTCAAGCATAAACTTAACGCCTATGCGGCATTCCCTGCGCCCTCTCGATTTTCTGAGAGCGGCCGATCGATGCAAAGCTCGGGCGTATTCGCCGCGAGAACGCGAGATCGTGTCCTCCCGCTGTTTGAGATGTGAATCAGGAA
>NZ_JAUHJF010000049.1:0-1656 GCF_032380995.1 Bradyrhizobium sp. SZCCHNR2028 | reverse complement strand
ACACCCCGCCGCGGACACCACGCGAAGAGAAACTCTGCGCTCTGTTTGCCGAGACCCTCGGGCTCGAGCGCGTCGGGATCCATGACAACTTCTTCGATCTCGGCGGCCATTCGCTGCTCGTGACGCATTTGGTCTCGAAAATCCGCGCTGCTTTCGGGGTCGAGCTGCCGCTTGGTACGCTGTTTGAAGTTTCGACCATCTCCGGGCTCGCTGAACGGCTCGATCAGGCCGAGGCGGCAGCACGACCGACTCTTCGGCCGGGCCCTCGTCCGGAGGTGATCCCGCTCTCGTTCGCGCAAAGTCGCCTGTGGTTCCTCAACCATCTCGAAGGACAAAGCCCACACTATAATCTCACGCTCGCATTGCGTCTTCGCGGTGCCCTCGATCGCGACGCCCTCGAAGCCGCCCTCGCCGATTTGGTCGAGCGGCATGAGAGTCTGCGAACCGTCTTCCCGGAGACGGCGGGCACACCCCGCCAGCTGATCCTCGATGCTGAAATCGCTCGGCCGATCCTCGCGGTGGCGGCAACCACTGAGGCCGAGCTTCCCCAGGCGCTCAACATGGCCGCGAGCCGCGGCTTCGATCTCGCCGTCGAACCGCCGCTCCGCGTCGATCTCTTCGTCCTCGCGCCTCGCGACCAGGTTCTGCTGCTGTTGATCCATCATATTGCCGGCGACGGAGCTTCGCTCGGGCCGCTGGCTCGCGATCTCGCTACCGCTTATGCTGCGCGTAGTGAGAAGCGCGCGCCTGTCTTCGAGCCGCTGCCCCTGCAATACGCCGACTACACGCTTTGGCAGCACGCGCTGCTCGGCAATGAGGAGGATCCCGAGAGCCCGGTCGCGCGCCAGTTGGAGTATTGGAAGAGGGCGCTGCATGGCCTGCCGGAGCAACTGGAGCTGCCGGTTGACCGTTCCCGGTCGCCTGTTCCCAGCCATCATGGTGATACTGTCGCGTTCGAGATCACCCCCGAAGTGCACCAGGGGCTGCTGATGCTGGCGCGCGAACAGCAGGCCAGTCTCTTCATGGTGCTCCAAGCCGGCCTCGCTGCGCTGCTCACGCGGTTGGGCGCAGGTACGGACATCCCAATCGGCAGTCCGGTGGCGGGGCGCAGCGATCACGCGCTCGACGACTTGATCGGATTTTTCGTCAACACCGTGGTACTGCGCAGCGACACCGCTGGAAATCCAAGCTTCCGCGAACTGGTGGATCGCGTGCGCGCCGCCAATCTCGATGCCTACGCGAATCAGGATTTGCCGTTCGAGCGCCTCGTCGAGGCGATCAATCCGACACGGTCTCTGAGACGCCACCCGCTCTTCCAGGTGATGCTCGCGTTACAGAACGCTGGTACGCTCAGCCTTGATATGCCCGGTCTCACCATCGTCCCGCAACCGATGAGCAGCAGCGCTGCCAAATTCGATCTGGCCTTGATCTTGACAGAGAGTCGTGGCCAGCACGGTGGGTCAGCTGGGATCGAAGGCACGATCGAATACAGTACGGATCTGTTCGAGCGGAAAGCCGTCGAAGCCATCGCCACGCGTTTGGTGCGCCTGCTCGAATCTGCAACCGCCGCGCCGGATCAGCCGATCGGCGCAATCGACATTCTCGACGCGGCGGAGCGGCGTCGGGTGCTGGCGGAGTGGAATGACACGGTGCGCG
>NZ_JAUHJF010000048.1:0-2489 GCF_032380995.1 Bradyrhizobium sp. SZCCHNR2028 | reverse complement strand
TCGTTGGTGTCGGCCAGCGTCAGGTTCGACGAGCCGGTCTGCAGCACGTTGATCAGGTTCTTGTTGAAGTCCTGACGGATCTGCACCACCGACAGGTTCGAACCCAGCGTGGAGGCTTCCGACCGCAGCGTCGAGCTCGCCGAGTTCAACAGGGTGATCACCTTGTTCGCCGAGTTGTTGTCGAGGAAGTCGGTGCCCGAGGTGAGGGTCGACAGGCCAAGACCGCCGGTATTGAAGGTCACGCCGGTGATCGAGAGCGTCGACTTGCCGTTCTCGTTGAAGGTCAGCTTCAGCGTGTCGCCGTTCAGCAGGTTGACACCGTTGAACGAAGCGTCGGCCGCGGTGGTGTTGATCTGCGCCAGCACGTTGTTGTACTGGGAGACTAGGCTCGCGCGCTGCGTCTGCGCGGTCGCGTCCGCCACCGGAGCCGCCGCCGTCAGGCCGTTGAAGGCTTGGCTGGCCGCAGCCGACGTACCACCGATCGCGCCGATCGTGGCCGAAGCCGCGTCGTTGGTCGTGGTGATCGAGATCTTGCCGGTGGTATCGATCGAGGCCTGCAGGTTGTTGGCTGCGAGCTTGGCGTTGAGATCGTTCAGAGACTTGACCTGCCCTGTCCCTAGACCGAACGTGACACTCGTCGCCGTGCCTCCCCCTGTCGCGCCGATCGTCAAGGTCTGACCTGACAAGCCGTCGCCGACAGCAGTCAGCCCGAGCTTGCCCAAGGTGCCGGTGCTGCCCGAGAGCGTCAATCCCGCCGCCGGCGGCGTCAAGGTGATCGCACCCGCCGTGATCGACGCGGTCACGCCGGTCTGGGTCTGGATCGCCGACAGCAGGTTGCTGACGCTGTCGCCGATGCCGATGCTGGTGCCCGTCGAGGACGTGCCGGTGACGAAGGTGAAGGTGGTGCCGTTGACGACCAGCGTCTCACCGGAGGTGATGCCGGTGGCGAGGTTGTTCGACGCGGTGCCTGCCGTACCCGACAGCTTGGTCGAGCCGGTGATCGCCACCGCGCTCGAGGTGTTGTCGTTGTTCACGACCGAGCCGGTCACAGCCGTCGAGCTGGAGCCGAGCAGGTCGGTGGCGGTCGCGCCGGTCAGAGCCGCCGAGGTGACGCTGGACTTGGTGGAATAGCCCACGGAGCTCTGCAGCACCTGGTTGGCGATCGACTTGGCGCTGTCGACGAGCTTCTGCAGCGAGGTGATGCCGGTGTTGGCGGCCTGCAGCACCTGCACGCCGTTGCCGATGCCGTCGAGCAGATTGGAGATGTCGGAAGCGCGGTTGTCGAGACCCTGGGCGGTGAAGAAGTTGGTCGGATTGTCGAGCGCCGAGTTGACCTTCTTGCCCGTGGAGAGATTGTTCTGGGTGGTGGCGAGGAGCTGAGCCGTCGACTGAAGCGAGAGCAGATTCTGACGCACCGACGCCGAGAGAACAATACCTGACATTTTCATACCCTTCTGGTGTGAAACAAACTGCCCGATCCATTCAGGATCAAGGCGAAGCCCGTGGGTGACTGCACCACCGGGCGACGGGCGTTAAGGTAAATGCGAGCGGCTAACAAACAGTGAAGTCACGACCGCTCGCGGTCCCCGATGCGTGGCATCGGCACGGCCGCGCATCGGCGATTCGCCGCGGATCACCTTGAAAACACCGCATATTCGCCGGGCGTGCGCGGCCGTTTACCGTCCGTTAACCATGATCGGAAAGGATTGCTGCGCGCCGACCGATCGAGCGCGCAGACTCCCCGCGCGATCTAGACTGGCAGCTGGACCGGTCATCGGCCTCGACGCAGCAGGTTCGGCGCCACGCCGATGCGGCAACGGAGAATGAGAATGGCCCTGAAAGTCGAACTGAAGCCGCATGAGCGCATCATCATCGGCTCCTGCGTGATCACCAACACCGACCAGCGCGCGCGTCTCCTGATCGACGGCGAGAACATTCCGATCCTGCGCGAGAAGGACATCCTGACGCCGGAGACGGCCGACACGCCGGCCAAGCTCGTCTATCTTGCGGTCCAGCTGATGTACATCTCGCCGGGGGCAGACGCGGATCACGGCACCTATTTCAACCTGCTGCGCGACATCATCACGACGGTGCCGAGCGCCTGGCCGATCATCGAGGCGATCAACGGCCATATCCTCAACGGCGATCTCTACCAGGCGCTGAAGGAAGCCAAGAAGCTCGTCGCCTATGAGAAGAAGCTGATCGAGCAGGCTGAAGCCGAACAGCAGGACAAGCCGGTGAGCTCGGCGGCCTGAGCCTCCGCCGAACACATCGTAGATCGAAGGCCCGGCCCCGCCCATGGCGGGCCGGCTTTTTTGTCCTGACGGGCTCGTCGCAATACGCCATCCGCACCGTCGGCCCCCCTCCTCGTCCCCTCCAATGAAAAGCGGCGGGGTTTCCCCCGCCGCCTTCGTTGTCGAGATGCGATGCCTGCGGATCAGCGCAGCAGCTGCAGCACGCTCGCCTGCGACTGGTTGGCGAGCGACAGC
>NZ_JAUHJF010000047.1:0-2624 GCF_032380995.1 Bradyrhizobium sp. SZCCHNR2028 | reverse complement strand
GCTTGAGCCCGCCACCGGCATTCCCTGCGCGACGGTCTTCACGCTTATACGCAGTCTCCCTGGTGCGCCGGGCTTGTTGGCCACCATCCCCAGCGCCATGCGTTAGCATTGCACCAGGTTGACACCAGCTTCGGGGTGTCAGGACGCTGCGACTTCACGTCCGCAAGCTGCCGTTCGTCCGCGCATCCGAAGATGCGCTGCGGCTTCGTCGCGGCCATCGCATTCCCACCTCGCGTGTCGTGACGATCGCGCGCAACGCCCCTCTGCGGTGAGGCGGGATGCGGGGGAGATAATCATTAATTCCGATAAAGCGCAAGAAGTTTATTTTTTTCGGAAGATGCGCGCTACATCTCTCGCGTTGTCTGGCGGGCCGTCTGATGGATTTCGTGAAGGGCACCCCTAAATTGGGTCCGACGCCGCGAGAAATTCTTCCGCTTTGGCTCGGCTCGAGAACCGCCCGAGCTCTTCATAGGACGGCTCGTCCTCGGCGTCATCAGCCGATCGCAGGACGACAAAGCAATCCTCATTGCTCAAAATCAGCTCTGTCAGGTCCTCGCTCCGGGACGGAGACATGTCGCGGGCGCCGCAATGAGGACACTCGTCGTCGCACATGCACGACCATTCATCGGTCCAGGCCTGCGCGCAACGTTCACAACGATAGAAGTTCAAGAACCAGGCCATTGCCGGACCTCACGTCTTCAAACGATAGCGGCCGCGCGATACGAACTCCAGGAATCCCTGATCGCGCAGGAACTGGAGCTGCTGGCGGATTTTCGGTCGGACGTTCTGGTTGCCGGGATAGAGCAGGCTGAGATGGCGGTCGAAAGCGTAGACATCGTCGAGCGTGAATTCCGCTTTGCCGAGCGACTCGACGCATTTCAGCACCTCGATCAGCCATCCGCGTGCATCCAGGGATTCTTTGCGGAGGAAGAGCGTCCGGCTCCACTCCTGCAGCACGACCTCCTTCGCGCGGACGACGCGATTCTGGACGATGTGAATCTTGCCCGACTCGGGAACGCGATCGAGAAGAATGTTCGAGCCGACCCACCCTGCGCGGCGCGCGGTCGCCGCGAGCGGCTTGCGCTGCTCGATGATGTCGCGGACAAAGAAATGCTTCGGCACGACGAAGAGGTTGATGACCGACCGGGTGTCACGGTCGTAGTTCATCAGCAGGAGATTGGGATTGTTGCTGGCGGCCAGCCGCTCGCACTTCGTTCCATAGGCGCCGTCGGCGACCTTGGCGCCGAATGCCTTCTTCTGGCTCTTCAGCTCGAACTCTTCGCTGCAGCTCGTACAGAAGAAGTCGGCCAGCGGGCTGTTGTTGGGAAACTGCGCCATGTTCGATCGGCCGCAGTTCGGACAATAGGCTTGCGCGCCGACCCAAGCTTCGGTCCAGGCCCGCGCCTTCTGCGTGCCGCTGGTGTAGGCAGTCTGAGGTTCTTCAAAGCCGAGTTTCATGTGAGCAGAGTAGCTCAACATGATATGTTTTCCAGTCGAGATCGCGGGCCGGACGTCATTGCGAGCGAAGCGAAGCATCCAGATCAGGCCAAGTGCATAGACTCGATTGCTTCGTCGCTGTCGCTCCTCGCAATGACGCGGCGAGATGGTTTACACCTCACCGCTTCTTCCATCCGCCGCGCTTTCCCGGCGCGCCACCGGTCGAGCGGGGGCAGGACCGAATTCGGGGCCTGAGTCGCGCGAGTTGGTCGGCTGGATGATACGGACCGGAAAGATTTTTCCGGCAGGGGGCGGTAGGGCAGCGACTCCTGGCCGTGCATTTGGTCCAGATGCAGCCTGTCGACTTGGCCGACGCTCGATCGAGCGCTTAGCCGGTGACGTGGAGCTGCAATCCCGCCTGCTTCTGCAGATAAGCGATCACGCTTAAGAGGTTCTTGGCCTGAGGATTGCCTTGCGGGCCGAACATGCGGATCAGGCTCTTGGGCGGTGTATCGATCGCCTCACCGAGCTTCTCGAATCCGACGGTCGCCTTGATGTAGTCGCGAAGAATGGTTTTCCCCGTTTCCATGTCGCCGCTGAGCATCGCGTCGACGCCTTCGCGAAGAAGCGCCGCCGCGAATCTCGTGTCCGCCTTCGCCTGCCGATGAAGCAGCTTGTCGAAACGCTTCGTCTTCACGGTCATCGCTTTTCCCCACGGACGACGCTCACCGCTTCTTCCACCCACCCCGTTTGCCAGGCTGCCCGCCGGTAGAGCGCGGGGCGGGGCCGAATTCGGGGCCGGACTCGCGCGAGTTGGTCGGCTGGATGATGCGGCTGGTGCTACCGAACGGTTTTTCGGGCAGCTTGGGGTTGGGGCGGTAGGGCAGGGACTCCGGGCCGTGCATCTCGTCGAGATGCGGCTTGTGGACTTTGGAGGCGGTGCTTGCGCCATGGGCGCCGCGACTCGTGGCCCCCCCACCCCGACCCTCCCCCGCAAGGGGGGAGGGGGAGGAGCGACCGTCCTCGCGGCGCGAGGAGCCGGTGAGTTCGTCGAGGAGTGGCGCGAGCGGATCTCTGTCGCGGGATTTTGCTCCGCCACGGCCGCCGCGACTCTGACCGACCGGGTTGATCCCTGACATTTTGGACCGGGCTGATCCCTGACACTATTCGATCACTGCTGTGTTGTC
>NZ_JAUHJF010000046.1:0-2918 GCF_032380995.1 Bradyrhizobium sp. SZCCHNR2028 | reverse complement strand
GAGTATGGCGTACGCCGTTCGAGGATCAGGACGGATCAAACCGTTCCCAACGTCCCGCGTATCAAACCAGCGTCGACGTCGATCGTCCGGCGGCTGGCGGCCTCCGCAGGAGTACCGACAGGGTCGAACCTGTGACGCGGATTTCCCTGAGAGCTGGCCGACGATCCGCCCGCCGCAAGCCGTTCGACCAGTTCCGCAATCTCGTCACGAGCGTTGTGGCGGACGAACGCGGTGCGTAACGCTTGCGCACCGCGTCGGTATTGCGGCTTGGTGAGCACGGCGCGGACCGCCTCGCGAATCTGCGAGGCGGATGGCCGGCCGGTTCCAAGATTGATGCCGGCGCCTGCCCATGCGACCCGCGCAGCGATTTCCGGTTTTTCCTCACTATCCCCGGCAACCACCAACGGCACACCGAGACTGAGCGCGTGATTGACGGCGCCATAACCGCCATTGGTCACCATGACGCTCACCTTCGGGAGCAGGCGGTCGAACGGCAGGAATGTCACCGCCTTCGCATTGGGCTGCAACACCACCGGGATCGATTCGACTGGTGGGCCGCCGGTGCATGCGATCACCGTCAGTTCCTCGTTCGCCAGGGCCGTCAGAGTTGGTCCGACAAGCTGCCCAAGATCGCCGTTTGCGAGAGTGCCTTGCGTGACGAGTACGATCGGACCCGCTTTGTCGACGTCGTCCCACCAAGGCGGCGGGTGGAAGCCGATCGATGGCGGTGGCAGCAGCGGTCCGACGAAGCGGATGCTGTCTGGCATCTTGCCACGCGAATATTCGAACTCCTTGGCCGTAAGCTGCAAATACAGATCCGGCAGCGTGATCATGCTATCGAACAGAAATGCCGGCAGAGGGCGCGCCCCGTTCTTCACCAGGACATCGTTGAAGTATTGCTGCACCGAGCCGAAGATCGCTTGTTGCAGGTGGCTGTTCATTGCAGCATTGCGCGCGCGATCGGCTGGCGTGATGGATGGCGGGAGCGCGGTGCCGAAGAATGCGGTGTCCGCGCTCGACAAGGCGAGAGCGGTGATCCCGAGCGCGACGATCGGGGCTCTTTTTTCCGGCGGCCCGAGCACGAGCGGAAAGGTCCCGCAGAACATCGTATCGGTGATGATCGCATCGAAAGGAAAGTCGCGGCGCAAGTCGCGTATCCCGGCGGCCTGATGCGGCATTGCATCCGCAAAGATGTGCTTCAATCCGAAGCAGAGCTGAGCGGGGCCAGGTGCAATCTTGCGGCGTTCGGGAAAGCGCTCGTCGAGCTTCCGATAATCGACGTCGATTTCCGGGCGAAACGCGACGAAGCGCGCGCCGGTCGCCTCCACTCGCTCTCTGAACAGGCTCCCGCTATATACGACGACCTCGTGGCCGCGACCAACGAGGAGTTGGGCAACGGCCAACAAGGGAAATACGTGACCGGGTAGCGCGGTGACCGCGATGAGAAACCGCGCCATGTTGTGCTCTCCTATCCTAACCCACCAACCGATCGCTGTTCATTTCGCCGTTTCTGGCAACCGCATCGGACACAGTTCCTGCGAGCCGCAGATTGACAAAATAGCGTTCGAGAAGGGCCGCGCTGACCGGAGCGATCGCCGCGCCCACCGCAGCCAAGTGTTCCTGCGTGAAGTCCGAGGTAATTTCCGGGTGCGATCGCGACGTGTCCTCCTTTGACACGATCGACAGGACGGCTGCGAGATCATCGTCCTGTGTTTCGGCAAGCCGCCGTCGTCCAATGTCGATCCATTGATCGAGCGGCACGAGGTCGAGCCGAAGGCCGAGCCGGCGAAAGATCCGTGGGACCTCCCGCACATCAATTGGCTCACGGTTCATGAGATGATAGACGCTTCCCCAGGACGCTTCCCTGCCCGCGAGCCGGACGATCGCTCGCGCGACGTCATCGGCCGGCGTCATGTTCAACATCAGGTCCAGGTCGGGAATCGCGCCAAGTTCCGCATAGAGCCGGACAAGGCGCCAGATCAGATCCGTTTCGTTGCAGATTCCGTTCGCGCGATCACCAGTGACGCTGCTGAGGCGATAGATCGACAGCGGCAGGCCGCGAAGCTGCGCCTGCCGGACGAGCGTGTCGCCGACCCACTTGCTTTGGCTATAGCCGCTCGCGAGACCCTGCCACGAGGTCAGATCAGTCTGCTCCGACACCGGCCCAGACTGATATTTGTCGATCACCGCAAGGGTGGAAACGTAGTGCAGCCGCTTTGGTCGTCCACTCACGGTCCAATCGAGCAGCGTGAGGACGCTGTCCACATTGGCGGGTTTTATCGCAGCATAGTGATGGAGGAATTCGACGCTCGCGCCGCAATGATAGATCGCTTCGCACTCGTCTCGCACAATGCGGACACCCCTCTCATCGAGTCCGAGAGCCGGATGTCCGAGATTTCCGGTCAGAACCTCGATACGATCCTCGTCCCAACACGCCGAAAGCTTTCGCTTATCGAGCGCCTGCCGCAAACGGGCTTCGGCCGATTGCCGATCTGGGGCGCGAACGTGGCAGGCGATTTGCGCGTCCGTCTCCTGGATCAGCGTAGAGAGAAGATGACTGCCGACGAAGCCGGTGGCGCCCGTCAGGAAAATGCGTTTGGGCTTCTGCGGCGCGCGCCCGCCGATCAGCCTGATGTGCGTCGGCAGGAGAATGTCGCGGGACAAGTCCAGCGGCCCCTCCGAAGGTCCGTCGAGATCGAGCTGCGCTGCGAGGTCCCGGACGATGGGCGTCGCATAGACCGCCGTGATCGGGAAGTCCGGCTGGATCTCGTCGCGGATGCGGCGGCCAAGACGGATGGCGAGCAGCGAATGGCCGCCGAGATCGAAGAAGTTGTCATGGACCCCGACGCGCTCGAGCCCGAGGGTCTCGGCAAACAGAGCGCAGAGTTTCTCTTCGCGTGGTGTCCGCGGCGGGGTGT
>NZ_JAUHJF010000045.1:0-4716 GCF_032380995.1 Bradyrhizobium sp. SZCCHNR2028 | reverse complement strand
CGTATACGTGATCCGTATGTACGGTGGTGTGGGAGGGGTGGAGTCGCGAGACTCCCCCCCTATCCCGATCGGCCAGCTCCCGGCATTCCCTGCGCCCTCGATTTTAGAGGGTGGAGAATTTGCAGAGCTCGGGCGCGGAAGACGTCGCGGGGATGATGATGTTTGTTCTGCTCTAAGCACCGGAAAATCGGCCCTCGCGGTGCATATGAATGCGCCCTCTCCCCTTGTGGGAGAGGGCTACACAGAAGCCAACTCCAAGCTTGCTTGGGTGAGGGGCTGGTGCGGCAAATGCAGGTCTGAGTTCGTGGCAACCCCTCACCCGGTTTCGATGCTGCGCATCGAAACCACCCTCTCCCACAAGGGGAGAGGGTGCACCGTTCGTGTCGCGAGAGGTGTGAGACCAGTCGAAGCGAAGCCGACAATTCCGACCGGCGTCCTACCTGATCGGCGGCGCGTACTGGACGCCACCCGCGTTCCACAGCTGGTTCATGCCGCGCGGAATCTTCAGCTTCGACTCGCTGCCGACGTTGCGCTCATAGACCTCGCCGTAATTGCCGACGTGACGGATCACGCGCGCGGCCCAGTCCTTGGTCAGGCCGAGGTCCTGGCCATAGCTGCCCTCGTTGCCGACCAGACGCATCACGTCCGGCTTCTTCGACTTCAGCGCTTCGTCGATGTTCTTGGAGGTGATGCCGAGCTCCTCGGCATTGATCATCGCGTACAGCGTCCACTTCACGATCATCATCCAGTCGTCGTCGCGCTGGCGCACCACGGGCGCGAGCGGCTCCTTGGAGATCAGGTCGGGCAGGATGTCGTGATCGCCGGGCTTCGACAGCGTCAGGCGCAGCGCGTAGAGCTGCGAGACGTCGGCGGTGAAGGTATCGCACTTGCCGCCGTCATACGCCTTGATGACGTCGTCGAGCTTGGGAAACTTCATCTCCTCGTACTTCATGTTGTTGGTGCGGAAATAGTCCCCGACGTTGAGCGCGTTGGTGGTGGAATCCTGCACGCAGACCTTGCTGCCGTTGAGGTCCAGCGCGGTCTCCAGCTTGCGCGCGCGCGGCACCATGAAGCCCTGGCCGTCGTAATAGGCGACCGCCGGGAAATACAGATCGTAATTCTGCTCGCGTGCCATCGACCAGGTGGTGTTGCGCGAGAGGATGTCGACCTTGCGGCTCTGCAGCTCCTTGAAGCGCTCACTGGCGTCGAGCGGTACGAACTTCGCCTTCTTCGGATCGTCGAAGATCGCGGCCGCCACGGCGCGGCAGAAGTCGACATCGAAGCCGCTCCAATTGCCCTTGTCGTCGGGAATCGAGAAGCCGGGCAGCCCGGCGTTGACGCCGCACAGCACCTCGCCGCGGCGGATGGTTCGCTTCAAGGTGCGGGTGTCGTACATCTCATAGGTGACGGCGAGCGCCGCGACGAGGACGGCGACGGCGAGCCCGATCAGCAGGCCGCCTCGGAAAGTGCGCATGGTCAATCTCTTTCGAAAAAATGTTAGGATGAAGCGATAGCTGAATGTCCGGCGGCGGGCGCCGCCGTCACAGTTCCGGCTTCTGCCGCACCACGACCTTGGTGCCGACCGGCACGCGGTCGAACAGGTCGGCGACATCGGCATTCACCAACCGGAAGCAGCCGGAGGAAATCTTGCTGCCGATGGTCCAGGGCTGATTGGTGCCGTGGATGCGGTACACGGTGGTGCCCAGATACATCGCACGCGCGCCCAAGGGATTGCCGGGGCCGCCGGCCATGAAGCGCGGCAGATAGGGCTGGCGCTGGATCATCTCCGGCGGCGGCGTCCAATCCGGCCACTCGGCCTTCTTGGTGATCGACAGCAGCCCCTGCCACTGGAAGCCGTCACGGCCGACGCCGATGCCGTAGCGGATGGCGCGGCCGCCCGGCTGCACCAGATAGAGGTGGCGTTCGGCGGTGGACACGATGATGGTGCCTGGCGGCTCGGTGGTGCGGAAATAAACCACCTGCTTGCGCCATTCGGGATCGAGCTCGTAGCCGTCATCGGCGACGAGGCCGGGCTGATCACCGGGATCCTCAGATTGGGCGAAACTGTGCGCCGTAGACAGCGCCAGCGCGATGATGGCGCTGGTGGTACACAGCAGGCGACGGAAACTCGGCATTCAAAGCTCTCCTCAACGGACCCCTGCGAAGCTCGCCCGATTAAAATCACCCGCCAAATTTCAGGGGCATATTCGCAGCAAAGTCAAGGTGAGCGCGGGGCGCCCGCCGTCATCCAAGCTTCATCCAGAGCCGCAGCAGGAAGGCGACGGTGCCGACGGCCGCCACGCCGGCGAGCCACAGCACGACGAACCAGGCGAGGCGCTTCGCGAGCGGGGCAGGCTGCTCGGACGGCATCAATGATAGCCGCTGTCGTGCCCGACCTTGCCGCGAAACACCCAATAGGCCCAGCCGGTGTAGCCGAGAATCAGCGGCACCAGCACGAGCACGCCCGGCAGCATGATCAGTTGGCTGCGCTCCGGCGCCGCCGCCTGCCAGATCGTGATGCCCTGCGGCACGATGTAGGGGTACATGCTGATGCCGAGGCCGGCATAGGACAGCAGGAACAGCGCCAGCGCGAGGAAGAACGGCCAGCTATCGTGCTTCTGGGCGAGGTTCTTCATCATCAGCACGGTGACGCCGACGACGGCGAGCGGCACCGGCGCGGTGAGAATGATCGCCGGCCACCTGAACCAGCGGTCCGAATATTGAATGGTGAGCAGCGGCGTCCACAGGCTGACGGCGGCAATGGCGAGCAGCATCGCGAACAGCAGGACCCAGCTGATGCGATACGCCTTGTCGCGCAGGTCGCCCTCTGTCTTCAGGATCAGCCAGGTCGCGCCGAGCAGTGCGTAGCCGACCACGAGCGAGATGCCGGTGAGGATGCTGAACGGCGTCAGCCAGTCCCACCAGCCGCCGGCATAGTGCCGGCCCTCGACATGCACGCCCTGCAGAATGGCGCCGAGCGCGATGCCCTGCGCCAGCGCCGCGACCCAGGAGCCGCCGGCAAAGGCGAGGTCCCACAGATTGCGCTGCGCGCGGGTGCGCCAGCGGAATTCGAAGGCGACGCCGCGGAAGATCAGCCCAACCAGCATCGCGATCAGCGGCGCATACAGCGCGGGCATCAGGATTGCATAAGCGAGCGGGAAGGCGGCCATCAGGCCGCCGCCGCCGAGCACCAGCCAGGTCTCGTTGCCGTCCCACACCGGCGCCACCGTGTTGGTGATGATGTCGCGGTCCTGCTTGCCCGGGAACAGCGGAAACAGGATGCCGAGCCCGAGATCGAAGCCGTCCATCACGACGTAGATGAAGACGGCGAGCGCAATGATGAAGGCCCAGAGGGTCGCGAGATCGACGGCAACGCTCATGATCCGACGGCTCCCTGCACGACGCCCGCGGCCGGCGTGATGCCGGCCGTGCGGACCGGCTGCTCGCTGCTCGGGCCCGGCTCACCGGGATGCGGCGGCTCGGCCATCAGGCGCAGGGTGTACAGCACGCCGGCGGCGAAGATGATGAAATACACGATGATGAAGGCGAGCAGCGAGGCACCCACGGCCGGGGCTGCGAGCGGCGAAACGGAATCGGTGGTGCGCAGCAGCCCGTACACGGTGAACGGCTGGCGGCCGGTCTCGGTGGTGATCCAGCCGGCCATGACGGCGATGAATCCCGCCGGCCCCATTGCAATGGCGAAGCGGTGCAGGCCGCGATTGACGTATAGCCGGCCGCGCCAGCGCTCCCACAGGCTGAACAGGCCGAGCGCCATCATCAGGAGCCCCAGGCCGACCATGATGCGGAACGACCAGAAGGTGATCGGCACCGGCGGCCAGTCCTGCCGCGGCACGGTGTCGAGGCCGGCCATCGGCGCGTCGATCTGGTGCTTGAGGATCAGCGAGCCGAACTTGGGGATCCCGAGCGCCCATGTCAGCTCGCCCTTCTCCTGGTCGGGCCAGCCGAACAGGTACAGCGGCGCGCCGTCCTTGTGGCTCTCGAAATGGCCTTCCATGGCCATGATCTTCACCGGCTGGTGCTCCAGCGTGTTGAGCCCGTGCTGATCGCCGACCAGGATCTGCAGCGGCGCCACCAGCGCGGCCATCCACATCGCCATCGAGAACATCACGCGCGGGCCCGGCAGGTGCGGATTGCGCAGCAGATGCCAGGCGCCGACGGCGCCGACCACGAGCGAGGTCGTCAGATACGCCGCCAGCACCATGTGTACGAGGCGATAGGGGAAGGACGGATTGAAGATCACCTTGAGCCAGTCGACCGAGACGAACTGGCCGTCGGCGTTGACGGCGTAGCCGGCGGGCGTCTGCATCCAGGAATTGGCGGAGAGGATCCAGAACGCCGAAATAAGGGTGCCGACCGCGACCATCAGAGTGGCCAGGAAATGCAGCTTCGGGCCGACCCGCCTGAGGCCGAACAGCATGACGCCGAGAAAGCCGGCCTCGAGAAAGAACGCGGTCAGCACCTCATAGGCCATCAGCGGGCCGATCACCGGTCCGACCTTGTCGGAATACACGGACCAGTTGGTGCCGAACTGGTAGGACATCACGATGCCGGAGACGACACCCATGGCAAACGCGATGGCGAAGATCTTGAGCCAGTAGTTGAAGACGTTGAGATAGACGTCGCGGCCGGTCCACAGCCACAGCGCCTCGAGCACGGCGAGGTAGGACGCGAGCCCGATCGAGAAGGCGGGGAAGA
>NZ_JAUHJF010000044.1:0-5119 GCF_032380995.1 Bradyrhizobium sp. SZCCHNR2028 | reverse complement strand
GGTTCGGAAATCCAATCCTAACCCTTCTTGACCACCCGCCGCCCCATAGGATCTGTGGTACCTGCCGCCTGCATTTTCTTTCGCTGGCGGGCCATGGGTGCGGCCAGCGCCCGGCATTCCCCGCGCCCTCGTTGTCGAGAGGGCGAAACCACCGGCACAGCTCGGACGCATCACGCGCCGCGAGGCGGAGACGGCTCGCCCGGACGGCGCTGTGGATCGGGGCGAACGACGGATCGCTCACCGCATGATCGCTGCGGGCTCACGTCGCTGTCCTGCCGGCCAAGGCCGACACAATCGCCTCCGACAATTGGCTCAGCCGGAACGGCTTGGCGAGAAGCCTGGTCGTCGCCCGGAATTCCTCCGGCACCAGCGAGGGGTCGGCGAAGCCGGACATGAAGACGATGGGCAGATCGGGCCATCTGCGGCGCACCTCGCGCGCCAGGTCGATGCCGGTCAGGGCATCCGGCAGGAGAATGTCGGTCAGCAGCAGCGCGACCGGGTCCGACCGCTCCAGCTCGGCAATCGCCGCGGCCACGTTGGTGACGACGACCAGGCTGTAGCCCATCGATGTCAGCATGGTCGATGCCATGGCGCCCACCAGCGGATTGTCCTCCACGACCAGGATCCGTTCGCCGGTCTGCGGCCGCGCCAGCCGCGCCGCGCCGGCGCGCGTGCGACCGGTGACGCCCGGCCCCGCGCTCGGCAGATACAGCGTGACGCACGTGCCCTCCGCCACCCGGCTGTCGATCAGCACCGTGCCTCCCGATTGCCGCGCAAAGCCATAGACCATGCTGAGGCCGAGGCCGCTGCCCTTGCCGAACTCCTTGGTGGTGAAGAACGGCTCGAAGGCGCGGCGCGCGATCTCGGGCGGCATGCCGGCCCCCATGTCCGACACCGCGATCGTCACGTAGTCCCCGGGCATGATGCGCTCGTCGCCGTCATCGAGCGGCTGGTCGAGCACGGCATTCGTCGTCGTGATCGTCAGTCGACCGCCGCCATCCATCGCATCGCGCGCGTTGAGCGCCAGGTTGAGCAGCGCGTTCTGCAATTGCGTCGGGTCGATCAGGCAGTGCCACAGCATCGGATCCTGCGCCAATTCGATCTCGATGTTCTCGCCGAGCGTCCGCTGCAGGATCGTCGTCATCCCGCTGACCAACTGATTTACGTCGGTGATCTGCGGCTGCAGCGCCTGCTTGCGGGCGAAGGCCAGCAGCCGCCGGTTGAGATCGGCGACCCGCTCCGCCGCCTCGATCGCCCGCTCGACCATGCTGCGGCAGGAGACATCGGCGGGCGGCAACGCGTCGAGCAGCAGATCCAGATTGCCGAGCGTCGCCGCCAGCATGTTGTTGGAATCGTGCGCGATGCCGCCGGCCAGCTGGCCGACGGCCTCCATCTTCTGGGCCTGGCGCAATTCGTCCTCGATGCGCTTGCGCTCGGTGATGTCGACCGACAGCACGAAATAGCCGCGCACCGTGCCATCCTGGCTGCGATCCGGCACCCGAATGGTCTGGCACCAGCGTTCACGGCCGTCGGGAAACGCGATCTTCTCCTCGCCGCCCGCGGTGCGGCCGGCCAGCGCGGCCTCGATCTTCGGCCTCACCTCGCCACGTCGCGCGGGATCGATGTAGTCGTCGATCCTGCGGCTGCGGCCGGCTCCGGTGGGCGGCTGCGCGTACCATTCGCGTGCGACACGATTGGCGTAGCGGATGTCGCCGTCGGCGCCGACCTGGACGATCAACGCGGGCACGTTCTCCGTGACCAGCAGATGCTGCTCGAAATTGTCGCGCAGCGCCTGCTCGGATGCCGCGCGCAGCCGCCATTGCCGCGCCAGGACGAGGCCGAATCCCGAGATCAGCAGATTGAGCCCGGCGGCGATGGCGCTGTAGTACAGCGCGTTGTGTTTCCAGCCGGCCAGATACTCGACCGGATCGCGCGCCACGGTCACCACCAGCGGCAGGCCGGCGACGCGTCGATAGCTGATGCTCCGCGACGTGCCATCCGTCATGCCGCTGCCCTCGAAGCTGCCGTGAGGCGCCTGCGGGAGATATTGGCTGAACAGACGATTGGACCGAACGTTGCGGCCGGCAAAATCGTCGGCGTTCGGCGAGCGCAGCAGGATCGTGCCATCGTCTCGATAGAGCGTCACCGTTCCGCGCTGCCCGACGTTCAGCGACAGAAAGAACTGCCGCAGATTCTCGTAGTCGACGGCCACGACGATCACGCCGGCGAAACGTCCGCCCGGCATCATCAAGGCGCGGCTCACCGCGATGAACAGACCCTTGTTCACACGCGAGGCCACCGGCACGTCGATGAACAGGCCGCGGCCGGGGTCATCGCGCTGGACCTTGTAATAGGCCCGATCGGCGAAATTGTTCTCGCGGCCGGGAACTCCGTTGCCGGCGCTGTCGCCGAGCAGGTTGCCGTCCGCATCAATCACGACGATGCCGCCCGCGGCTGGATACGGCGCCACCCTGCGCTTCAGCTCGTCGATCAGCGCCGGATTGCCGGCGGTGAGCAGCGATGGGTCCTGCTTGAGACTGTCGATCGTCGTGTTCAAGAGCACGTCGACGCCCTGGATGTTGCGCAACATGTATTCTTCGAGCGCGCGGGCAAGATCGCCGTTGGCGGCCTCGGTGGCCCGATAGGTCTCCCGATAGTTGACGGAAAGCATGTGCGCCACGAAGGCATCACACAGCAGCGCCAGCACGAGGCCGCTCAGCACGATGATCCAGGGGGTCCAGCGCCGATCCATCCACGATCCGGACGCGGCCCTGGTCCAGGCGTCGACAATGCCTGCCTGCCGCGGACCGCGCCGATGGTCGGCTCTCGCTTTGATCTGGTCCCGCATGGCGTCGAATTCAGGAGGTCGTCGGGCGGTTTGATTGTGAATCGATCGGCGCGTCAAGCATCGGCGAAAGGTCCGGATTGTGCCGAATTCCGCGTCTCCAGGCGCGTCGCGATCCATATCGCGGGCGCTCGATAGCACGGTTTGCCGGGGCGTGTCATCGGCACCCGCCAAGCGCTGCGGCGGTCGCGGAAGGGCTCGAGGCGTCAAGACGCGGTCAGAGCTGATGCTCGAACGCCTCGCGCTCGGCACGGCTCAGATGCAGGCCGTGCTTGGTGCGCCGGTCGAGGACGTCGGCGGCCGTGACGGCCCACTCCTGCTCGCGCAGAAAAACGAGCTCGCGCTCATAAAAGGAGGAACCGAAATGGCGGCCGAGATCGCCGACGTTGCGGGATGCTCCGAGCAGGTCGCGCGCCCGGGTGCCGTAGAGCCGCGCATAATGTGCCAGCACCGCCGGCGGCAATCCCGGATACTCGCCGGCGAGATCAGCAAGGAACTGATCGAACGGCGCACCGAGATCGCCGCCCGGAAGACACGCGCCCGCCGTCCATGCCGACGCCAGCTGCGGAAACCATGGCGCGAGGCGCTCCATCGCTTGTTCGGCAAGCCGGCGAAACGTCGTGATCTTGCCGCCGAAGATCGACAGCAGCGGCGGCTGCCCGGGTGCACCATGTACCTCGAACGCGTAGTCGCGCGTCACCGCCGACGGATTGTCGGCGTTGTCGTCATAGAGCGGCCGCACCCCCGAGAAGGCGTGAATGATATCCCCCTTGCCGGGCGCAGCCCGGAAATAGCGGTCGAGCACGGCGAGCAGATAGTCGACTTCGGCACCGTCGATCGCAACGTCTTCCGCGCGGCCGTCATGCACGATGTCAGTGGTCCCGATCAGCGCCAGATCGGTCTCATAAGGATTGACGAAAATGACGCGGCGATCTGTGTTCTGCAGCAGATAGGCCTGCGATCCGCTCCAGAATTTTGGCACCACGAGATGGCTGCCTTTCACGAGCCGCACATTGTGCGCCGAGTTGAGCCCGGCGACGCCCTGCACCACGTCCTGCACCCAGGGACCTGCGGCGTTGACCAGCGCCCGCGCGCTGACGGTCTGCAGCTCGCCGCTCTCGGAGCGCATCTCCAGCCGCCAGACGCCATTCTCTCGCCGTGCGCTCACGGCGCGGGTGCGCGGCAGGATCGTCGCGCCCTTGCGTGCGGCATCGACGAGATTGAGGATCACCAGCCTGGCATCGTCGACCCAGCAGTCCGAATATTCGAAGCCGCGCCGGAATTCGGGGCGCAGCGGCGCGCCCTCCGGCTCATGCGCGAGATCGACGTTGCGGCTCGCTGGCAGCTGCTTGCGGCCGCCGAGATGGTCGTAGAGGAACAGCCCGGCGCGCACCAGCCAGGCGGGACGCTGCTCCGGCGAGTGCGGCAACACGAAGCGCATCGGCCAGATGATGTGCGGCGCCGAGGCCAGCAGCACCTCGCGCTCGATCAGGGCCTCGCGCACCAGGCGGAATTCGTAGTACTCCAGATAGCGCAAGCCGCCATGAATCAGCTTGCCCGATCGCGACGAGGTGCCCTCGGCGAAATCGTCCTTCTCGCACAACAGCACCTTCAGGCCGCGGCCGGCGGCATCACGGGCGATACCAGCGCCATTGATGCCGCCGCCGATCACGGCGAGGTCCAACAGACCGTGATCGGTTCCGCTGCGTGAGACCGTCGCATTCATCGCTTGCTGCTGCGCTTCTTCTCTGGCTTGCTGCGCGCGGCGGCGCGCGCCTTTGCCGTCGCCTTGGCCGGCTTCGCCGCTTTCGCCTTCGGCTCCTGCAGCCCGTAGGTCGAAAACCCCTGCGCCGTCTCGGCGATCTCGGCGTCGCCCAGGATGTGCGGCTGGCCCAGCGCGAGCGACAGATAATATTGCCGGGCGATGGTCTCGAGCTCGACCGCGAGCCACATCGCCTTGTCGAGATTGGCACCGACCGCGATCATGCCGTGATTGGCGAGCAGGCAGCCGTTGCGTCCCTCGAGCGCCGCGAGCGCGAGTTCGGACAATTCGGCCGTGCCGAAACGCGCATAGCCGGCGCAGCGGATGTCGGTGCCGCCGAACGCCGCCATCATGTAGTGACAGGCCGGTATCGGCTTGCGCGCGATGGCGAGCACGGTGGCATAGGTGGAATGCGTGTGAACGACGCCGCCGACATCCGGACGGCCGCGCATGATGTCGAGATGAAAGCGCCATTCCGTCGAGGGCTTCAACGGCCCCTCCCAGGAACCGTA
>NZ_JAUHJF010000043.1:0-6802 GCF_032380995.1 Bradyrhizobium sp. SZCCHNR2028 | reverse complement strand
CATCGAGTGTTGCGACGACCAATTGAATCCACCGGTTGAATCGGCTTTGCCTGTGGTACCTGCCGCCTGCATTTTTTTCGCAGGCGGGCCATGGGTGAAGCCTTCACCCGGCATTCCCTGCGCCCTCTGCACTCACGAGGGCCACGCGGATCGTATCACTCGGGCATCACATGCCGCGAGACCGCGCCGTCATGTCCCGGAGCAATCCTTAGCTGTTTGAATCGTAAATCCGTTGTTCTCTCCACTGCCGTCGCGGGCAAGCTGCGACGCGACAGCGCGGCGCGGCGACCTGGGATCCATACGCAGCGGCGGTCGTGAGGGACAAGAAGCCAATAGCAAGCGTGCCTCAAACCGCTCCCTGGGGGTATGGGTCCCGGCGTTCGCCGGGACGACAACAGGGTTTGTTGAGGCCGATGCGCATCATCCTCGCTGGCGTAACGGAAAAAGCCACGACGCCAACAAGCGGCGCTCCCTTGTAGCCGGCACCTCCGGCACGGACCGAACGCCCGGTCACGCCAGGCCATCGCCGCCAGCTTGAGGTGAAGGCACGCCAAGCACGATGGACGCGCGGATCAACTACGTCCGGCCCTGCCCGTTCACCTGGCCCTGCTGTTGCTGCTGACGCTCCTGCTCCTTGGCACGGTGACGGCCATAGAGGCAGCCGGCGGCGGCGCCGAGCACGCCGTGATGACCGGCATAGTGGCCGGCAACGCCGCCGACGATGGCGCCCTTGATGCAGCCCTTGGCTTCGGCGGCCTGCGTCGACAGCAGCGCCAGCGCTGCGACGGAGGCGGCGAGCATGGTCTTGGTGATCGACATCTTCGTGATCGAGCTCCGCAAGAATGGTGCGGGGTAACGGCGACGCGGCGAAGCGGTTCCCGCCTCGCAACCGGCATGACGCCTTGCGCGAACCTTTCGCGCGCGGGGATGACCCATGGGGTGAGAGATGGCCCGAGACATGATCATGACGCGATCCCGCGCCAAGCTTCCGTTCACCGTACCGGCGCATTGCGCCGGCAGACGGTGACGCAAGTGGTTGACGGCTGCGGGCCGGCATCTCCAGAACGCCATCGCCGACGCGGGCATTCCCGTCAGTGGAGACAGGATGATCGAGCACATCAACAAGCAGCGCGTGCGCAAGCTGCTCGAGGCCCATGCCGCCGGCGATTTCGACAGCGTGCTGGCGCATTGCACCGACGATCTCGAGCACTTCGCCTCGGCGCCGATCGACATCTTCCCCCATCTCGGCGGCCGCCGGGGCAAGGCCGAGGTGCGGCAGATGTGGGAGACGGCACGCAGCCGCTATGCCGAGGTCCGGCACGAGATCAAGACCATGATCTGCGAAGGCGACCAGGTCGCCGTGGATCTGCGCATCTTCCTGCGCAAGCGCGACAACGACCGCATCGTGCAATACGACCTCGCAGCCTTCTACACGCTGCGCGACGGCCGCGTCGCCCGCATCCGCGAGATCATGGACACCTACGACCTGGTGCAGCAGGTGCTGGAATGCGATCTCAGCCGGCTGCTGATCGCGGGCGCCGCCCGGCCCTGAGGCCCGGCACGGCGGTTGCGGAGGCCAGCCCTGACCGGCCGATCACGGAAACGTCACCAACGGCGGCGCCGTTGCCTTGAACCTGTGGCCCGGGCTCCGCACCCCATCAGCGGTGGTATACGAGGCATCGGTGACATGAGAATAGCATTCCTGGCGATGGCCGGACTGGTGATGGGCGTCGTCGGCGGCGCGACGATCGGAGTAGGGCTTGGACTGGCCTGGATCGAGCTGTTCAACACCAGCGAATTCGAAGGCTATGCAGGCATGCTGGTGTTCTTCACGTTCATGCCGCTCGGCGCCCTGATCGGCGGTCTCGCCGGCGCCACCCTGTTCGGCATGGCCGCCTTCCGCGACCACGAGGTCGCGATCGCGCAGCAGCGGATGCAGCACGAAGGACGTTGACGGGGTCCTGGCGCCCCGCTGCCGGCCCGGCGTGCATTTGTGCAATGCAAAAAGAACCGTTGCGCGCGCAGGTGGCTGATTTATGTGAGGTGTAAGAGAGATAGATTCGGCGCCCCGGCGTGACGTCCATTGCGGCGTCGCCTTCAGGTCGGCGCGCCCCCTCGCAAGCCAGTTCAGGATCCCGAGCCGATGACGGAGCACAGCCTCTGGCGTCTGTCGCGCGCATTGCATGGCGCGATCAACGACCGCCGTTTCGACGATTTCGCCGAGCTTCTCGACGACGACATCGACTGGGCCATCTACGGCCCGATCGACATGTTTCCCTTCCTCGGCGCGCGGCACGGCCGCGCGGCGGTGCTCGACGCCGTCAGGCAGATCGCGGACAATGTGAGCATCCGGCGGCTGGAGCGCGAGACCTTGATGCTGGACGAGACCAGCGCGGCGACGATGGTCCGCTGCGCGATGACGGCGCAGGATTCCGACAGGCCGATCACCGCGCGGCTCGCGCAATTCATGCAATTCCGCGCCGGAAAGCTCGCCCGGCTGCGGATCCTGATCGATACGTTCGATCTGGTCGAGCAGACGCTCGGCCGCTCCATCGACCTGCCGCGCATCGGCAGCTTCGCCTGAGCCCGCTGCCCCGCGGGTTGGATTGTGGTCGCACTCACCGACAACCCAACAGATCGTGACTGGCGCAGCCATAATTTTGCGCCAAGATTCCACCATATTCCAGCACACAGGTTCGGGCGGCGGGGGTTGCTCTCATGACATCGTATGGTTGCGCGCTGGCGGTTTTTGCGGCCGGCTTCGGCCTCCTTGCGTCGGCCGCGCAGGCCCAGACGCTGATGCAGGCGCCGCAACCGCTGCAGATCGTGCCCTGGCAGCAGATCGCGCCGGAGCCGGAGGACGATGACAAGTCCGAGGACCAGGCCGCAGCGGCCGACCCGATGAAGGACATCGACGTCGGAAAGCTCGACTGGAGCCAGCTCGCGATCGACGACACCACCTTCCTCGACCGTCCCGAAGCCGCCGCCGCGGCGAGGCGCAAGGCCGCCGCAGAGAAAGCCGCCGCGCTCGACTGGTCGAACCAGAACAAGGGCAGCCTCGCCTCGGGCGTGTCGGTCAAGCAGTCGGTGTCGTCGTTCTGGGACGCCCGCGTCGGCGCCGACATGACGGTCGCCCGGCAGCCGACCACGATGTCGGAATTGCTGGCGGAGAAGGCCGAGAACGGCGGCAATGCTCCGCAATCCGGCGGCTCGGCCTGGGCGGCCGTCACCGCGCCTGGCGCCGGCTCGATCTGGGACAAGACCGCCATCGAGGCCCGCGTCGACCCCGGCTCGGATCAAAGCCGGCTGGGCACCACCATCACCAAGGCGGTGCCGATCGATCACTACAATCTGACCCTGCAGAACGGCTACAACGTCACCCAGCAGGGCATGGTGCCGATTCCCGGCGCGGCGCCGAAGACCAGCCGCAGCTTCGACACCGAGCAATCCGCCAGGCTCTCGATCGGCGACACCGGCACCAGCGTCACCGCCGGCCAGACCTTGTCGTCCAGCGACGACAAATGGCTGCGCAAGCTCGGTGCCGAGCAGAAGCTGTCGGATGGTCTCAGCGTATCCGGCTCGGTCAGCGAGACCGCGCAGGGCGGCACCAGCAAGAGCATTTCAGCCGGCTTCAAGCGGAGCTGGTGACGTTCACCATTGCGGCAGCCCGCCACGAATGGTCGAACCATCGCCGCAGCTTCGCCGCGGTGCGGCCCAATTTGGCCGCACTGATAGGCTTTGAGAAGTTCGTCGTGCGGGGACACCGCGCTCGCTTGAACGCGAAATGAGGAAATAGCCGATGAATGTCATTCGTCCGGACAAGATCGATGGAACTGAAGCCGAGCTGGATACGGATCTGGCGGCGGTCTCCGAAGTCGAGGCCGGCATTCGTGATTTCGTCCGTAATGATATCGCCTATCTGCGCCGTCCCAATGCGGCCGCCACGGCCGAGGCTTCGATCGATGCCGATGCGGCGGTGAACAGCGTCACCACGCTGATCCAGCGCGTCGCCGGCACCTCCCTGTCGGAGATCGAGAACCTGATCGGGGAGCTCGAGAGCCTGCGCGAGCTGCTGCACGCCGAGGGCCAGCGGGTGCAGCGCGAGATCGCGAGCTATGCGCAGCTCAGCCAGGCGGCGATGAAGTCGACCCGGGCGATCGCCGAGAACGTGACGCAGTGGAAGCGCGCCGCCGACGGCCTGCGCAGCAGCTGAGCGTTCTTTCCGGACCTTGAAGAGGACCGCCGTGCGAGCCATCGCGCGGCGGTTTTCGTCTTTGCAGCGCCTCGCCCTTGAACGTGACCCGGCCCTCCCGCGACCAACTCCCGCCCATCTCGTGGCGGGCAGGTTGCGTCAAGAGGGTGTCACTTTCATGGAAACGATCCGGCCGGAAAACACCGATCCGATTCCTCTGCGGCCCGAGCCTCAGCGGATCGGGACCATCATGGTCCGCTTCGTCGGTTTGCTGGTGGTGGCGATGGCGGTCATGGTGCTCATCTGGAGCCGCTAGACCGCCTCTACAAACAACAGAACTGCGTGGTCCGTTCTGGTTAACGAGTAGTTAATCCGTCACTCGTTGATCGTCGCTGACGTCTCCAGCGAATACGAGCCGTCGGCATAGCCCTTCACGACCATTCCCGTCGCGAGCATCACCGCGAGCGTCACGCTGGCAAAGATAAAGCCGAGGAGTTTCAGACCACCGCGATCTGCCATACTCATCCCCCACATCCTGATCCCTGATTGGCTGTCTTATAGAGTCGGAGTTCAGAATGCGTTAGCGCGAAGTTCGTTCCGCGCCGACAATCCTACGAAGCGTGACCTTTTCGCCTCAACCCTCGTTCCGTCGAGGGACAAAGGCCGATGCCAGCACCGAGAACACCAGATCGCCGTGCTGATTGATGCCGGTATTGCGCGCCTGCAGGATGCCCCACTCCGGGCGCGACGCCGACGCGCGAAGCGAATCAATCTCACTGGAAAAGCTGATCGTATCACCCGCAAGCACTGGTCTATGCCAGCGCAGATCCCGAAAACCGGGAGACGGACCTCCGACGGCGATCGGCTCGCCGCGTGAGCGCGCGATCTCCACGAGCCGCTGATTGTCGGCGACGATCAGCTTCATGCAGACGGAGCCGATGTGCCATCCCGATGCCGCGAGCCCCCCGAACAGCGATCGGCGGCCCGCTTCCTCGCCGAGATGAAAGCGTTGCGGATCGAATTGAATGGCAAAGCGCTTAATCTCTTCGGCTGTGAACGTGTAGGAGCCGAGCTCGCGGCGCTGGCCGACCTGAAGATCTTCGAAGAAGCGCATCAGCCCACCTGCCCGCGGCTCTCGCGGCGCTCGACGATGATCGGAGAGACCATCTCGCAAAGTCTCCTACCCGCCTTGTTGCGCACGCTGCATTTGAAGGTGACGATCCCGGTTGACGGACGGCTCCGCGACACCCGCGCCTCCAGAACCTCCACATCGAGCATCAGCTCATCGTCAGGGCGCAAGGGCGAGAGCCACCGGACCTCGTTGACGCCCGGTGAACCGAGCGAGGCGGTGCGGCCGATGAAGCCGTCGAACATCATGCGCATCATCAGCGAGCAGAGGTGCCAGCCCGAACCGGACAGGCCCTTGAGCATCGACTGCGAGGCAGCTTCTTCGTCCAAATGCATCGGCTGCGGATCAAACTCAGACGCGAAGGCGATGATCTCGTCGCAGGTGACGTGTCGCGGGCCAAAGCTGCCGAACGGGCCTTGCGGAAAATCTTCGAAGGTGAGGGTCATGAGGCTGGGAATGGCTGAAAGAAGCCCGATTGTGGCCGCACTTTGCAGCAATCACAACCGGGCCGCTCGCATGGCTGACGCCCGGTCCAGTCGCAAGAAAGTGCCAGAAGGCGCCACACACTGGGATGAATTCGGCCGCCGCACATGTCGTCTGGCGCGAGATTCGAGCACGACTTAAAGACAGGTTTGACGATCGATTCGGAAGTGGCTGGGGGATCAGGATGTTGGAATTTCGCGATTTGTTCCAGTGGGACCGCTTCATCACGCCCACCATCATCAAGACGTTCTATTGGCTCGTGGTTGCGCTGATCATCCTCTCGGGTATCCGCGGCATTTTTACGGGCCTCTCCGAGATGGCGATCAGCCCGTTCGGCGGTTTCCTGATGCTGTTGTCCTCGCTCGCCGGCATCATCGTCGGCATGGTGTTCTCGCGCATCATCGCCGAGTTCGTGCTGATCGTCTTCCGCATCAACGAGCATCTCGGCGCGATCCGCGAACAGGGGCGCATGTAGCGCCCGGCAGCGCCTCAATTGTTGAAGCGGAAGTGCATCACGTCGCCGTCGGCAACGACATACTCCTTGCCTTCGAGTCGCAGCTTGCCGCCCTCGCGCGCCCCCGCCTCGCCGCCAAGCGCGACGTAGTCGGCAAAGGCGATGGTCTCGGCGCGGATGAAGCCCTTCTCGAAATCGGTGTGAATGACGCCGGCCGCCGCCGGCGCCTTGGTACCGCGGTGAATGGTCCAGGCGCGCGCCTCTTTCGGACCGACGGTAAAATACGTGATCAGATCGAGCAGCTGATAGCCGGCGCGGATGAGCCGGTCGAGGCCGGCTTCTTCGAGCCCGAGCGTCTCCAGGAACTCCACCCGCTCCTCGCGCGACAGCGTCGCAATCTCGGATTCGATCTTGGCGGAGATCACGACAGCGACCGCGCCTTCCTCCTTGGCGCGTGCGAACACCGCCTGCGAGAAGCTGTTGCCGTCCTTGGCCGAGCCTTCCTCGACGTTGCAGACGTAGAGCACCGGCTTTGACGTCAGGA
>NZ_JAUHJF010000042.1:0-7727 GCF_032380995.1 Bradyrhizobium sp. SZCCHNR2028 | reverse complement strand
TCTCCTTGGAACACTGAAGCTTCGCAACCTCAGCTTCCTCGGTTCAGACCGGATGGACAACCTCCTGGAAGACCACACCTAGCCACCGTGCACGCGAGGGACCGTAGCTTCGACAACTGGGCATTTGCGTAATTCAAGCGAGCCGCGGGTCGGTCCGTCGAGAGCATGGATGAGAAGGGACGAGCCCAGCAGGGCACCACACCTGGTCTAGTGATTGCAAAACGGCTCTTCCGGGACAAGTTGACACAAGACGTTTGCGGCGAAGCACGTTTCTAGCTCGCCGAGGCCTGTCGAACACACGGCGCGCGCCATCAATCAACGCGAATCGTCGAACGTCAATCTCGGAACGCGCGCGTATCAGAGAGCAGCTGCCTTGGCGAGAGCCTGCACGTATCTAGCGTAGTCGCTCTTGCCGAGCGCTGCCCCCAGCCGCTCCAGTTGCTTCTGCTCGATGAAACCCTGTTTGAACGCGATCTCCTCCGGACAGGCGATGCGAAAGCCTTGCCGTTTCTCCAGAGTCGCGACGAAGTCCGCGGCGGCCATGAGACTGTCGGGTGTTCCAGTATCCAACCAAGCGAAGCCGCGGCCCATTTGCTCAACAGCGAGCAGCCCTCGTTCCAAATAGACCCTGTTGACGTCGGTAATCTCAAGCTCCCCTCGCGCGGAGGGAACAATGCTGGCGGCAATTTCGACCACCTGGGGATCATAAAAATATAGCCCCGTCACGGCAAAGTTCGATTTTGGAGTTGCGGGTTTCTCTTCTATCGAAGTTGCTTGTCCTGTGCTGTCGAAGCCAACCACGCCGTACCGTTCGGGGTCGGCGACATGATAGGCAAAGACCGTCGCACCGAACCGGCGGCCAGCGGCCCTGACAAGCATGTCCGGCAGACCATGGCCAAAATAGATGTTGTCGCCCAAGATTAAGGCTGACGATTCGCCGCGCACAAAATCTGCCCCGATAATGAAGGCTTGAGCCAGGCCTTCAGGTTTGGGTTGCACGGCATAGGATAGCGTCAGTCCCCATTGCCCGCCGTCGCCCAGCAGGGACTGAAATAGCGGAAGATCGCCCGGTGTCGATATAATCAGTATGTCCCTGATACCCGCCAGCATCAATGTCGTTAGCGGGTAGTAGATCATTGGCTTGTCGTAAATCGGCAGGAGCTGTTTGGACACCACCAACGTCATGGGATAGAGGCGGGTGCCGGTTCCGCCAGCCAGAATGATGCCTTTCAAGATCTACTCCAAATTGGCGTGAGCGGGATCGCACAGGCGATCGAGGCAGATTCGCAAGGATTGCGATGAGTGAGGCAGGCGCAGCCCGAAGACAGAGTTCAATCTGTCGCAGTTCAGACGGGAATTCGCCGGCCTAACAGCGGCCGTCGGATAGTCCTTCGTCGAGATCGCCTCAACACGGGCTGGACAATCTCGTCTCGTTGCGAGGTCGAGGACGATGCGTCTGGCGAACTCGAACCAGCTCATTTCGTCAGGACCCGCCAGATGCGTGACGCCGCCATGACCAGACTGCCAGCCCGAACCCGCGATCTGCCGAGCGACGGCAATGATGGCATCGGCGATGTCGGGCGCGTAAGTGGGGCAGCCGATCTGGTCGTTGACGATACCCAATCGATCCCGTTGCCGGGCGAGCCGCATGACCGTCCTTACGAAATTGTTGCCATAGGGCGCGTAGACCCATGAAGTTCGCAAGATCAGGTAACGATCGGCGGCAGACGCCACCGCGACTTCGCCGGCGAGCTTCGATCGACCATATACGCTCTGCGGCGAAGTCGCGTCGGTTTCGACGTAAGGAGCCGGATTCTTGCCGTCGAAAACGTAATCCGTCGACAGATGGATGACGGGAACATCCAATCGACTTGCTGCTGATGCGACCGCACCAGCTGCCTTGGAATTGATCGAGTAGGCCAGATCCGGTTCCGTCTCCGCACGATCGACAGCGGTATAGGCGGCAGGATTTACAACGATGTCTGGCGAGAACTCCGCCAAAGCCCTTTCAATCTGTTCGATGCGCAACAGGTCGAGGTCGGAGCGCGTGGAGCATCTGATCGTGATGTCGGGGTTCGCTGCGGCAGCTTCCCGCAATGATCGAGCGACCTGACCTTCGCTCCCAATAACATATAGACGCATCGTTCTGCTCAATGTCGACCAAGACCTAGTCGCTCGCCACGGTATACGTTTTCGCGCAGCGGCCTCCACCACGCGGGATGCTCGAGATACCATCTGACCGTCTTTTTGATGCCGCTTTCCAGAGTCTCCTCAGCGCGCCAACCCAGAGCCGTTTCGAGCTTTGTTGCGTCGACGGCGTAGCGCAAATCGTGACCCGGACGATCCTCGGTATAGGTGATCAAGCCGTCGTGCGAATGTGCGGGCCCACGCAGTTCGTCAAGGCATGCGCAGATTTGTCTTACCACCTCGATGTTGGAGCGTTCGTTGCGACCACCGACATTATAGGTCTCGCCTGGAACTCCTTTCTCGAGGATCAAGCCCAGCGCGCGCGCATGATCCTCGACAAACAGCCAATCCCGGACATTGAGACCATTTCCATAAACCGGCAACGGCTCCCCGTGCAGAGCGTTGAGGACCATCAACGGAATGAGCTTTTCAGGAAATTGATAGGGCCCATAATTGTTTGAGCAATTGGATACAATGACGGGCACGTCGTAGGTTCTGTGCCAGGCCTTTGCAAGATGATCGGACGCGGCCTTGGTCGCTGAATAGGGGGAACTCGGATCATATCGCGTAAGTTCGGTGAAAAGTCCGGTCTCTCCCAACGAGCCGTAGACTTCATCGGTCGAAACGTGAATGAACCGGAATCGATCGGCGAGCAGGGGATTATGGTCGAGATGGCGGCGCGTGGCCTCCAGCAGGGTGAAGGTGCCTACAACGTTTGTTTGGACAAATGCATTTGCGCTGGTGATCGACCTGTCAACGTGGCTTTCTGCTGCAAGATGAACGACGGCAGTCGGTCTATGCTTGATGAAAATCTTCTGCAGGGCATCTGCATTGCAGATGTCGGCCCTCTCGAACGCATAGTTGGGATGCTCGGCAACCAGCGCAAGCGAGGCCAAATTGCCGGCATAGGTCAACTTGTCGACGACAACGACCTTGAGGCCAAGGTCAAAAACAAAATGCCGACAAACCGCCGAGCCGATAAATCCTGCTCCGCCCGTGACGAGAACGTGCATGTTCAGTGGCTCCCCTGCGCATTCTTGAAGGGCGAGATAACGGAACTGAGCCGCGGATTCTGCTGATCCTTCTTAGACAAAATGGGCTCGCCTGCTAATCGCCAATCGATTGCAAGATCTGGATCATCCCAGGCGATCCCTCGCTCAAGATCCGGGGCCCAATAGTCGGTCACTTTATAAATAACCTCGACTGGTGCTTCTAGGGTCACATAGCCATGAGCGAATCCTGACGGTACCCATAATTGCTTCCAGTTCGCCGCAGACAGCTCGATCGCTACATGACGTCCGTAGGTCGGAGATCCTCGCCGGATGTCCACGGCCACATCCAAGATCGATCCTCCGACGCAACGAACGAGCTTGCCTTGGGCTTTGGGAGGCAGTTGAAAATGAAGTCCGCGCAGCACCCCGCGTTCGGCGGAGAAGACATGGTTCTCCTGGACCAGATCGTCCATCACGCCGTGTGCCCTCAGATCATCCTTGCGGAAGGTCTCCGAAAAAAAACCCCGATGGTCACCACGCCTTGAGGGGACGATGAGAACAAGACCATCGATTTCGAGATGCTGAAAATCCATTTCACACCAAGCTCATTAGGTGCCAGCACCAGGAAGCTTCCGTCCGATCGCGCGACAATAGCGGGAAGCCGCATCTTTGCAAGGCGCGTCCAGTCGCGAGTGACCCGGCGCGCTTAAGGCCGAGCCCGCGCGCGGCATCTCGTTAGCACCGACAGCAGCACCACCAAACTGATGCCTGATCTGCTCATGGAAAAGAAAAATGGATTATCGTCAGCTCGATAGGCTGCGGCTTTGCGACGCAGCTACGAGAACTCGCAGCAATGCTGTTCCAAATCTGATTGTCGTGTAATTTTCATTTGCAACCTCTGAATGCGTCGAGGTACTATCAACTTCAGGGCATCGTCCGTGAGCTCGGCGGAATCCTTAGCTTCGGATTCGTCTGATGGTGGGGATGTGAAGCTTGGAGAGTCGTTATGCAGCCTATCCTCGTTCATAAACCATTATGAATGCTGTGGTGGCAGCTCAGGAAGGCACGAATTCAAGTAAGTAACCAACGGTCAATAGTCACGATGATCTTCACCGCCAACGCAATGGTCCGACGGCAACATCACCAACAGGGACCGGAAGTGTCGCCGTATCCCCCAAATCGGTTATGGATCAGCTCGAAGAAAGGCGCGGCTGTCGTAGGCAAGGGGGTGCGACATGAGGGTATTTGAACAATTCGTTCAAAATCTGACGACATGCGACAACGCGCATGAAATCGAGCGTCTATTGCGACAGACCTTGGATCAGTACGGCTTTCCATGTTTCGCTTATCTAAGCTTCACGCCGCGAGGTGACGAAGACGATACACTGGCAATGACGACGTATCCGAGTTCCTGGGTGGAGCGGTACTGTGCAAATCGGTACGACAGGATCGATCCGGTGATCGCCCGCTCGGTTACAACGACGCTTCCCTTCGCTTGGTCGGCTGATCGATTTGATGCAGGGCTGACCAACAGGCAGAAGGGGCTTCTAAAAGAGGCCAGCGAGTTCAACATTCGACGTGGTGTCACGATTCCGATCCATGATCGCCAGGGTAAAGTTGCCACACTCACGCTCTCGGCTGGCAATTCCCGTCCGGCGTTCGAATCCCAAGTCGAGAAATACCGCCATCAGCTGCATCTCATTGCGATCTACCTGTATGCGCAATTGCGTGACGTAACGCCATCGCCCACGTCATCGCCTCGCCCATACCTGACACAGCGCGAGAGGGTCTGCCTGCAATGGGCAGCTCGCGGAAAGAGCGCTTTGGATACAGCGGAAATCATAAACGTCAGCCGACGAACGGTTGTCTTTCACACCCAGAATGCCAAGCGCAAGCTCGGAGTTGCGACCGTGCAACAGGCGGTCGCCAAGGGACTGGCGTACGACATCATCAGCATGTAGCCGTTCGTCGAGCGGTCCGAAGTGCCGCGACCTTGGAGTGGCCGCGCCTGGGCTTGCAGATGCGCGTCTTGATAGCGTCGCTCTCCGTAGCGTCGCTCTTCGAGGTCACTTGGTGTCGCATCCCTCTATCGTGTCGGCACCACCCGTTGTGGCCGCGTCGGTGCATAGCGCAGCATGTTCGCGAGCTACCGACGCCGACTCTAGGGCAGTCTCCAAACACGGGATACCTGCAAAGGTAGACAGCTCGAGCTGATGTTGGCGCCGGGTCATACTCCAGCCTGACGGACGGCACGAGGACGCCAATGATACGAATTGTCACGAAGGACAATGCAGAACGCCACATCAGCGGTAGCGGTTTGTATCAAATGCATCGTCTTCGGAAGGCGGTCTTCAAGGACCGGCTCGGTTGGGACGTCATCGTAAGCGGCGAACTTGAGGTTGACGAATACGACGCCTTGCGGCCTCGCTATCTGCTCTCGATGGACAGACACGGCATCCTGAACGGTTGCGTCCGCCTCCTGCCGACGACCGGTCCGAATATGCTTCGCGATATCTTTGCGTCCCTTGTGACCAAGGCAGCCGTGCCTCGCGGAGAACGCGTGTGGGAAGCCAGCCGATTTGCAGTGAGCGGGAACACCGGCGGCACTCAATCGGGCATATCACAAGCGACCTACGATCTGCTGATCGGAGTTCTGAAATTCAGTTTGTCGAACGGCATAAACACGATCGCTTGTGTCGTCGACGTGCGTATGGAGCGAGTCCTGCGGCGGGCTGGCTGGCGACTCGAGCGCCTCGGCCCCGCGCGCCGAGTCGGCAACACCATCGCCATGGCCGGACAGCTTGACGTGTCTACACAAATCCTTCGACAGCTTGAAGCGCGTGTGGGCCTCGCGCACGCAGCCGCGGCCTGATCGTGGGCGCACGACTGAAGTCATCCCCTAGTCGAGATCGGAGCACGAGACGTGAGTAACCCTTTCGATGATCAGGGCGGCACCTTCGTCGTCCTGCTCAATGACCAAGGTCAACATTCGCTCTGGCTCGCAGCTGCGGAGATTCCGGCCGGCTGGTCCGTGGTCTACGCACAGAACAGCCGCCGGGCCTGCATCGACTACATCGACACAAACTGGACGGACATGCTTCCGAGAGCCCGCGCTGATAGCCATCCGGCATAGCCGCAGACTCGATCATCCGTCTAAGGCATAATACATGGTTGGGGAAGCCGTGAACGCGATCAACGAACCTTCACAGGTATTGCCACTCTCCGCGGCTCAGACGGGCATGTGGTTTGCGCAGAAGTTCAGTTCGCCGGACTCGATATTCAATCTTGCGGAGTCCATAGAGATACACGGTCCGATTGATCCGCCGCTGTTCGAGGCGGCCTTGCGGCAAGCCGGGATGGAAGCGGAAACCGTGCGAGTGCGGTTCATCGAGCGAAGTGATGGAATTCGCCAGATGATTCCCCGCAGATTGGATACGACCTTTCCATTCATCGACGTTAGCTCCGAACCTGACCCGCGGGCGGCAGCAGAAGGCTGGATGATGGCAGAGTTGACCCAACCGGTCGATCTGCTGACAGGGCCGCTTTGGACCTGCGCATTGTTCAAGGCCGCGGCGGATCACTATTTCTGGTATCATCGCAGCCATCACATCGTCATGGACGGTTTCACCGGCGGGCTCTTCGCCCGGCGCGTCGCCGAGATCTACACGGCTCTCACCGAGGGACGCGCTCCCGAACAAGGTACTTTCGGTCCTTTGGCGCTTCTCCTCGAAGAAGAGACCGCGTATCGGAGCTCCGAACGATTTGCACGCGACCGCGAGTATTGGCTGAAGCACTTCGCCGATCGCCCGGTTGCGTTTAGTCTTGCCGATCAGCGAAGGCAAAATGTCGGTGGCCTTCTCCGCCAGACGACCCATCTCGGTGCTGGAAGCGTGAAGGCGATGCGCGCAACGGCGCAGGCCAGCGGCGCAAGTCTCCCGCAGATCATGATCGCCGCGATCGCAGCCTATCTCCATCGCGTGACAGGTATTGACGATTTGGTCGTTGGCCTGCCGGTTGCCGCCCGGCCCAAGGGACGGCTGCGGCGTGTTCCCGGCATGGTTGCCAACGCCGTGCCGCTACGTTTGGCGATGAGTCCGAGCATGAGCGCGACGGCACTCATTCGCGATGTGGGAAGGCAGGTCCGCGAAGCGATTCGACACCAGTCCTACAGATACGAGGACCTCAGGCGGGACCTTAGCCTGCTTTCCACCAACGGGCACCTTTTTACCACTGTCATCAATATCGAGCCATTCGACTACGACCTCCGGTTCGGCGGCCATTCCGCAACGACTCACAACCTCTCCAATGGCTCGGCCGACGACCTCGCAATTTTCGTCTACGACCGTGGAGATGGAAAAGGGCTTCGAATTGATTTCGACGCCAATCCCGCCCTTTACACCTCGAACGATCTCGCCTGTCACCAGCAACGTCTCGTGAGGTTGGTCGAGGCAATCGCACACGATCCCAGTCGGCCGATCGGCGCAATCGACATTCTCGACGCGGCGGAGCGGCGTCGGGTGCTGGCGGAGTGGAATGACACGGTGCGCG
>NZ_JAUHJF010000041.1:0-12323 GCF_032380995.1 Bradyrhizobium sp. SZCCHNR2028 | reverse complement strand
TGTCTGGGCGCTCGTGGCGCAAGGGCGAGGAGCAATCGGCCTCGGCAACGTCGCGCAGGCGCTGCAAGGCGCGAGATTTCGCGCCGCCGACTACTACGCACAACCGTCGAGTCCGGAAGGGCGCGGGTTTCTCGGCGCACTCGGCTTCACGCCGGTTCCAAGCTTTCAGCCCGATCTCTGGTGGTATCAGCGGCCGTGGAACCGGCTGCCCGAGATGATCGCGCCTTCGATCCAGTCGATCACGAGTTTCGGACAAGGGAGCATCGCGGATGCAAAGCATTAGTTCGGCCAGGGCGGCAAAGACAAATCCGCGCGCGATCACGGTGCGCATCGCGCGTGATCCGAATGACCTCATGCTCGTCACGGCGATCCGCTCGGCGGTCTACCTGACCGAGCAGGATTGTCCGATGGAAGAGGAGTTCGACGGCAACGATCTGGTTGCAGCCCACTTCCTCGGTTTCGTCGGCAACGAGCCGGCTGGATGCGTGCGCGTGCGCTTCTTCGGCGACTTCGCCAAGGTCGAGCGGCTCGCGGTGCGCCATCAGTACAGGCGCTCGCGACTGTCGTTCAAGCTGGTTCGCGAGGCGCTCGACTATTGCAGGCGCAAGGGCTTCAAGAAGGCCTATGGCCACGCGCAGGATCGTCTCGTCGATTTCTGGGCGCATTTCGGCGCCAAGCCGCTCGGCCATAATCGCAAGCTCACCTTCTCGGATTTCTCATACACTGAGATGGTGCTGGACCTTGAGCCGTGCGACGACGCGATCACGCTCGACAGCGATCCCTACATGATCATTCGTCCGGAAGGGGACTGGGACCGGCCGGGCGTGCTCGATCTCTCGGCCGGCCGGCCGGCGTCCTCGCCCTTGCGCGACTTCGCCGCAGCGAGACAGTGATGTCGAGCCGAGATCTGTTCGGTGCCACCGAGGTGGATCCGCCGGTTCTCGTCTGCGCCGATCTGCAATGCGAATATCTCGCCGAGGGACGCAGGCATCTGATCGCCGATGGCGATGTCGTCACGGCGCGGTGCCGGCAGTTGATCGCGCTCTGGCGCGACAACCTGTGGCCGGTCGTCCATCTCAAGCGGATCGCACAGGCGGCCTGGTTCAATCCGGCCTCCAACCTGACGAACTGGCTTCCGGACTTCAAGCCGACCCCAGGGGAGCTTGCGTTCGAGCATCCACTGCCGTCGGCCTATAGCTCGGCTCGGTTCGCCGAGTACATGGCGAACATGCGCAGCATGCGCTGCGTGCTGCTCGGCTTCTCGCTGGACGAGACGATCCTCTCGACGGTGGTGGACGGTTTTCACCGCAGCCACCGCTATCAGGTGATCGGAGACGCCGTCGCATGCCGGCAGGCTTGTGCCGGCGACGCTGCGTTGTACAAGCTGGTTGTAACCAAGGTGATTGGCAATTTTGCCGGCGTCCTCGACAGTGCCGAGCTTATCGGCGCCGGCGGCCGGCTCGCGGTGTGACCGCGGCGGATATTGGCGGTATCATCCTGAGGCGAGTCGTTCGGCCAGATCGATAATCATACGGCGATCGGCCGGATCGCTGATCTTGTTGAACGCGACGACGAGGCGAAGGGCCTCGACGACGTGCAGGTCGACCGGATTCTCGCTGAGCAGCCGCAGCAGCTTCTGTTCCGGCGGTTCGCAATCGTCTTTGCTCACGCGGCAGCTCCAGGACCGAGACCACGACATGACCCGAGAGGAAGAGCTCAAAGAGCTGGCGAGCAGCCTCCAGGCGGCCATCGCGAAAGCGCGCCAGCTCAATCTGCCGACCAGCGCCTACATTCTTTCGATGGCTCTGGTTGAGGTGTCTCAGACAATCGAGGCGGAGTTGAGGGGGCAGACCAGCGCCGAATGATGGGCAGCATTATGGGCGGCCGTGCCGCCTGCTGCAATCAACTGGGCAAACTCCGGAAGACGTAGCCGCTGCGATGCCCGTCAGGCCCGGTCGACCCGGACGACGCGGCCCTTCTCGATGGCGAGCGCGAGCTTGCCGTGCTTCAGCGCCAGCGCGGCCTCGCCGAACAGCTCGCGGCGCCAGCCCTGCAGCGCAGCAACGTCGGCATTGTCGTCGGCGGCGATCTGCTCGAGATCGTCGACGGTGGCGATGACCTTGCTCGCCACGGCATGGCGCTCCGAGGTCATGCGCAGGAGGACCTTGAGCAACTCGACGATCGCAGCGCCATTGGAGTTGTTGCGCGGCTTTTCCAGCTTCGGCAGGGCGGCGAGATCGCGCGCCAGCCCGCGCTGCACGGCGGCGACGATGTCGGAGCCCCATCTTGAGCGCTCGAAGCCCTTGGGCAGCGAGCGCAGATTGCCGAGCTTCTCGATCGTTGTCGGGGCATGGGTGGCGATGTCGCCGACCGCGTCGTCCTTCATCACGCGGCTGCGCGGCACGTCGCGGCTCTGCGCCTCCTGCTCGCGCCAGGCCGCGACCTCGATCAGCACCGCGAGCTCCTTCGGCTTGCGGACCCGCGTCTTCAGCCGCTCCCAGGCGCGCTCGGGATGGAAGTCGTAAGTCTTCGGCGAGGTCAGGATCTCCATCTCCTCGCTGACCCAGTCGCTCCGCCCGCGCTTCTTCAGGTCGGCATCGAGCGCGGCAAACACGTCGCGCAGATGGGTGACATCGGCCTCGGCGTAATGCGCCTGCTCCTTGGTCAGCGGCCGCCGCGACCAGTCGGTGAAGCGGTGGGTCTTGTCGGGGCGGTGGCCGGTGATGCGCTCGACCAGCTGGTCGTAGGCGATGCTGTCACCGTATCCCAGCACCATCGCGGCGACCTGGGTGTCGAAGATCGGGTGCGGCACGATGCCGGCGCGGTGCCAGATGATCTCGATGTCCTGGCGGGCGGCGTGGAAGACCTTCAGGACCTTCTCGTTCGCCATCAGCTCGAAGAAGGCTTTGAGATCGATGCCCTCGGCAAGGGCGTCGATCACCACGGCCTCGTCCGGGCTCGCCATCTGCACGACGCAGAGCAGGGGGTAGTAGGTGGTCTCCCGCAGGAACTCGGTATCGACGGTGACGACCGGGTGCTGGGCGAGGCGGGCGCAGGCGGCCGCGAGGTCCGCGGTGGTGGTGATCAAGTCCATGAACGATCCATGACGAGGCACTTACGCCGTCGTCCGAAAACGCTGACAAGTCAAGGGTGTCGGCAAAGGGGAAGGAACGAAATTCGTCTTCGCTTGTCGGCCCAAACCGCCCGGAACGCAAGCGCTCCGGTGTCAGCTGATCGCTCTATGGTTGACGATGGGCGGTCCGGGGTGGCCTCAGTGATGCCGGACGCGGCCCGACGGCCGCCGCGCCGAGGGCACGGCGAGCACGATCAGGCACAAGGCGATCATCGCCAGACCCATGAATTCGAACACCAGCGCGTCCACGTGCGCGACCTCCCGACTTGTTGCTTCAACTTGTCGGGGCTGCGTTGATCGTTTCTTAAGGACCCGGGTGTGACGCTGGCCATGGTGGACGCGAGGTTAAGGCAGGGAGCTTGCCGTTTACGTGCCGCAGAACGTCTGCAGCACGCGTTCCTGGGGCTGCGGCGGCTCGGCATAGGCGGCCTGGTCCGGCTGGTCGTCGTACGGCTGGGCCAGCACCGCATGAAGCTCCTCGAACGGCGCGTAGTCGTCGTTCTCGACCGCCGCGGTGATGACCGCCTCGATGCGGTGGTTGCGCGGGATGAAGGCCGGATTGACCTTGCGCATGGCCTCGCCCCGCTCCGCCGCCGTCTGCGGTTCCTCCGCGAGGCGCCGGCGCCAGCGCTGAGCCCATTCGTCGAAGTCCGTGGGATCCTCGAACAGGACGCGGACCTCGCTGAGATCGCCGCTGCCGGCGGCGTCGCTGAGACGACGGAACGTCAGCGTGAAATCGGCTCGGGCCGCCGCCATCGCATCGAACAATGCCTGCGCCAGCGGCTGGTCGCCCTCGCGTTGCATGAACAGGCCGAGCTTGCGGCGCAGCCCCGCCTGGTGCGCGTCGGTGAACTGGGCGGCAAAACCGTCGAGCGCGGCCTCGGCCTCCTTGATCGCCTGGTCCTTGTCGCCGCCGAACAGCGGCAGCAGGCATTCGGCGAGCCGGGTCAGGTTCCACATCGCGATGCGCGGCTGGTTGGCGAACGCATAGCGGCCGAACTCGTCGATCGAGGAGAACACCTGCTTCGGGTCATAGCCGTCCATGAAGGCGCAGGGGCCGTAATCGATGGTCTCGCCGGACACCGAAGTGTTGTCGGTGTTCATGACACCATGGATGAAGCCGACCAGCAGCCAGTCGGCGATCAGCCGGGCCTGGCGCGCGATCACCGCATCGAGCAGGGCGTGATAGGGCCGCTCGGTGCCGGCGAGGTCCGGATAATGCCGGCTGATGACGTGGTCGGCGAGCCGGCGCACGGCGTCGGTGTCCTGGCGCGCGGCGAAATACTGGAACGTGCCGACCCGGATGTGGCTGGTCGCGACCCGCGTGAGCACCGCGCCGGGCAGCGCCGTGCCGCGATAGACCTGCTCGCCGGTGACGACCGCCGCCAGCGAGCGGGTGGTCGGGATGCCGAGCGCCGCTATCGCCTCGCTGACGATGTATTCGCGCAGCACCGGCCCCAGCGCGGCGCGGCCGTCGCCGCGGCGCGAGAACGGGGTCGGCCCGGAGCCCTTGAGCTGGATGTCGCGGCGCACGCCGTTGCGGTCGACCACCTCGCCGAGCAGGATCGCCCGGCCGTCGCCGAGCTGCGGCACGAAATGCCCGAACTGGTGGCCGGCATAGGCCATCGCGATCGGCTCGGCCCCCTCGGGCACGGTCTTGCCGGCCAGGATCTCGGCGCCCTCCGGCGTCTCCAGCTCGGCCGGGTTCAGCCCCAGCTCCGCGGCGAGAGGCCGGTTCAGCTTGATGAGACGAGGCGCTGCGACGGGGGTCGGCGCCACCCGGGCAAAGAAATTGTCCGGCAGCGTGGCGTAGGAGTTCTGGAAGGGGAAATGCACGGTCATGGCTCCAAGATAGGCGCGGGGCGGCCGTTTTTCGAGCCCAAACGGCCGTCAGATGAGCGTTTCAGCGCCTGCTCAATTCGGCATCGGGGGCGACGTTGCAGTGAGGGCCAGGGCGGGCGGCCTTTTCCGCTGCGAAGCCGAAAAGGCCGTTCCTGCGGTTGCCGCGCCGGGGCGGCTCGGCTAAACCCTGCGCGCATTCGGAGCGCGCCTTTAAGGGCTGCGCCGATTCCTTCTCCTCACGACGACCATTCAGGACGACCATGCATCGCTACCGGACCCACACCTGCGGCGCGCTCCGCGAGAGCAACATCGGAGAGACGGTCCGGCTGTCCGGCTGGTGCCATCGCATCCGCGACCATGGCGGCGTCCTGTTCGTCGACCTGCGCGACCATTACGGCATCACCCAATGCGTGGTCGATCCGGACTCGCCGGCGTTCAGCTTGGCCGAGAAGCTGCGCTCGGAATGGGTCGTGCGCATGGAGGGCAAGGTGCGCCGCCGCCCGGCCGGCGCCGACAACAAGAGCACCGACAATGATGATCTGCCGACCGGCAAGATCGAGCTCTACGTGTCCGACATCGAGGTGCTCGGCCCCGCGGACGAGCTGCCGCTGCCGGTGTTCGGCGAGCAGGAGTACCCCGAGGACATCCGGCTGAAATACCGCTTCCTCGACCTGCGTCGCGAGAAGCTGCACCAGAACATCATGACGCGCGGCGCGATCATCGATTCGATGCGCCGGCGCATGAAGGAGCAGGGCTTCTTCGAATTCCAGACGCCGATCCTGACCGCGTCGTCGCCGGAGGGCGCGCGCGACTTCCTGGTGCCGTCGCGCATCCATCCCGGCAAGTTCTACGCGCTGCCGCAGGCGCCGCAGCAGTACAAGCAGCTGCTGATGATGTCGGGCTTCGACCGCTACTTCCAGATCGCGCCGTGCTTCCGCGACGAGGATCCGCGCGCCGACCGCCTGCCGGGCGAGTTCTACCAGCTCGACGTCGAGATGAGCTTCGTCGAGCAGGAGGATGTGTTCGCGGCGATGGAGCCGGTCATCACCGGGGTGTTCGAGGACTTCGCCAAGGGCAAGCCGGTGACCAAGGGTTGGCCGCGCATCCCGTTCGCCGAGGCGATCCGCAAATACGGCTCCGACAAGCCTGATCTGCGCAACCCGATCGAGATGGCCGACGTTTCCGAGCACTTCCGCGGCTCCGGCTTCAAGGTGTTCGCGCGCATGCTCGAGGACCCCAAGAACCAGGTCTGGGCGATCCCGGCGCCATCCGGCGGCAGCCGCGCGTTCTGCGACCGCATGAACTCGTGGGCGCAGGGCGAGGGCCAGCCCGGCCTCGGCTACATCATGTGGCGCGAGGGCGGCGAGGGCGCAGGTCCCCTGGCGAACAACATCGGTCCGGAGCGCACGGCTGCGATCCGCAGCCAGCTCGGCACCAAGGAGGGCGACGCTGCCTTCTTCGTCGCCGGCGATCCCGACAAGTTCTGGAAGTTCGCAGGCCTCGCCCGCAACAAGGTCTCGGACGAGCTGAACCTCGCCGACAAGGATCAGTTCAAGCTGGCCTGGATCGTCGACTTCCCGATGTACGAGTACAACGAGGAGGACAAGAAGGTCGACTTCTCGCACAACCCGTTCTCGATGCCGCAGGGCGGCCTGGAGGCGCTGCAGACGCAGGACCCGCTGACCATCAAGGCGTTCCAGTACGACATCACCTGCAACGGCTACGAGATCGCCTCCGGCGGCATCCGCAACCACAAGCCGGCGGCGATGGTGAAGGCGTTCGAGATCGCAGGTTACGGCGAGCAGGAGGTGGTCGACCGCTTCGGCGGCATGTACCGCGCCTTCCAGTATGGCGCCCCGCCGCATGGCGGCATGGCCGCCGGTGTCGACCGCATCGTGATGCTGCTCTGTGGCACCACGAACCTGCGCGAGATCTCGCTGTTCCCGATGAACCAGCAGGCCATGGACCTGCTGATGGGTGCGCCGTCGGAAGCCAGCACGAAGCAGCTGCGCGAGCTGCACATCAGGACCAACCTGCCGAACAAGTAGTTCGGCGGACTGAGGGTGATGCACGAATCTTCGTCATTGCGAGCGCAGCGAAGCAATCCAGGGTGGCACGAGGACTCTGGATTGCTTCGTCGCCTGCGGCTCCTCGCAATGACGATCGTGTGGGGATCGCAGAGCGGTCGTCACGGGTCGCGCATCGTTCACGCGGCCGAACGGCCCGGCAGCATCCGTGTCAGGACGCCGTCGCGGCGGACGACGTGATGAAACAGCGCGGCCGCGACGTGCAGGGCCACCACGATCCACGCGATCCATTTGCCGATGACATGGTGGATTGCGTCGACCGGCGGCTCGAACGCCTCCCAGGTGATGCCCCAGCGCGTCTCGATCCAGCCGAATAGCGCCGTCTCACGGAAGTTCGGCAGCGCGAACGCTCCGAAGTCGGTGGCGGCATCGGTGCCGATATAGCCGGTCAGCGGCATCAGGATCAGCAGCACGTACAATCCCCAATGCGCGGCGTGCGCGAGCCACGCCTCGGCATCTGATGCATGCGGCTGATCGGGCTGAACGTTGACGAGCCGCCACAGCAGGCGAGGCAGGACGGACAGGCCGACGATCGTGCCCAGCACCCAATGGACGTTGAGCACGGGCAAGGCGTCCGGGGAAGTGTCATCCATGAACCAGATGACATAGTACACGACGGCATAGGCCGCGATGAAGGCCGCGGCGCCGGTCCAGTGGAAGAGCTTGGCGATCGCACCGAACTCCATCGTCGTATTCTTCCATGGCATCACGAACCTCTTCCCACCGCTATGAGCTGCGATCTGCTGCTATCGCCAAAATCGGCAGCGAGCCAGCGATGGGCCGGCGGGTCAGGACGCTTCTCCCGTCAATTCAGTCTCACCTCGTCGTTATCGGATGCTGAGCTGCGGCATGTCGTCGCCGGTGACTCGAGACTGCGGCGCAAGATGACCCAGCCTTGAAGGCGTCGCCCGGCATTTGATGGTCTCGCGTTAATGCTGGTTAAGACTGCGAACAACTTCGTCCGGGCATCCCGATGGCGTCCAGGCGGCTCCGGAGACGCCTCGCGCATCGCGCTGAGTTCTTTGACCGGCCGGTGAAGCCGGTCGCCATGCCCCGCGGCAAACTGTTGATTCTGAGAACTAATCGTTCGTGCCGCCTGTTAGTTCGGCGGGTTGCGCGACGCGGCGCGAAACACGATCGAGCGGTGCGCCCCGCTATGAGTTCCAGGCGACCGCGATCGGCCGAATGGATATTGCGGTGTCATGCAACCTGTCTTTAATAGGAAGCCTGTCTGACTCATGGTGTGAACTTAGCCAACCAATCACAAGAAGACGGATAGTTCAAAATGACCGTTCGCTGGTGTGCGCTCCTTCTCGGAACCTGCTTCTTCGTCCCTGCCGCCTCCGCTGCTCCCATTTCCCCCGATGTCGTTCGTGATCTCGCCGCCCGCGTCGGTCCGGTCGTCGGCCAGGCCGCGACGTGCCGCGAGATCGCCCAGGGGCGCGTCCAGACCATCATCGATCAGTTCAGCGAAGTGATCCGCCAGGGCTCGTCGAACGGCGGCGAGCGCGATGGACTCATTCGCACCTTCAACAGCTACATCGCCGAGGGCCGCGGCCGGGTCGCGTCCTCGCAGGTGAGCTGTCAGACCGCAGAACGCCAATTGGCGGAGCTGGAGCGGTCGCTCAGCCAGCAGCAGTCGGCGGCTCCGGCGCTGTCCTTCGCGCTGGCGCCCTCGACCGCAGCCGCGTCGACGCAGCCCACGGCCAACCTGCCGCCTCCGCTTCCGCACGGCGTCAGCGACACCGAGATCCGGTTCGGCACCGTCATCCCGTTCTCCGGAGTCCGCAAGGAGTCCGCGCGCCAGATGAAGCTCGGCATCGAGACCGCCTTCAATCGCGCCAACGACGCCGGCGGGATCAACGGCCGCAAGCTGCGGCTGATCGCTGCCGACGACGGCTATGATCCCACGCGGACGCTGGGGGCGATGACGCAGCTCTACGAGAAGGACCAGGTGTTCGGCTATATCGGCAACATGGGCACCGCCAACAACGCGGTGGCGATCCCCTACGCGCTGGAGCGCCGCGCGCTGTTCTTCGCGCCCTACAGCGGCTCCGCCGTCGTCCGCCGCGATCCGCCCGACCGCTACGTCTTCAACTATCGTGCGAGCTATGCCGAAGAGACCGCGGCGATCGTGCGCTACCTGATGAAGGTCAAGCGCATCCCGGCGAAGCAGATCGCCGTATTCGCGCAGAACGACGCCTATGGCGACGACGGCGCCAACGGCGTCGCCAAGGCATTCCGCGCGCTCGGCATCACCGATCCGATCATCCGCTACGGCTTCCCGCGCGGCTCGCTGGACGTCGACGAGGCCGTCGGCAAGCTGAAGGCGCAGACCAAGCCACCGATCAAGGCCGTGATCATGATCGCGACCGACCGCGCCGCGGCGAAATTCATCGAGAAGACCCACGAGGCGGTTCCAGGGCTGATCTACGCCAACATCTCGGCGGTCGGATCGTCGTCGCTCGCCGCGGAGCTGAAGCTGCTCGGCTCGAAATACACCAATGGGGTCATCGTCACGCAGGGCGTTCCATCGGTCGCCGGCTATTCGAGCCTGGTGCTCGACTACAAGACCGCGCTGGAAAAGTACTTCCCCGGCGAGGCGCCGGACTACACCTCGCTCGAGGGCTTCATCTCGGCGAGCATCCTGATCCAGGCGCTGAAGCAGACAACGCCGCTCGAGACCGAGCGGCTGGTCGACACGCTGGAGTCGATGCAGAGCATCGACCTCGGGCTCGGCAGCAAGCTCTCCTTCGGACGCGCCGAGCACCAGGCCTCGCACAAGATCTGGGGCACCGCGCTCGACGAGACCGGCACCTACCAGGCGATCGAGCTGGAATGACGGGCGGGGGGCGGCACGACGCAGCCGAGCTTGTCGTCCCCCGTCAGCGCCGCAGTGCAAACGACGTCCCCCCGGCCGGCTTGCGGCCGGCCGGGCGACACGGATCCGACCTCGAGACCATGGTGAGCCGGAACTGTTCGACGGATACTTCATTGACTTGCAGGCGCAACAACCGTGAGCGACCGCAATGTCCATGCGAACACAGATTTCGGCGATGGTCTTCATGATGGTTCAGGCCGTGCTGTTCGGTGCGGGAGTTCTGACGATTCTTCTCACGCCGCTCGGCAATCACGCGATGCTCGCAATGCCGGTCATGATTGCCCTGAGCGTGGTGCTGTCAGCCATTGTCTCTTGGCAGATCGCACCGCGGCTGCGCGCGCGATATTGGCGCCGGCGTGGAATCAACCACGACCTGATCTCGGGCTGACGCCGGAGAGCAACCGGCAACCGCCCTGGCTCAGCACTTCAGCTCGCTTCTGCGTCCGGCTGTCATCTGCTTTGCGGCGCAGCATCGAAACAGGCAATGTCGTTTGAACCAACGCTGACCCGCACGGTTAGACAGCATTCTCTTGGAGGATGAACCATGCGCGTTCCAGCAGCAGCGACCGTCGTGTTAATATCCTCTTGTCTCCTCTCAGCAGGCGCGTCAGCTCAGCAGGCCGACAGCACGCCGGGAACCAGCCAGACCCAGGCCGTTCCCGTGCAGCCGGAACGCACGCCCCAGCAGTCGGACCAGGCCCGTGAACGCGAGCGCCAGAGAGCCGAAGACACGCGGGTGAACCGCGACTGGACGGCACAACAGCGCGACGACGACCGCATGGGCATGGATCGCATGGACATGGATCGGATGCGCCAGCACCGCATGGGCCGCATGATGGATCAGGACATGGACCATCGCACCACGGGTCGAAACGCGCGAATGCAACGCGATGATGACGACATGGATCGTCGCTCGCGCAGTTCCGACGGGGAACGGCCCTACCGGCGCGTCAAGATCTGCTACGAATACGAGAATGGCGACGAGCTCTGCCGCTATCGCGACTAGCTCCGGCAGGGGCGATCGCAACGCATCGGCTTGCGTGTGCCGGCGCCACAAGCGCCGGCGTGCTGCGGCACGTTTGTTTGGAAGTATAATTTGTGTTGGAAGCGCAACTTCGCGCCAGCTGATCTTGGCGTCAGCTCGTGCGCCGCGCCAACAACAGTGCGCCGCCCAGGCTGCACATGACGGCGCCTGATGCCTGCCGCATCCGCGTCACGAGGCTCGGCCGGTGGGCGAGACGATGCCGCGCCTTGGCGGCCCAGAACGTCACGACCAGGTCGACGCTGGTGTTGAGCGTCAGCGAAAGGGAAAAGTGAAGACACCCCGCAAGGACGAGGCGGCGCGGAGCAGCATCCGATCTAAATGGGCGGCGCCGGATCGAGCTTGCTCAGCAGCTCTGCCTGGTCCTTCGGCGTCAGAAAGAAGTTGACTTGGCGGCTGCGCATGGGGCTGGGCGGAACTGTGAAGCGATCGACGGCGGGCCGCGCGAAAACAGAAGGCGCGGGGCCGGCTCGATCTTGAAGATGCCTGGTAAGTCTTGCGAGATCAGGCTCTATCGTCAAGTTTCATTGTCGTTCCGCGGCAAGCCAAGCCCGCGTTCACCGCGGTGACAGCTTTGAGGAAGACCAAGTGAGTCTATCAAGCATTCGGGCCGTTCCTGACAGGTACCTGCCGCCTGGAATGGCGGTCAGCTACGATGGTCAGCAGGACGGCGGCCCCGAATATGGGGTGGTCGTTCATTGCTGGCTGGAGCCGGAGATCGGCGGCTACGACTGCTATGTCGCCTTCTTCGGACACGAGCAGCCCATCGGGAAACCGGCAGGCAAACCCTACCTGCTGCGATACGCGGCGACATCGCTCAAGGTCATGCCGTCGTAGTCCGTCGCACATCTGCCCGACGGGCAATTGCTGCAACCCCATCATGCGCAAACTGCCCGTCGTGTTAGTTTGTCGCAATCATTCCGCTTGCACCGTCGGGCAAATCGCCTTCACATTTCCGGCCATCCCGCCTCGATGAAGAGGGACGGTTCGCGGTCGTCACGAGACGTGAGGCGGGGAGGCGGTGGCCGCAGTCTGTCGCAACGCGTGTGAGCGCGCGGACGAACGGCGGGTTGCGGGCGGTCAAGTCGCGTGGTCCTGACACCCCGATGCTGGTGTCAAGCTCGCGCCGATGCCTTCCGGCATTGCGCGAATGACGGGGGCAAACAAGCCGGTCCCCGGGGAGAGCGCGAAGCAGCCGAAAAGCCCACCGCGCAGGGAATGCCGGATGATCGGCAGCACCTGTGGTACCTGCCGCCTGCATTTTTTTTCGCAGGCGGGCCATGGGTGGTGTGCCGAGTATGAACGACAGCTTGGAGGTGGAAGTCCTCTATCCAGCCT
>NZ_JAUHJF010000040.1:0-15834 GCF_032380995.1 Bradyrhizobium sp. SZCCHNR2028 | reverse complement strand
CTCGGCCTCGCCAATGTCGGCAGCGTGATCTGCCTCGGCAACAGCTGGACCGCGCGGCGCTACGCGATGACCCTGCAGCGGCACTGGCCCGAAGTGGAGAAGATGCTGCTGACGGTCGATAGCTTCAGCGTACCGCGGCAGTTGTGGCACACCGATCCGGAGTTCCGCCGCCGCGTGCTGAGCGAATGGGACAAGATCGAACCTTATAAGGCGAAGGGCTTCATCGCGGAGTGGCCGTGATCGACTCGGCGCGTGCTCGCACTTCGATGACAACAGCGTCCATCGGGTCTCATGGCAGACTTTGGTGGTCATTCCAGATGGGGCATCTGGCCCCTGCGACGGAGTTTCCATGAACCAAGGTGCAGGCCGTATTGTCGCCCACTACGAGCACCATGCGCTGTCGTGGGACGCCGACCGCCGCGCGGCTGCCTGGACTGACAAGCCTCCCATCGAACGCTTCCTTGCGCTTCTTCGACCGGGCGCGGCCGTGCTCGATCTGGGCTGCGGGGGCGGTGCGCCCGTCGCAGCGCACATTTCCGGACAGGGGTTGTCCGTCACCGGCGTGGACAGCTCGCCGACGATGATCGCACTTTGCCGAACGAGGATGCCGGATCAGGAATGGATCGTCGCCGACATGCGGTCGTTGACCTTAGGTCGGCGGTTTGACGGCGTGCTGGCCTGGGACAGCTTCTTCCATCTTGGGCACGATGACCAGCGACGAATGTTTCCAATCTTCGCGGCCTGCACGGCTTCGGGGGGCATTCTGATGTTCAACGCAGGCCCCGCACATGGTGAAGCCATCGGGTCCTATCGCGGCGATCCGCTTTATCATGCGTCTCTCGATCCATCTGAGTACGCGGCGTTGCTTCGCGACAATGGTTTCGAATTGATCGCACATTCGGTTGGCGAGCCAGCGAACGGCGAGCGTAGCTTCTGGCTTGCTCGCGCGGCTGAGGCTGGTCCGACCGTCTGACTCACGGCTCGGTCAAAGCGGTCCGACATGCGAAGATGCGGTGATCTGCCGCCTCACGGCCTCACCACCAGCACCGAGCACTTGGCATAGCGCACCACGTGCCCCGCGTTGCTGCCGAGGAAGTAGGTGCGCATCGCCGGGCGGTGCGAGGTCATCACGATCAGGTCGGCGTTGACCTTGGCCGCCTCCTCGAGGATCTCGTGATAGATGCCGCCCTGGCGTACCGTGTAGCTGATGCGCTCGGCCGGGATGCCGGATTCGCGCGCCACGATCGACAGCGCTTCCTCGGCGGTCTCGCGCTGCTGCGCATCGAAATCGGCCGGGACGTATTCGGCGAGCATCACCGGCGTCATCGGCATCACGTTGAGCAGATGCACCGTGCCGCTCCAGGTCTGCGCCAGCGTGGCCGCGGTGGCGATGGCCGGCTTGGCGAGGTCGGTGTCGGCCAGATCGATCGGCACCAGAATCGAGTTGAACATCGAAGGTCCTCCTCTCTCTCCGCCGGCATTACGCGCCGGCCCCGACCTGCCTGTCAATCGACCGAGCCGTGCTTCAGCAGTTTCGGCGTGATGAACCTCAGCAGGTTGCCGCGGGCGAAGCTCACATCGCCCCAATCGTCGGTGTCGAAATCGAGCACCGCGAGTCCCGCGGTCGGCATGTTGCGCATCAGCTCGTGGCGGGCCTCGGAATCGCCCTCGCCGGTCAGCGCCAGCGCCAGCTCGTGCATGCCGGGATTGTGCCCGACGAGCAGGAGCTGCTTCGGATCATGCGCTGCCGCAAGGCGGATGTGATACAGGATCTGCATCGGCTCGGCGCCGTAGAGCTCGGGAACGGACTCGACCTGCGGGGCTGGGACACGGTCCTTCATCGCCGCAAGCGCGAGGTCCCAGGTCTGCTGCGCCCGAACCGCGGTCGAGACCAGCACCAGCTCCGGCACCGGCGGGTGGCTGGCGATGAAATCGCCGATCATGGCGGCATCCTGGTGCCCGCGCTCGTCGAGACGGCGGTCCTGGTCGCGGCCGGTCGGCGCGTCAGTCTCGGTCTTGGCGTGGCGCAGCAGCATCAATCGGCGCATGGAATTCCGTCTCGAATCGTTCAGGCTGGGTCAGCCTCTACCACGTCTCTTTATCGCCATTAAAAGCGTCATGACGTCCGGCGCAGGGTTCGCTAAGAAAACGCCATGAGCGAGACTTCCACAAGCATGAACGATGACGCCGATGCCGCAGGTGCACACGGCCGCACCAGGTTGAATTTCGACCTCGATGTCGACGTCTGCGTCGTCGGGGCGGGATTGGCCGGCTTGACGGTGGCGTTGTGCGCGGCCCGGCAGGGGGCGAGCGTCGCGGTGCTGGAAGGTCGCCAAGTCGGATGGAACGCATCCGGTCACATGATCGGCACGGTCATGCCCGGGTTCGACCTGCCGCTGCCGGATCTGATCGAGCGCGTCGGGCTCGCGCATGCGCGGGCGCTGTGGGCGTTGTCCTGGTCCGGCGCCGAATTCATCCGCGCCCAGGCCACCGAGGCTGCGATGCCGGGCATCGGGCTCAGCGAAGGCGCGCTCGAAGTCTCCAATGTCGATGCCGGCGACGCCTTGATCCGCCGCCTGCAGATGCTGCACGAGGATTTCGACACCGAGGTTGAGGGCTGGCAGGTCGAGCGCGTCAGGACCAAGCTCAAGACCGACCGCTACTTCCATGGCGTCCATTACCCCCGGGCGTTCCAGCTCGATGGCCGGAAGTATGTTCATGCCCTGGCGCGGCTTGCGCACAGGGCCGGGGCGCGGATCTTCGAGGATACGCCGGTGGTCAGCATCGATGCGTCAGGCGTGCGCAAGCGCATCGTGACGCCGTCGGCGCGGATGCGGGCCTCGCATATCGTGCTGGCCGGCAACATCCATCTCGGCGCGCCGCTGCAGAAGCTGTCCGATACGCTGCTGCCGGTGTGGCGTTATGGCGGCGTCACCGCGCCGCTCGGCGAGCGGCTCGCCGAGGCGGTCGCTTTCCAGGGATCGGTCAGCGATACCGACGGCATCGATCATTTTCGTATCGTCGACGGTGACCGGCTGATGTGGGCGAGCCCGGAAACGACCTGGGACGCCCGGCCCAGCGGATTTGCCGCGGCGTTGCAGCGCCGGATCCGGACGGTGTTCCCGCAGCTCGGCCGCGTCGAGATCGCCGAGACCTTCGGCGGCGTGACCGGCCAGACCGTGCATGGCATGCCGCAGATCGGCCAGCTTCGCAAAGGGCTGTGGGTCGCGAGCGGCTTCGGCCGGCAGGGGCTCAACACCTCGGCGATGGCCGGGCAGCTGATCGCGCAGGCGATCCTCGCCGGCGACGACCGCTGGAAGCTGTTCTCGCCGTTCGAGCTGGTCTGGGCCGGCGGCGTCAGCGGCCGGGTCGCCGGCCACGTGGTCAATCTCTGGATCCGCGGCCGCGCCGCCGCGGCCGGGACGCTGGCGCGGCACCGCGAGCGCGTGCGCGCGCAGGAGCGTGTGCGCGAGATCAGGGCGGCCGAAGCGCGGCGCCGGGCAGCCGAGCGTCCCGGCTCGCGGCTGCCGTTGCGGCCGCAGCCATCCGATCTGAACCGCCGTCCCGACGCCGGGGAGGCCTGACCCCTCGCAAGAAAGTGAGCCGTCGCGCCGGCGCCTGACGTAACTTCGCGGGATCCCATCCGTAGATCCGGTAACCCATCGCCGCACGGAGACATCCATGATCGACCGCCGTCTGATGTTCACCACCGCCGCCGGCCTGTTCGGCTTCGCTGCCCTGCGCTGGCTCGGCGGCTCCGCGCCGGCCCGCGCCGCCGAGAAGTTCGAGATCGAGAAGACCGAGGCCGAGTGGCGCGCGCAATTGACGCCGCAGCAGTACGAGATCCTGCGCGAGGAGGGCACCGAGCGGCCCTGGACCAGCCCGCTGCTGAAGGAGCACCGCAAGGGCACCTTCGCCTGCGCCGGCTGCGACCTGCCGCTGTTCTCCTCCGACACCAAGTTCGACAGCGGCACCGGCTGGCCGAGCTTCTTCAAGCCGCTCGACAATGCCGTGGCGACCCGCCAGGACAAGACCTACGGCATGGTCCGCACCGAGGTGCATTGCCGCCGCTGCGGCGGCCATCTCGGCCATGTGTTCGACGACGGCCCCAAGCCGACCGGCCTGCGCTACTGCATGGACGGGCTGTCGCTCACGTTCCACCCGGCAAATCCGTCGTCGACCTGACAGGAATTTGCGCCCGGATTGTCCGGCCCGTCCGTTCAAGGCTCAGATGGGGGTCTTCAGGACGCGCCGGCAGCCGCGACGAGCGGTCGAGCCGGAGCGCGATTTGGCGCGTCCGGCCCGGCAAGAACTGCCGGCTCGGCAATTGTTCACCAGTTTTGACGCCGTTTTTTTTACGTTGTTGTTTTCCAACCCTCTGATTTCACAGCATTTTCACATCTGGCACAGCGATTGCGACAGCTCTCCACGAAACGCGGTGCGGGCCGACCCGCCACCGGCATCACAGTGGAGAGATTGGTATGGGTATCTTCGACGCGATGAACACTTCGGTGAGCGGTCTGTCCGCTCAATCATTCGCGCTGCAGAACATTTCCGGTAACATCGCGAACGCGTCGACCGTCGGCTACAAGGGCATCGGCACCAGCTTCGAAGACCTCATCCCCAACGCCACCAACCCCACGCGCCAGAATGCCGGCGGCGTCACCGCCTTCGCCAAGGCCACCATCACCACCCAGGGCACCGTCTCGACGTCCTCCGTCGCCACCAACATGGCGATCAACGGCGACGGCTTCTTCAACGTGCAGAAGGCCTCCTCGGTCGTCGACAACGTGCCGGTCTTCACCGGCGTCACCAACTACACCCGCCGCGGCGACTTCCAGCTCAACGCCAACGGCAACCTGATCAACGGCGCCGGCTATTACCTGATGGGCGTCGCGGTCGATCCGAAGACCGGCAACGCCACTGGCAACGTGCCGACCGTGCTGCAGTTCGCCAACAACTTCGTGCCGGCGCAGGCGACCACCGCGATCCAGTACGCCGCCAACCTGCCGACGCAGCCGAAGACCGCCGCGAGCGGCAACGCTGCGACCGGCACGCTGGTCGCGGCCGGCGGCCTCAACTCGGCCGATCTCTCCAACGTGCCGCTGCCGGTCGGCACCAACTTCTATGCCGACTCCACCGTGACCGGCGCCACCGCCATGAACAAGGTCCCGGCGCAGATCACGACCTCGACATTGTTGAGCGGAGCCAGCGGCGACTCGATCTCGAGCAACTTCACCGCCGGCGACACCATCACCCTGACCGGCAGCGCCGGCGACGTCGTCACCTTCACCTTCGTCGCCTCCGGCGCCTCGGGTACCCAGATCAATGTCGGCGACTCCGTCGGCACGCTGTTGGCGAAGATCGCGACCGTCACCGGCGTGCAGCCGACCATCACCGCCGGCAAGATCACGCTGCATTCCGGCAGCGGCGAGGACTGGAACTTGAGCAGTGCCTCCCCGGGTTTCACCGCGCTCGGCCTCACGTCACCTGTGGCGCTGACGCGCACGGCGAGTCCCGGCACCGGCATCGTGATCGGCAACGATCTCACCAACTTCAACAACGAGACGATCTCGGGCGGCGCGGTCACGGCCTACAACTCGTCGGGCACGCCGGTGAACGTGCAGCTGCGCTGGGGCAAGGTCGACAGCTCGACGCTCGGCACGGGCCACAAGGACACCTGGAACCTGTTCTACCAGACCGACTCGAACGCGACCGGCTCGACGGTGGCGTGGCAGAACGTCGGCACCAATTTCGTGTTCGCCTCCGACGGCTCGCTGGTGTCGCCGACGACCTCCAACATCTCCATTCCCAACGTCGTGGTCGACGGCACCACGCTCGGCACCGTCAGCCTCAACATCTCCTCGGGCGCGCTGACGCAATATGCGAGCACGATCGGCTCGGCGACCATCAACCAGATCAATCAGAACGGCTTCGCCGCCGGCCAGCTGCAGTCGGTCGCCGTCAACAACAGCGGCGTCGTCACCGGCACCTTCTCCAACGGCCAGACCATCAACCTGGCGCAGGTCACGCTGTCGCACTTCAACGGCACCAACTACCTGAAGGCGCTCGACGGCGGCGCCTATGAGGCGACCGACCAGTCCGGCCAGGCCATCATCGGCGCGACCGGCAAGATCTCGGGCGGCTCGCTGGAGGGCTCCAACACCGACATCGCCGACGAGTTCACCAAGCTGATCGTGACCCAGCAGGCCTATTCGGCCAACACCAAGGTGATCACGACGGCCAATTCGATGGTGCAGGATCTTCTGAACGTGCTGCGCTGATCGCGCTGAGACGTGGCAGTTGAATTGACACAAGGCTACCGAACATGGGTTTGAGTTCTGCCCTCGCCACCGCGATGTCCGGCCTGCGTTCGACGCAGGCCGCGCTCTCGATCATCTCCTCGAACGTCGCCAACGCGAACACGCCCGGCTATGTCGCGCAGAACCCGAACCAGATCGAGGTCGCCAGCGGCGGCTTCGGCTCGACGGTGACGACGACGGGCGTCAACCGTCAGCTCGATTTGTTCGTCCAGAACCAGCTCCGCACCGAGACCTCGGGCGGGACCTATGCCAATCAGATGGCCAATATCCTGGGTCAGCTGCAAACCGTGTACGGTACGCCCGGCGGCAGCGGCACGCTCGAGACGGCGCTGAACAATTTCACGACGGCGCTGCAGTCGCTGTCGAACAATCCGAGCAACCAGTCGGCGCAGTCGGTGGCGCTGTCGGCGGCGCAGGGCGTGGCGCTGCAGCTCAACGCGACCACCAAGGGCATCCAGACCCTGCGCACCAATGTGGAGCAGGACATCGGCAATTCTGTCACGCAGGCGAATGCCGCGATCAAGCAGATCGCGACGCTGAACATGCAGCTGCAGGGGCTCAGCCCCTCCGACCCGCTGTCGGCGACGTTGCAGGACCAGCGTGACAACGCGATCGACACGCTGTCCAAATACGTCGACATCCGTGTCGTCTCGGATGCGACCAACGGCACGAGCGTGTTCACCAATTCCGGCATCCAGCTGGTCGGCGCAGGCCTCAGCTCGGAGTTCACCTTCTCGTCGCCGGGGACGCTCGACGCCACCTCGCTCTACAGCAGCGATCCGACCAAGACCGGCGTCGGGCAGCTCAACATCAAGCTGTCGAATGGCGTATCGCTCGACGTCGTGTCGAACAATCTCCTGAACTCGGGGCAGATCGCGGCCGATCTCAAGCTGCGCGACCAGACCCTGGTGCAGGCGCAGACCCAGGTCGACCAGCTCGCGGCGACGATGGCCTCGGCGCTGTCCGACAAGACCACGGCGGGCACCGCGGTGACCGGTCCGCCGGCCGGCTTCGACGTCTCGACCACCGGGCTGCTGGCGGGCAATACCATCAATCTGACCTACACGGATTCGAGCAACGTCCAGCGCCAGGTCAAGATCGTCAACGTCAACGATCCAGCGGCGCTGCCGCTGCGGAATGCCACCGGTGCCAACCCGTCCTATGTCGGCGTCGACTTCTCGCTCGGCATGGCCTCGGTGGTGTCGCAGCTCAACAGCGCGCTCGGTGGCGCGCATCTGCAGTTTGCCAATCCATCCGGCACGACGCTGCGCATCACCGATGACGGCACCAGCCAGGCGACGGTCAAGGCGGCCTCGGCCACCACCACGGTGCAGACGCTCGCCAGCGGCAACGCGCAACTGCCGGTCTTCACCGACGGCGGCGCGCTCTACACCGGTGCGATCACCTCGACCGGCTCGCAGATGACGGGTCTCGCCGGGCGGCTCAACGTCAATCCGGCGCTGCTGAACGATCCGACCAAGCTGTCGACCTATTCGACCTCGCCGCAGACCGCGGCCGGCGACCCGACGCGGCCGGACTTCCTGTTCGCGCAGCTGACCTCGGCGACCTTCAGCTACTCGCCAACCACCGGCCTTGGCTCGGCGGCGCAGCCGTTCCAGGGCACGGTGTCCGGCTATCTGCAGCAGTTCGTCAGCCAGCAGGGCAGTGCCTCGACGCTGGCGACCCAGCTCAGCCAGGGCCAGAGCGTTGTGGTCAGCACGCTGAAGGAGAAGTTCCAGAGCACGGCGGGGGTCAACATGGACAGCGAGATGTCCAACCTGATCCAGGTCCAGAACACCTATGCGGCCAACGCCCATATCATGTCGGTCGTGCAAAGCATGATGCAGAGCCTGCTCCAGGCATTTTAGTGAGGCGCGTGTAAGATGTCGATCAGCAGTGTCAATTACGGAAATTCCCTGCTCGGCCTGTCCGTGCGGAACATCTCCAACCAGCTCGCGGACCTTTCCACGCAGCTCTCGAGCGGCGTCAAGGCGAACAACTACGCCGGCATGGGGCCCGACGAGGGGTTCGCGATCGCGGCGCGAGCGCAGCTCTCGAACATCTCGGCCTTCACGCTGACGATGACCCACGTCAATACCGTGATCGGCGCGGTCAATACCTCGCTGCAGTCGCTGTCCAAGATTCATGACCAGGTCCAGAGTGGCGCCTCGGCGACGCCGCAGAACCTGACCAGCACCGGCCAGACCACGGGACAATTGACGGCGCTGTCCAACCTGTCGGCTATCACCGGCATCCTCAACACCCAGGTCGGCGATCGCTACATCTTCTCCGGCAGCGCCACCGATCGGCCGGCGATCGCGTCGGCCGACGACATCCTGAACGGCACCACGACGCAGGCAGGCCTGAAGCAGGTCATCGCCGAGCGGCAGCAGGCCGATCTCGGGCTCAACGGTCTCGGGCGTCTCAACCTTTCGGCGTCGGCAACGATGCCGATCACGCTGGCGGAGGACGTCGCCGGCTCGCCGTTCGGTTTCAAGCTGAGCGGCGTGACTTCGTCGCTCACCAACGCCACGGTGACCGGACCGTTCGGCTCGCCTGCGGGCATTTCGGTCGACCTCACGGCGGGTAATCCGAATGCGGGCGACCAGATCAGCTTCACCTTCAAGCTGCCCGACGGCACCTCGGAATCGATCAAGCTGACGGCGTCGACCACGACGCCGGCGCCGACCAATACGTTCGCCATCGGTGCGACGCCGGCGGCCACCTCCGCCAATCTCAACGCGGCGCTCAACACGGCGCTGTCGACGCTGGCCAACACCTCGCTGACCGCCGCCTCGGCAATCGTCGCCGGTGACAATTTCTTCAACACGGCGAGCTCCGTGTCGGGAACGGCCGTCAACAACAAGGCTACGACGCCCGCGCCGATCACCGGGGCGACGCTGCTGTCGGGCCCGGCAAATAGCGACTCGCTCGCGACCAATTTCACCGCCGGCGATACCATCACCGTGAACGGGCAGACGCTGACCTTCGTCGCCTCCGGCGCCAACGGCAACAACCAGATCAACGTCGGCGACAGCGTGCAGACGCTGCTGTCTAAGATCGACACGCTCAGTGGCACGTCGAAGCCGTCGACGATCAGCGGCGGCGTGATCACCTTGCGCACCGACGACGCCGCCAGCTTCTCGGTGTCGAGCTCGAACGCGGGTGCGTTCGCGGCGCTGGGCTTCTCCGGCACGGTGACGGCGGCGACGCCGCCCTTGCGCGTCTCCGGCTCGCCGCTGGGGTCGGCGACCAGCCTCGTCAACGGGTCGGCCAACACCGTCGCCTGGTACACGGGCAACAGCGGTCCCGGCTCGGCGCGGTCGAGCGCGACCATCCGGATCGACACCGCGCAGAGCATTCAGTTCGGCGCCCAGGGCAACGAGTTCGCGATCCGCAACCTCGTGCAGCAGACCGCGGTCTACGCCGCCGTCAACACGCCGCCGGCGGGAGCGAATGCGCCGCAGCAGATCGGCGCGCTCAGCCAGCGCATCGCCGCCAACCTGACGCCGCAGCTCGGTCAGCAGTCGATCTCGGACATCCAGACCGATTTCGCCAACGCCCAGACCACGATGAAAGACGCCACGGCGCGTCAGACCCAGGCCAAGGCCGCGATGCAGAGCATGGTCGACCAGACCGAGGGCATCTCGCAGCAGGAGGTGGCGAGCCAGATCCTGCAGCTGCAGACCAACCTCCAGGCGTCCTACCAGACGACGGCGATGCTGGCCCAGCTCACGCTGGTGAAATATCTGTAGCGCCCCGGGGGCGGCGGTTAGGTTTTCGTTAACCACGTCTCTTTAGCTTTTGTTCAGATCTGGGGCGAGAGCCTCTTTGTCTGGAGGCGGACGTGAGTGACGGAACCGACGAGCGCATTCACCTGGTGATCGCGACACCATGCTTCGGCGGCCAGGTGTCGAGCATCTATGCGAGCTCGATCTTCGCCCTGCAGCGCGAGTTGCGCGCCACCTCGAACGTCGACCTGACCGTCCACATGCGCGACGGCGATGCGCTGATCACCCGGGCGAGGGCGAATCTGGTCACCCTGTTCCTCAATGATCCCTCGGCCACGCATCTGTTGTTCGTCGATGCGGACATCGGCTTCACGCCAAGGCAGGTGTTCCGGCTGATCGAGTCCGGCGGCGACATGGTCGCCGGTGTCTATCCGGTCAAGAAGGTCAATTGGAACAAGGCGCGCCGCGCCATCAACGACAACCGGATGGACGTGCCGGCGGCGTCGCTCGATTACGTGCTGGAGATCGACAATCCGGACCACGTCGCGGTGGTCAACGGCTTCACCCGCGTGCGCTATGCCGGCACCGGCTTCCTGATGATCCGCCGCCGCGTCGTCGAGGCAATGATCGCGCACCCGGCCTACGCGCCGCTGCAGTTCTTCCGCGAGCATTCGCAGGACGCGCTGGCCGGCTGCCCGAACCGCTTCGCGCTGTTCGAATGCATGATCGATCCTGAGACCGGCACCTATCTCAGCGAGGATTTTGCGTTCTGCAGGCGATGGACCGATCTCGGCGGCGAGATATGGGCCGATCTCGACAGCCGGCTCGATCATGTCGGTCCGTCCGTGTTCCACGGCAATGTCGCCTCGCAATTCGCGTCGGCGGTGGCGGTTCCTACCGTTGCCGCGGCCGACGCAGCCTGATGATCCGCACGATGACCCCGGCGGCAACCCAGTCGCACATCTCTCAGCCATCCCCGATCGACCGGCGCGAGCAGGGCGCCGCGACCGGACTGCGTGATCTGTTTGCCTTGCTCGGCGATCTCCTGATCGACGGCGGCGACACCCGCCTGGCGCTCGATCGCCCCTGGGGTCGCAACGTCTATGGCTGCGGGCCGTCGCCCGAACCCGATGTGCTGTGCTTCGCATCGAGCACGGCCTCGCCGATTTCGGAACGCGCCTATGCGCGTGTCGAGCTGGCGCGCGAGCAACTGATGCATGCGGCGATCTCGCTCGGCCTCGACGCGGCGCTCGACCGGCGCACCGAGGAGATGCGCTGCGAATTGCGTGGATATCTCGGCCTTGCCGACGAGGTCGACATCGTGTTCTCGCCGTCCGGCACCGACTCGCAACTGCATGCGCTGGCGCTGGTGCGGGCGGTGCTGGGTGAGGCCGTCACGAGCATCGTCGTCGGCGGCGACCAGACCGGCAGCGGCACCGCCACGAGCGCCCGGGGACACCATTTCAGCACGCGGACGGCCAACGGTCTGGCGGTGCGAATGAACACTCCGATCGACGGGCTTTCGGGCGACGCAGTGTCGCTGCCGCTGCTCGACGGCGCATCGATGCAGCCGCGCGCTGATATCGACGCCGAGGTGCTCGACAGCGTCGAGGCGCTGGTGCGGAACGGTCGTAGCGTCTTGCTGCAGGTCATGGATTCCTCCAAGCTCGGCTGGCGCGCGCCGGACATGGCCTGCCTGGACGAGGTGGCGCGGCGCTGGCCGGGGCGCGTCCAGGTCGTCGTCGATGCCTGCCAGATGCGGCTCGGCGCGGCGCGGCTGCGCGATCATCTCGAGCACGGCCATCTGGTGCTCGTCACGGGCTCGAAGTTCTTCGGCGGCCCCGCCTTCAGCGGCGCGCTGCTGGTGCCCGCGGCCGCAGCGGCTGCGCTGCGCAGCGGGCATCCGATCGCGCCCGGCCTGTTCGACTACGTCAATCGCAGCGATTGGCCGCTCGCCTGGACGGATCTGCGCGCGCGCACCGCGCCGCGCGCCAATATCGGCCAATGGCTGCGCTGGGAAGCCGCGCTGGCGGAGATCGCGGCGTATCACGCCGTGCCCGAGACGTTCCGTCGGATGGCGATCCGGCAGCTCGGCGAGTCGATCGAAAGCCTGCTGATGCTGTCGCCGGTGCTGCGTCCGATCGCCGCCCGCGCGCCTGCGCCGGATGGGAGCGATGGCGAGTTCGGCTTTCCCACCATCTTCCCGTTCGCGCTCCAGCGCGATGGCGGTCCGCTCGGCCTCGGTGAGACGCAGGCGGTGTATCGCGCGCTGCAGCGCGACCTCGGCAACGGCTTCAGCGGACGCGCGGCCGAGGTTGCCGCGCGCCAGTGCCTGATCGGCCAGCCGGTGCGGATCGAACGCGCGGGCGAGGCGCCGACGGCCGCGCTGCGGCTGTGCATCGGCGCGCGCCAGGTGACGGACGCGTGGTGCGCTGACGTCACCGTCGCCCGGGTCAATCTCGATTCCGACATCGACCGCGTCGCCGACATCGTCGCCAAAACAGAGCTGCTCGTATCGGATCTGAGCAGCCAGGATCTCAGGGACATCTGCAATGCCGACTGATTTGCTCGCGCTGGCCGAGGCCAGCGGCGCAGGATATGCCGACCGGATCGGCATGGCCAAGCTCGCCAAGGCCGCCTTCGACGGCCAGGACCTGAAACCGATGTGGGCCGCATTGCTCGCCAAGCTGCTCGACGGCCGCGCGCAGCCGGGCGAGGGGCTCGATCTCGCGCTGATCGCGCAGCTCATCGGCGAGAAATCGTCCGGGCTCGCGATCCAGTACGACGTTCTGCAGTCGCAGCAGCTCTACCGCGTTGCCAGCAACAGTGCGACGCCGCGGCTGCGCGTGCTCGCGCTCGCCGCGGCCACCGACATGGGCAGCAACACGCCGATCGAATTTCTGCTCGAGGATACCGACATCGAGCTGTTGCTGCTCTACGTCGTTCCGGGCGCGGATCTGCTGGCGCCGCTGCCGGCCCATGACGTCGCCATCGTCATCGCCTCCGATTCCGAGGATTGCCAGCACGCGCTGCGTGAGATCGACGCGGTGGCGGCGCGCTGGCCGCGTCCGCTCCTGAATCCGCCGGAGCGGATCTGGCACCTCGATCGCGACAAGCTGCATGCGCTGCTGGCCGGCATCGAGGGACTGTCGATTCCGGCGACCATTCCCGTCGATCGTGATCGCCTGGTCGAGATCGCCGACGAACGTGAGCTGATAGCCGACATCGACGACACGCTGACCTTTCCGATCATCATCCGGCCGCGCGGCTCGCATGCCGGCGTCGGCCTCGAGAAGGTCGAGGAGCCGCTCGAGCTCTCGCTCTATCTCGACGAGCGCGACGAGCAGGAATTCTTCATCGCGCGCTTCGTCGACTATGCGAGCGAGGATGGCCAGTTCCGCAAGTACCGCATCGTGTTCGTCGACGGCACGGCCTACGCCTGCCACATGGCGATCGCGCGGCGCTGGGACATCTGGTACCTCAACGCCAACATGGCCGGCAGCGAGAGCAAGCGCCTCGAAGAGGCGACCTTCATGCAGACTTTCGATATCGGCTTCGGCCGCCGTCACCGCAGCGTGCTCGATGCGATCGCCGCGCGCGTCGGCCTCGATTATTTCATCATCGACTGCGCCGAGACCAGGGACGGCGCGCTGCTGGTGTTCGAGGCCGACAACACGGCCGTCGTCCACAACATGGATTCGCCGGAGGTCTTCCCCTACAAGCCGCCGCAGATGCAGAAGATCTTCGCGGCCTTCGCGGCCATGATCGACAAGCGCGCCGCGTCGCGGGCGGAGCAGGCGGCGTGACCGCCGGGCTGCGCATCGATCCAGCATCGCGGACGGCGGAGACGCTCGATCCGCAACATTGGGACGAGATGCGCGCGCTCGGTCATCGCATGCTCGATGACATGATCGACTATGTCGCTGATATCCGCGACCGGCCGGTATGGCAGCCGATGTCGCCTGCGACGCGGCAGAGCTTTCGCAGCGCGCTGCCGCATGCGCCGACGGATCTCGCCGAGGTCTATCGCGATTTCGGCGAGCTCGTCGTTCCCTACGCGACCGGCAACGTGCATCCCGGCTTCATGGGCTGGGTGCATGGCGGCGGCACCGTGGTCGGCATGCTCGCCGAGATGCTGGCTGCCGGACTGAACGCCAATCTCGGCGGCCGCGACCACGCGCCGATCGAGATCGAGCGGCAGGTCGTCGACTGGATGCGCCAGCTGTTCGGCTTTCCAGCAAGCGCGAGCGGCATCTTCGTCACCGGCACGTCGATGGCGAACCTGATGGCGGTGCTGGTGGCGCGCCGCTCCGCGCTCGGCGCGTCGGTTCGCACGCTGGGCCTCGGTGACGACGGCCGGCGCTTGCGCGCCTACACCTCGAGGGCCGCGCATGGCTGCATCGCCAAGGCGATGGACATTTGCGGACTGGGCAGCGACGCGCTCGGCTGCATCGCGGTGGATGCCGCACATCGCGTCGACGTCGGCGAGCTGCGGACCGCGATCGCGCGCGATCGCGCCGCGGGACTGCATCCGTTTCTTGTCGTCGCCTCCGCTGGCACCGTCGATATCGGCGCCATCGACGGCCTCGCTGATATTGCCGAGCTCTGTCGTGCCGAGGGGCTCTGGTTTCACGTCGACGGCGCCTTCGGTGCGCTCGCGATGCTGTCAGCGGAGCTCGCACCGAAGCTCGCCGGCATCGAGCAGGCGGATTCGATTGCGCTGGATTTTCACAAATGGGGGCAGGTGCCCTACGATGCGGGCTTCCTGCTGGTGCGCGATGGCACCAAGCATCGCGACGCCTTCGCCTCGCCGGCCGCCTATCTGCGCCGCGAAACCCGTGGTCTCGCGGCGGGCACCGAGTGGCCCTGCGATCTCGGTCCTGATCTGTCGCGCGGCTTCCGGGCGCTGAAGACCTGGTTCACGCTGAGGACGTTCGGCACGGACGCGCTCGGCGCCGTGATCGCGCGAAGCTGCGAGCTCGCGCGCCATCTGGAGGCGCGGGTGCGCGCCGAGCCCGAGCTCGAGCTGTTGGCGCCGGTCAATCTCAACATCGTCTGCTTCCGCTATCGTGCCGACGATGCCGATGCGCTCAACGGCGAGATCGTCGCCGACATCCACGAATCCGGCCTCGCCGCGCCGTCGACCACGATGCTCGACGGACGGCTGGCGATCCGTGCCGCGATCGTCAATCATCGTACCGGGACGAGCGACATCGACCGGCTGATTGCGGCGGTCCTCATGTTCGGCCGCCAGCGCGCGGCCGGTCTCACGCCGTTGATCGAGGTCGATGCGCCGCCGCTGGCGCTCTGAGCGCAAACCGCATCTCGGCGTCGTCCGCTGGTCGATGACGACCGCCGGCAGAATGTCGCCGCGCGTGTCGAAACCTTTCCAAAGGTGGTTGACGCGTTGTGAACGACGGGCGCGTTTGTTGAATCAACGAGCCTTTTCAAAGGGCGTTCTTGCGCGATGACGCGGCAATGAGCCGCGCCGATGCGCCTGTTCCGCTGATTGAGGCGGCTGCGCACCACAGCCCTTCAGCGTTTGTTAGCCACTGCCATTCACCGTGACGCCCGTCGTCCGGGGTCGTTCAAATCGACCTGGGCTGCACCCTGATCTCGAAGGGATCGGGGTTTATTTCACACCAGAAGGGTATGAAAATGTCAGGTATCGTCCTCTCGGCGTCGGTGCGCCAGAATCTGCTGTCGCTTCAGTCGACGGCTCAGCTCCTCGCCACCACCCAGAACAATCTCTCCACGGGCAAGAAGGTCAACTCGGCGCT
>NZ_JAUHJF010000039.1:0-18758 GCF_032380995.1 Bradyrhizobium sp. SZCCHNR2028 | reverse complement strand
GCCTCACGGCGGCATAAACTCCCAGCCGCCTATCAGCAGACTCGGTTTAACCGAGGACAACCTCCTGAGGCTCCACATTTAGCCACCGTCGCCCTCGGACTCATCGCCCGAAAGCTTAGCGCCAGCGTCGCGGCGCCAGGACCACACGACTTCACGTCCGCCAGCTGCCGTTCGTCCGCGTGCAAGCACGCTGCGGCAGACAAGCGGCCATCGCCTCCCCGCCTCACGTGTCGTGACGATCGCGATACGCCCCTCGTGGCGAAGCAGGATGGACGCAGTAGAGCACATTTTCTGGAAAAGCGAAAGCAAATTTTCGGTGCGCGGGGTGTCATTGCCCTCACGATGAGGCGCAGCGACCACCGCCTTCGGGCTATCGACATTCTAGACGGTTCGGACCTGCCTACGCGAAGCTCACCGACGGGTCGATGCACGGATGACGACAAGCCACGAATATCGTTTTGGACCATCGAGCCCAGGGCGACTACCCCAAACATTATTCTTCCGAAACCTTATACCAGTTTCCCTTTGAGTCCTTCATATCGCTATGGAACGTGTTGGTGTCCCAATCGACACACTTGCGAACGTCGTATGTCGAGTTGATTTCGCAAATCTCACGTTGAATTAGATGCTCGTTTATGTCCCGCGTTATTCTAGCGAACATCTCCCGGCCCTTGTGGAGAAAAGAGACACCTGAAACACACGACTTGATCTCGGGTTGGCAGGTACGGAAGAAGCGAGGTTTTCCTTCATTCTGCGATGCGGAAGTGAGAAGCGCACCTTTGAAAAATTCGTCCCAACTGATAGGAGTACTCTTATTTGCGCGCGCGTCCGGTTGAATATTAAACGGCTCACTAGGGGAAGTTTGTTGTGGAGGAGAGTCGCCGCTCTGTATACCGGAAGCGACTTGGTCGGGCTTGCCGACCATCGTCGTACCCATGGATTGCAGATCCTGAGGACTAAGCCAGACGACCTCTGTCGGCGGAGTGACCACCATTCGGCCGATGATCGCAGGGGGCACGCCAAGTTCCTTAGCAATCTTTGCCATAGAGACAGTCGCGGCGTTCGACCCCATCGTCTCATTTCCGGATTGATCTGAAGCGCCGTGTACGCCGATTTGGGCCCCGTAGCTGACAAACTTCGAACTACCCGCTGCGAATACCAGGAAACATGCGGATGCACAGATTGCTTTCTTACCTACGTTGGTCGACAACTTGGCGTAGCGGACCGCTTCGGCAAGCTTCACGCCTTCCAGGAGGTTTCCACCTGTTGAATTCAGCCTGAGGTTGCCGACGAGTTTTCCGCCATCATTCGCCTGCTTCACAAGAGCTTTGAAAGCGTCCGCATCACCGGGCGAAATATCGCCAGTAATCACGATCGTAATCCTTCCGTCCCTTGCCGAAAGGGTCTTGATCTCTGCGGATAACGCGGCGGCATGAAGTACCGACGCAAATGCGATGCTCAGCGCAAGCGTTCTGCCCACGACGAAACCCCCCATCAACCGATGACGAGTGTTCAGCAACCATCGGTGGAGCGCAAGCAGAAAAACGGCCAATTGCGGAGCAATCTTCGACTTTTCCAGCCTGCCTGGAAGCTCTCGGACTGGCTCTCGAAAGAGAACCTGATACAATCTGTCCCAGTTCGGCAACCGAGCAGCGAACGCCATGGCTCACCTCCTGGACGCCGCCCGTCGAACGGTCTGGCAGTCAATTCGGCACGAGGCCCATGCCGCCTCGGTCAACGATCCCGTGTTTGGCGAGGCGCTCTCCGCCGCGATCCTCGATCACCGCGATCTCGGCAGCGTCGTCGCTCACCAGATCGGCGCGCGCCTGGGCAGGAGCACAGCCGAGCGCGCGCAGTTTGCGGCTGTCGCGCGCGAGGTCTATCTGGCCGATCCCGGTCTCGTCGCGGCGGCGAGCTGCGATCTGCATGGAATCGCGACGCACGACCCCGCGGCCACAACGCTGCTGCCGCCGCTGCTGAACTACAAGGGCTACATCGCGTTGCAGGCCTATCGCGTCTCGCACTGGCTCTGGAGCAACGGGCAACCCGACCTGGCGCTACTGCTGCAGGCGGACTCGTCAACATCCCTGCAGGTGAGCATCCATCCCTCGGCGCGGCTCGGGACCGCGGTGTTTCTCGATCATGCCACCGGCATCGTCATTGGCGCCCACAGCAGCATCGGCCACGACGTCACCATTCTGCAGAACGTTACGATCGGACGACACGACGCGCTGCCCGGCCGCGCCCCGCGGATCGGCCGCGGCGTGCTGCTCTCCTCGGGCGCGACCGTGCTGGGCGACGTCACGGTCGGCGACTTCGCCAAGATCGGCGCCGGTGCCGTCGTCACCACCGATGTGCCGGCCGGCTGCACCGCCGTGGGCACGCCGGCTCGCCTGACGAACTGCCCGGAGCAGCCGATCCCGACCTGACCACGACTCCTCGCGACTCCTGGGGCGGCCGGTTCTACAGCAATGTATCAAGCTTGCCCGCGGTGACGGAGATCAGGTCGCGGATCTTGTCGCACTCGGCCGCAAGCGATGCGAGGGCCGGATCCGACCTGATGCACCGATCCAGATTGGCGACCGCGCTTCGCCAAAGCTCCAATTCGCACCGCAGCCGTCCGACCTCGCGGGTTGCCACCGCATCGCGCAGCCGTTCTGCCTTCGCGCCGACGATCCGCAACGAGGCCCGGGTGGGAAATGCGAGGATATCGGCCACGGATCACCCCGGTGAGAGTGGTGGAATTCGGCAAAGGGGCGACAGGCGCATGACGCGCCGGCCGGCGGCATCGCCTGCAACCGCGCGGCGGCCCGGGTTGACAGGCCGCCGCGCGTCGGCGCTTTTCGATCCGGCCTCAAGCCGCGGCGCGCTCGGCCAGAGCCTGAGCTTCGGCCGCGGCACGCGCCATGCTGGACGACATCTCGCTCGTGACGGTGCTCTGCTCCTCGACGGCGGCGGCCGTCGACGTCACATACTCGCTGACGTTCTGGATCGCCTGCTTGATCGAGCCGAGAGACGTGACGACGCCCCCGGAGATATTGTTGAGACTGTCGATCTCGGTCGCGATCTTGTCGGTGGCGGTCTTCGCCTGGGTGGCCAGGTTCTTGACCTCGGATGCAACGACGGCAAAGCCCCTGCCCGCTTCGCCGGCCCTGGCGGACTCGATGGTGGCATTCAGCGCCAGCAGATTGATCTGGCCGGTGATGTTGTGGATCATCTCGACGATGCCGCTCATCGACTGAGCGGCATCGGAGAGCCGCTGTGCCTGCGCGTCGGCTGCGGTGACACGGTCCACCGCGCCCATGGCGGTCTCGCGCGACTTCGTCATCGCTTCGGAAATCTCGCGCACGGACGCGTTGAGCTCCTCTGCGCCCGCCGCCACCGATTCCATCATGGCCCGCACGCGCTCGTTGCCCATGCGAACGAAGACCTGCCGGGTGACGTCGGTCGCATATTTGACCACCTTGAACGGCTTGCCGTTGAGGTCGAGGATCGGATTGTAGGAGGCCTGGATGTAGACTTCCCTGCCGCCCTTGCCGATGCGCTTGTACTCGGCCGACTGGTACTGGCCGCGGTTCAGGCTCGTCCAGAAATCGCGATAGGCAGCGCTCTCCCGCTCGGACGCTTCGACGAACATGCTGTGATGCTTGCCCTGGATCTCGGCCAGGGTGTAGCCGAGCGCGCGAAGGAAGTTGTCGTTCGCGGTGATGATCGTGCCGTCCATGTTGAACTCGATCACCGCCTGGGACTTGCCGATGGCCTCGATCTGCCCGGCGAGGTCGGCGTTCTTCAGCTTCTGCGCGGTGACATCGGTCGCGAACTTGACGACCCCGATCGGCCTGCCCGTCGCATCGAGCACCGGATTGTAGGTGGCGAGGATCCAAACTTCCTTGCCGCCCTTGCCGATGCGCTTGTATTCGCCGCCCTGGTATTCGCCGCGATTGAGCGCAGCCCAGAACTCGCGGTAGCCCGGGCTGTCGCGCAGCGCGGGTTCGACGAACATGCTGTGATGCTTGCCCTGGATCTCGTCGAGGCGGTAGCCCAGCGCATCGAGGAAATTCTTGTTGGCACCGACGATGGTGCCGTCGAGCTTGAACTCGATCATGGCCTGGGCGCGATCGATGGCGGCAAGCTTGGAGCCGTCGGCCATGCTGCGCAGCTTCTTCTCGGTGACGTCGGTCGCGAACTTGACGACCTTCACCGGCTTGCCGGCGCTGTCGAGGACGGGATTATAGGACGCCTCGATCCAGACTTCGCGACCGCCCTTGCCGATCCGCTTGAACTCGGCAGCCTTGAACTCACCCTGGCGCAGTGCGGCCCAGAACTCGCGGTAGGCGGCACTGTCGCGCTCCGAAGGATCCACGAACATGCTGTGGTTCCTGCCCTGGATTTCCTGCAACTGATACCCGACCGCGTTCAGGAAGTTCTGGTTGGCGGTGATGATCGTGCCATCGAGCTGGAATTCGATCACGGCCATCGCACGACTGATTGCTGCAAGCTGCGCTTCGGCGTCCGAGCGGCTATTCGATCGAAACAACAAGGTGACCTCCAGATGATGAGTACGTTTTCAGATGATCGGCGACGGTGACGGTTGCCCATGCGACCGACGACATGTCTGCGCAAAGATTGATGCAACTTGTTCCACTCTCGTTAAAGCGCGTTGAGAAATCCGGTTTTTCCGTAGTTCTACCGTTGTGGCATGATGTCAGACATACAATGACGCCGCGCGGAAGCTGCGCTGCGGCGCCCCAACATCAAAGGTGAAGCGTACGATGCTGCATCCAGAGATCGCGGGCGGAAGGATCCGGCGATCCGCGCTGACAGGGCGGACCGCCGCTCCCGTCATATTCATTTTGCAGGCGCACCCGGTCGGAAAGATTGCCGCAGCCCATCTCGTTGGCCCTTGGGCGCGTCAGGTCGGGATCGCGGTAGGCGCCGATCAGCGGATCGCCGCCGCGGGAGCGGACCTGGAACGTGCAGCAGATATCGCCCGCGTCGACGACCAGGCTGACGTCGTGGTGACGGAGATGCTGGTTGGCGCCGTCGATATGGTCGCACAGCAACGAGCGGGCGGACGCCGGCGCGGATCACCCGGCGCTATCCTGAAATGATAGATGATCAACTGGCTCCGTCCACCCAACCTGCATCGATCAGGTATTCCTCAGGAGATGTGCGCCTGCGACCAGACGTTTTCCATCTTCACCGCGTCGAGCGCGGCCGCCGGCTCATCGATGCGATACGGCTTCGACAGGATGCGGACGTCCCGCGGTGCCGGTGATGGTGTCACGCAGGGTCTGATGCTCCAATTCGGCATCGAGCTCGGCGCCGATCAGGATCACGATGGCGGAGATCCAGATCCAGGTCATGAAGCCGATGGCGGCGCCGAGCGAGCCGTAGGTCGCGTTGAAACTGCCGAAATTGGCCGCATACCAGGAAAACAGCGCCGACCCTGCGAGCCACAGCACCGCTGCCAGCGCGCCGCCCCAGCTGATCCAGCGCCATCTGGGCTCCTCGCGGTCCGGCCCGTAGCGGTAGATCAGAGCCAGTCCGAGCGCGACGCAGATGAAGATGACCGGCCAGCGGCCGATCCGCAACACCAGGTCGCCGGCCTCGGACATGCCGAGATAGTTCAGCAGCACCGGGAGCACGACGACGGCTCCGATCGCGAGCAGCGCGAACAGGATCGCGCCTCCGGTGAACAGCAGCGAAATCGCGTTCAGCTTGATGAAGCCACGCCTCTCCGGCTCGCGATAGACGACGTTGAGCGTATCGAATAGCGACTTCATCGCGGCATTGGCGCTCCATAGCGAGATCGCGAGGCTGACCAGGAAAGTGATGCCGAGCGCCTGAGTGCCGTTGGCGGAGACGCGCGTCAACTGGTCGCGCGCGATGTCGATGGCGCCGCCCGGCATCACGCCCTGCAACTGCTCCAGATGTCCGGTGATCCTGGCCGGATCGGAAAACAGGCCGTAGATTGCCACCAGCGCGGCCAGCGCCGGAAAGATCGCCAGCAGGGTGTAGAATGTCATGCCTGCGGCGAGCGCAACGATCCTGTGCTCGGTGACGTTCTCGTAGACCCGGAACGAGACGTCCTTCCAGCTGCGCGCGGGAATCTCCGAGGGCGAACGCGCCAACCGGCTGTGTCCATCGTCGACCCTGCTCGCGCGTCCCGTGCGCCCGGCCTGTTCGGGCCGCTGATCGAAATAGTGGATCAGGAACGCGAACCCGAGCAGAGCCAGCATCCCGCCGGTGCCAGGTGCGCGCAGGCTGCTCGCGAAAACGCTCGGGGAGTCGCGATGGGCGGCGTCTGACGTCCTGGATCGGCGAAACATGGGATCGGTCCATCACTAGCGGCGAAAAAGGCAACCGGGGCGGTGGACGAATGTTCCGGCATCACGCCATGACGCGCGTTGCCGAGCTCCGCGACGGTGGGGCTGCCTCAGATCTTCAAGAGGCCAACTCGGGCAAGCGCCAACATGCAGATATTTTCGTTCGTCGGTGAACGCGAAGCTGCGACGCCGACACAACAGTTAATGCTGCGCGTGAGGAACGGGCCTGCGCACCGTCGCGTTGCAACGGTACCTTTCAACGCAAGGATAAACGCATGCGCCGCCTGCTGTTTGCTTCGCTGTCTGCCACCGCCGTCCTCGCGGGCTTCGCCGCGATCTCGCCCGCCTCCGCCGCGCAGGACCGCTACTGCCTGCAAGGCAGGATCTGGGGCTATCCGGGCAACTGCCAATTCTCCACCTATCGCCAGTGCCTGGCTGCGGCCTCCGGCACCGATGCCGGCTGCGGTATCAACCCCACCTACGCCTATGCCCGGCAGCGCGGCTACGACCGACGCTATTGAGTGCGGGTCATTGCATCAGCCTCTCGCGCGGTGGACGGGCAGCGCCATCGATCGAGACATGGCTGCGATCGGAAGTTGGCTGCGATTGAAACATGGCTGGCGGCGACATCTCTGGCCGCCACGCCCCCTGGCCCTGCTCTATTGCGTCGCGCAACGGCACCATGATCCGTTAGCTGTTGCGGCAACTCCCATCTGAGGCCGGCAGCCGCGCGTCCTCTCCTCCTCCGCCGCTCCGTGCGCGGAACATTGCGCCTCGCTGTCGCTTATACGGCGACCAATGTCGAACCGGAGGAGGACCATTATGGACGGACTGATTTATCTCGTGGGGTTGATCGTGGTCATCATGGCCGTTCTGTCGTTCTTCGGCCTGCGCTGAGACGGCATCATGGCCATGGAAACCGCGCCGGTCGTCACCTCACCCGTTGCAAGCGCGACGGCCGATCGCTGGACCCTGCAATGGACGCCGGTCGTTGCAGGAGCCATCACCGCCGCTGCGGTCTCTTCGATCCTGATCGGCTTTGCCATGTCGGTCGGCCTCGGTGTCAGCTCCACCGCGCCGACGTGGCGCGACGCCTCGGTGGCGCTCTGGCTCCTGTCAGGGCTGTATCTGGTGCTGCAGGCGCTGATCAGCTTCGGCTGCGGCGGCTACATGGCGGGCCGCCTGCGCGCGCCGCACGGGCTTGCCGAAAGCGAAGAGATCGAAAAGCGCGACGGCCTGCATGGCGTCGCGGCCTGGGCGCTGGCGGTCGTGCTCGGCGTCACCCTGGCCGTGCTCGGCGCGTCCGCGGCGACACGGACCAATCCGCTGGCTGCGCCGGCGACGGCCAATGAGCCGTCGGTCCTGAGCTATGAGCTCGACCATCTGTTCCGCGCGCCGCGGCGGGCGCCCAGCCCGGATCTCGCACCCGCGCGCAGCGAAGCCGGACGCATCCTGCTCACGGCGTCGAGCCACAATGGCGTCAGCCCGGAGGATCGCGGCTATCTCGTGCAGATGGTCAGCGGCACGACCGGTCTCGCTGCTCCCGATGCCGAGCGGCGGGTGGACAGCGTGATCGCACAAGCCAAGAGCGCGATCTCGCGCACGCGCGCCGGCACCGTCATCCTGGCGTTCTCGGTTGCCACCGCGCTGCTGCTCGGCGCCGTCGCAGCCTGGGCGGCCGCGGAGAGCGGTGGCCGTCACCGCGACGGCAAGCCTGTCACCGGATGGATGCTGCACGCCAACCGCTTCAGCCGGCGGCGCGACATGTGGCGCCGGCCGATGTCGATGCCGGAATAGAGCACGTCATGAACCGCAAGTGGCCCGGCCCATCGTCGGGCCGCTTCGCATGGCACCGCCGCCGCGAAAGAAGCGTGCAATTCAGGCGAGCCGCAGAATCATCAGGTTCGCGTCGCCGCCATAGCTGCCGGTCGGATCGGTGGCGGCGGCTGCCTTGTCGACTGCAAATCCTTGCCTCTCCCAGAATTGCGCCGAGCCGTTGACGGCGATCAGCGACAGCGACGTCAGGCCGAGCGCACGCGCGTGTCGGATCAGCTCCTCAACGATCACTGTCGCCGAGCCGCTGCCGCGGACCTCGGGCAGCAAGGCGAGATCGTGGATGTAGTAGGTCGATGCGGGCGACGGAATGCTTCCGATCAGCACGTTCAAGGCCGGCGGCCGGCCGAGCTGCCAGGGATGGCTGAGCACATAGCCGATGATGCCGGCGCCAGCCGCGAGCAGCACGCGGCATCCATCGGGGTGGAGACGCAGGCGCTCCGCGAAAACACGCCTGTCCTCGGGATAGTTCGGGTGCACGCGGGCCGCGATCCCATCGACATCAGCAAGATCGCCTGGCGCCATTGCACGCCAACTCATGCGGCCCGCGCCGGGCTGGTTCTCGCTCACTCGTCCTTGCTCACTTGTCGTTGCTCACTTGGCGAGCGCCAGCCAGCGCTCGCCGGCCGACAGCGCCGCCGGCCACAGCGCCTCCGTCGGCTGCCCGCGATGCAGCGCCTTGCCGACCTCACAGATCGACATGAAGGCCGCCGAGCGCGCCTCCTCCACCTCGAGCGGCTGCTCCGCGCTCGGGCTGCGGACCAGGCCCATCAGGCCGTTCAACGTCTGCAGGGCCGCTTCCGGCGGGCTCGCCTCCGCCGCCCTCAGCGCAGCCACGATCTGCTGCGCCTTTTCCGATTCGGTCATCACGTCGGTCATCGTCGCTTCGTTCGCCCGTGCCTCACGGGAGAACGCTAGCAGCCGGACGAAGGTCGGGCAATGCTTGGGCAGACGGCGCCCCAATGCCGAACGCGCAGCGCCGACGTGCTCCTCAGCTCAACCCTGCCGATGACGTTGGTGTCGATGACGCGCCGGATGTCCAAGAGGTTCTGATCGTGAGGGCGTAGAAGCCGATCGGCGGCGCGCCGCCGCGGGTCCATTTCGCCCCGCACGACCGAGAGCTCAGGGAGTGCGTGCATCCCCTCCGAGCGCCCGAGCCAGCACGCTGCCAAGCATGCCGGCCTGCGCAGCGCTCCCGCGCCAGGCCACGATCTGATCGGGACGGATCAACGCGAGGTCGGCCTCGTAGAGATCACGCAAGGCCCGCGGCAAGGTGACGATCTCGACGTCGGCACGCAGCGGCCCCATGGCCTCACGGAGTTGATCCTCATCGAGGTCGCTGCCCTCACAGCGCAGCAGCGTCCATTCGAAGCCGAAGCGGTCGTACAGCGAGATACCTTGCTCCAGCCAGGCATGCGGCGCGCGGCCGCCGGGACAAGCGCTCGGCACGTAGACGTTGGCCGCATCCGGCGGCGGTCGAGTGCCGTCGGAGACGATGATCGGTGAGCCGTCGTAGCGGCCGCCGAAAGTGATGCCGGGGATGTTGAACTCGGCGCGCGCATGCCGATCGAGATAGGCGCTGGCGATGCGCCGAGCCTCGTCGCCGGCCGCTGTCGCGTCCTCGATCTCGGGCACCGCGGCAAACAGGCCGAGCGAATCCGCAAATCGGCGCGCGTAGTCGGTGTTGCGCAGCGCCACCGGACGACGCTCGGCCTCGTAGCTGTCGAGCAGCGAGACGGGGCTCGTTCCCTTGACGACGCTCGCGAGCTTCCAGCCCAGATTGACCGCGTCCTCGATCGCGGTGTTGTAGCCGAGTCCGCCGGTCGGCGTGAACAGATGCGCCGCATCACCGCCAAGGAAGACCCGGCCGCGCTGCATGCTCTCGGCGACCAGCGCATGACCCGCGGTCCAGGTGAGGTGCGACAGCACCTCGCAGGGAATGGGCGCACCGCAGGCACGCTGGAACGCTGTCCTTGCGTCCTCGGCGGTGATCGCGCTTTCGTCCTCGCCCGGCCGCAACTGGGTGTGGAAGGCAAACTCGTCGCGGCCGTTCACCGCGGCCATGAAGGCGCGGCGGTCACGGTTGAAGCAGACATACATCCAGGCCCGCGCATGCGGGACGCTGGCGTAGAACTCCGGCGAGCGCAGATAGACCGCGAGCATGCGGCCGCCCATGAAATCGCGCTCTATTCCCGTCGTTCCGCCATAGGCGATTCCGAGCGATTGTCGCACCCGGGAGCGCGGACCGTCGGCGCCGATCAGGAAATCAGCCGCGACCTCGCAGCGCGCACCGTCGCTGACACGCTCGACGTCGGCGGCAATGCCGCCGTCATCGGCGACGTAACCGATCAACCGATGCCCGTAGTGCAGCTGAATGCCTGCAAGCCGCGCTGCGTGCCGACGCAGGATCGCCTCGACGAACTTCTGCGACACCCGATGCGGCAGCTCGGCCGCGCTCCATGAGCCGGACAGACCCTTCACCAGTTCCGTCGCGCGTGCTGCGGACGGCAATTGAAAACGTGCCAGCTCATGCGCCGTGTAGCGCGTGAAATAGGCGACGTCGGTCGGGTAGTCCGCGGGCAGGCCGGCGCGCCGGACCTCGTCGGCGAAGCCGAGCCGGCGGAAATGCTCCATCGTCCGCGCCTGCGTCGCGTTGGCCTGCGGGTTGAAGGCCGTTCCCGGCTTCTCGTCGACCAGGATTGCGGACACGCCGCGGCGGCCAAGCTCGTTGGCCAGCATCAGCCCGCACGGCCCGCCACCCGCGATCAGCACCGAGGCGCTCAGACGTTCGATCACGGCGCTTCTCCTCGCAATGGAGGAAGGCTACCGCGCCCCGCAAAATAGTCAAGCAACCTGACTATCTGACGTCGCTGAGCGTATCGAAGCGGGCGCCGTAGGCCTGCAATCCCTGCAGGATCGCGTCCATCGCCGCCTTGCCGAGCTCCTTGCGCATCTCGGCTTCGGCCACATCGACGGCATCGCCAAACGCCTCCAGCCATTTCAGTCCGGCCGGCGTGAAGCGGACGAGGCGCGCGCGCCGGTCGCTCGGATCGGCTTCGCGCGACACCAGTCCCAGCTCGGCGCATTGATCGACCAGTTCGCCCATCGCCTGCTTGCTCATCGAGGCCCGCCGCGCGAGCTCGGTCAGCCGCGTGCCCTCGACGTCGAGATTTCGCGTGAGGCTGACATGAGCGATCCGCGTTTCGCCGTGACCGCTCTCCGCCATCAGCTGGAGAACCCGGGATTCGAACCGGCGCACCGCATTGTTGAGCAACCGGCCGACATTGGCGTGCCGCCAGGCCGTTCCGGTTCGTCCCGCAAGCGGCGCCGTACGTGGAGATCGCGCTGTCATGTCGGGAACACCTCGCTTCATCGAGCTACGCTGGACCAGCGTAGCAGGCGCAAGGTGACATCGGGAAAAGCGTGAGTTGTCACGCCAAGAAATGGTCGGAGCGGCAGGATTCGAACCTGCGACCCCTGCGTCCCGAACGCAGTGCTCTACCGGGCTGAGCCACGCTCCGACTTGGGAAGCCGGCTTATAGCGTTGGGTTTCCGTCTTCGCAAGGACACAAGGCAGGAAATCGCATCGAAATCGCTGATCGTCGGCAGAGGGGTTAACCGCTTGAGGCCGTGGGGCTTTGTCCGGCGGCCATGGCGCGAGCGCAATGCGACAGGCGATTTGCGCGCTTCATTCGAACGTCCGCGCCCGCTATAGCCGAGCGCGGAAGCCACTGCCGTCCCGTACCATCGATGCCCGCCCCAGACATGCAAGCGATCGAGACCAGGATCCTGCCCGCCGACGCGGCTGGAATCGCGCAAGCCGCGGCGACGTTCGCGCGCGGCGGACTGGTCGCGTTCCCGACCGAGACCGTCTACGGCCTCGGCGCCGATGCGGCCAATGCCGCGGCCATCGCCCGCCTCTATCAGGCCAAGGGCCGGCCCGCCTTCAATCCGTTGATCGCCCATGTCGCCGATATCGCGGCGGCGCAGCGCATCGGCCGCTTCGATGCCACCGCCGAGCGTCTGGCCGCCGCGTTCTGGCCGGGACCGCTGACTTTGGTGGTGCCGCAGGCCGCGGGCTGCACGGTCGCAGATCTCGCGACGGCCGGTCTCGACACGGTCGCGATCCGCATTCCCTCGCATCCGATCGCGCGAGCGCTGCTCGCGGCGTTCGCCGGCGCCGTGGTGGCGCCCTCCGCCAACATCTCCGGCCACGTGTCGCCGACCACCGCGGCTCATGTCGCGGCAGATCTCTCGGGACGAATCGACCTGATCCTGGACGGCGGGCCGGTCGAGGTCGGTGTCGAATCGACCATCGTCGGCTGCTTCGACGAGCCGACCTTGCTGCGCCCGGGCGGGGTTCCCAGCGAGGCGATCGAGGCGGTGCTCGGCCGTGCGCTGGCGCGGCCCGCCGCAGAGACCAATACGTCCGAGCAGCCGCTGGCGCCGGGCATGCTGGCCTCGCACTATGCGCCGCGCGCCGCCGTCCGCCTCGACGCCAGCGAGGTCGCGGCCGGCGAGGCGCTGCTCGCCTTCGGTCCGGTGACCTTGCCCGGGGCCGACCAAGCCGCCGCGATCCTGAACCTCTCGCCCTTGGGCGATCCAGCGGAGGCGGCGATGCATCTTTTCGGCTATCTTCGCAGCCTCGATGCCAGGGGTGCGCGCAGCATCGCGGTGATGCCGATCCCGAACGACGGACTGGGCGAGGCCATCAACGACCGGCTGCGCCGCGCCGCCGCGCCGAGATAACACTGGAAGCGACTGACCATGAACATCAGCCAGCCTGCACTGCCGCCGCTGCCGCCCGATTTGATCGCGCAATTCGCCGCCATCGTCGGCGAGCGCCAGGCGCTGACGGCGGAGACCGACGTCGCGCCTTACGTCACCGAGGAGCGCAACCTGTTCCACGGCCGCTCGCCGCTGGTGCTGCGCCCAGGCTCGACGGCCGAGGTCGCCGCAATCTGCAAGCTTGCCAGCCAGCATCGCATCGCGCTGGTGCCGCAAGGCGGCAACACCGGCCTCGTCGGCGGCCAGACGCCGCACAATGGCGAGGTGGTGGTGTCGCTGAAGCGCATGGACAAGATCCGCGAGGTCGACACCGCCTCCAACACCATGATCGCCGAGGCCGGTGTCGTGCTGCAGGTCGCGCAGCAGAAGGCCGCCGAGGTCGACCGGCTGTTTCCGCTGTCGCTCGGCGCGGAAGGCAGCTGCACCATCGGCGGCAATCTCTCGACCAATGCCGGCGGCACCGCCGCGCTGGCCTATGGCGTGGCGCGCGAGATGGCGCTCGGGGTCGAGGTGGTGCTGGCCGACGGGCGCGTGCTCAACGCGCTGTCGAAATTGAAGAAGGACAACACCGGCTACGATCTGCGCAATCTCTTCATCGGCGCCGAGGGCACGCTCGGCATCATCACCGCGGCGAGCCTGAAGTTGTTTCCGAAGCCACGCGCGATCGAGACCGCCTTCGTCGGCCTCAAGTCGCCGGAGGACGCGCTCAAGCTGCTGGCGATCGCGCAACGCGAGGCCGCCGGCAACCTCACGAGCTTCGAGCTGATCGCCGCGATCGCGCTCGACTTCTCGATCCGCCACGCCGCCGGCAACCGCGCGCCGCTGTCGGGCGCCCACCCCTGGTTCGTGCTGATGGAATTGTCGTCGTCGCGCGACGATGCCCGCGCCACGCTGGAGACGATCCTGGAAAAGGGTCTCGAGGACGGCATCGTCGACGACGCCGCGATCGCCGGCAGCCTCGCCCAGCGCATGGCGTTCTGGAAGCTGCGCGAGGACATCTCGGCGGCGCAGAAGCCGGAGGGCGGCTCGATCAAGCACGACATCTCGGTGCCGGTCGCCGCGGTGCCCGCCTTCATTGCCGAGGCCAACGCGGCCGTGGTGAAGCTGATGCCCGGCGCGCGCCCGGTGCCGTTCGGTCATCTCGGCGACGGCAACATCCACTACAATGTCAGCCAGCCGATCGGCGCCAACACGGCCGACTATCTCGCCCGCTGGCACGAGGTGAATGCTGTCGTGTTCGAGATCGTGCTGCGCATGGGCGGCTCGATCTCGGCCGAGCACGGCATCGGCGTGCTCAAGCGCGACGAGCTGCCCGACGTGAAGGACCCGACCGCGATTTCGCTGATGCGCGCGATCAAGGCGCAATTCGATCCGCTCGGGATCATGAATCCCGGCAAGGTGCTCTAGGCTTTCGACGCTCCCATGGACAGTGCCCCTGCTCTCGCGATTTCCGACATCACCGATGCCGACGTGCCAGCCCTCATCGCGCTGTGGCAGCGCTGCGGCCTGACGCGGCCGTGGAACGATCCGGCCGCCGACATCGCGCTCGCCCGCCGCGGCGACAATGCGACCGTCCTGGTCGGCCGCAGCGGCGGCGCGATCGCAGCCTCCGTCATGGTCGGCCATGACGGCCATCGCGGCTGGGTCTACTACGTCAGCGTCGATCCCGAGCATCGCGGCCACAACCATGGCCGCGCCATCATGGCCGCCGCCGAGGACTGGCTGCGGGCGCGCGGCATCGCCAAGCTGATGCTGATGGTGCGCGGCGACAACACCGCGGTGCAGGAATTCTACCAGGCGCTCGACTATGCCGTGCAGGACAGCGTCGTGTTCTCGAAATGGCTCGACGGGCGCCCGCCGACGCCCGGAATGAAATAGAGGCGAGCGATGAGCATCTCCGACCGCATCCGCGTGCACGAGACGCGCGTGCTGTCCGACCATTACGGGACGCTGACCTCGACGAAGTTCGAGTGGCGGCGCGACGACGGCACGTGGCAGATGCAGAGCCGCGACGTGTTCGAGCGCGGCAATGCGGCGGCGATCCTGCCCTACAACCTCGCCCAGCGCAGCGTCATCCTGGTCAAGCAGTTCCGCTATCCCGCGTTCGTCAACGGCCATGACGATCTGCTGATCGAGGCCGCGGCCGGCCTGCTCGACGATGCCTCGCCGGAGGAGCGCATCCGGCTCGAAGCCGAGGAGGAGACCGGGTTCCGGCTGCACGACGTCAAGTTCGTGTTCGAGGCGTTCATGAGCCCGGGCGTCGTCACCGAGAAGATCCATTTCTTCGTCGCCGAATACGAGCCTCACATGCGCGTCAGCGCCGGCGGCGGGCTCGCGCATGAGGGCGAGGAGATCGAGGTGCTGGAAGTCTCGATCGACGACGCGCTGGCGATGATCGCCGACGGTCGCATCCAGGACGCCAAGACCATCATGCTGCTGCAGCACGCGGCGCTGAGGATCTTCGTCTGAGGGAGCCCAGCGCGCCGGCCGCGCGGGCCAGCTCCACTGTCGTCCTCCGCGAAAGCGGGGGACCCAGTATTCCACTGCTCTGCGTTTCAAAACGAGACGCCGCGGCGTACTGGATCCCCGCCTTCGCGGGTATGACGACCTTTTTCGTTGATGCTCCCCGTCTCAAAACAAACTCCCCTGCCCGTCATCCGCGGGCGCAGGCGAAACTTTGCGGGATGCAACCTTCTTCGCAGGCTTGCGCTGCGCGTCCTCGGCGGCGCGCATCTCCGCGGTCATCGGCAGCAGCAGCTGCTCGTCGTCGTTGGCCACCGTGTTGACGCGCGTGGACACCTCGTACCACGCGAACTCGCCCTCGCGAGGCGGGATCAGCAGCCGCATGGCCTCGTCAGGATCATCGGAGCGGCAGTCGAGCCACAGCGCGAAATCATCCGGCCTGATCGTCACGGGAACACGATGATGCAGCGTGGCGAGATCGCGGCTCGCGGCCGCGGTGACGATCGCCACCGTATCGACCTCCTCGCCGTTCGGCCCCATCCAGGTCTCGGCGAGGGCCGCGAAACCGAGCGGCGCGCCGTCACTGCGATGGATGAAGAACGGCCGCTTGCGACCATCGATCACCTGCCACTCGTAATATCCATCAGCGGGCACTAGCACGCGGCGCCGCCGGATCGCATTCTTGAACGCCGGCTTCTCGCGTACGGACTCCGAACGCGCATTGATCAGCAGCGTGAAATTACGGGGATCCTTGACCCAGGCCGGAATGAATCCCCAGCGCATGAGCCGAAAATGCCTGATGTCCTGATCCAGAAGAACTACGGGAATCGGCTGCGTCGGAGCAATATTGTGCCGCGGCGGAAAGTTCGGCTGTTCCTCGTAGCCGAAAATCTGCCTGAGAGCCGCGGGTGGTGAAGTGATCACGAAGCGTCCACACATAATCTCACTCAAATCGTCGTGTGTTCAGCACCTTTTAACTTGGGTTGCCAACACTGCAGCGGATGACCGCAGCGGCGACCCATTCCGTGCCTACCGATCGCACGACCCAACGACCGGCGGGCAGCGCCATTGACCCGGCGCGGGCCGCGATGCTGCGCGCCGCCAACATCAATCCGCGCACCGGGCTCGCCACCGACTATCTGAATCATTTCAACGAAGCCGTGATGCTGCTCGAAATGATTCCCGATATTCCGGAATGCGCCGAGGATTTTCTGGCGTGGTCGCCGCTGACCTATCCAGAACATTTCACGCACACCAATTTCAAGGCCCGCGATCTCGTCATCGAGGCCTATGAGCAGGCCGATCCGGCGATTCGCGACAAGTTCGATCATCTCACGAAGACCATGACCGACATCCTGCTCGCGGTCGGCAGCGCGATGCGCGATGCCAAGCAGGACGCCACCAAGGCCAAGCTCGCCGAGCAGGCCGCGGCGTGGGTCAAGCCGCTGGTGACGCAGGCCGGCGGCATCATCAATGGCGACATCGAGGTCGACCCCGACCCGGTCGACGAGGTCGACGCCGTCGACGCCATCATGGCAAGCTTCTGAGCAGCACGGGCTGCCGGCCCGGTCGTCTTCACGCTACGGTGCAGACCACGCCTGGAGCCATTGGCATGACCGCCCCGACGCCGCCCCGCCACCCCCAACTCGCCGTCAGCGCCGCCATCTTCCGCGACGGCAAGCTCCTGCTGGTGCGCCGGGCGCGTTCCCCCGCCAAGGGCGTCTACACGCTGCCCGGCGGCCGGGTGGAGCTCGGCGAAACCCTGCACGAGGCCGTCGCGCGCGAGGTCATGGAGGAAACCGCACTCTCGATCGCAATTGTCGGGCTGGCCGGATGGCGCGAGGTCCTGCCGGCCCAGGGCAGCGGCGGCCACTATGTGATCCTTCCCTTTGCGGCCCGCTGGCAGGCCGGAGAGCCCCGGCTCAACCCGGAACTGGACGACTTTCAGTGGCGCCTCCCCGATGCGCTCGAGGGCCTCACGCTGACCGACGGACTGCCGGAGATCATCGCCGCCGCACGGACCCTGGTGTAGGCGCCTTGCGTCCGCCGTCCGGCAAAGGCATATGACGTCGGTGTTCCCCATGATCCCCAAGCGCCTCCTGGCCGTCCTCATGCTCGTTGCCGCCTGCGCCATTGTGCCCGCGCGCGCGCAGGATGCGGCGGCGCCGTTCGATGGCGATCTGCAGCGGCTGGCCGAGATCCTCGGAACCCTGCATTACCTCCGCGGCATCTGCGGCAGCAATGAAGGCGCCAAATGGCGCAACCAGATGCAGGCCCTGATCGATGCCGAGACGCCGTCGGGCGAACGCCGCGCCCGGATGATCGCCGGCTTCAACCGCGGCTATAACGGCTTTCAGCAGACCTACCGGACCTGCACGCCGGCGGCGATGGTGGCGATCCGCCGCTACATCGACGAGGGCTCGAAGATCTCGCGCGACCTCACGGCGCGCTACGCCAACTGACGGCTCATGGTTGACGGCGCGCGGGCGTTATCCACGTTTGCGTTAACCTTGTTAACCTTTCCTAAAGAACTGGCCTAGGCGTCCGCCGCCTGCGTGGTAAACCTCACTGGTCCGGCGCGTCCGCGTTCGGAATTCAACGCGCCTCGCGGCCCCGCCAGACTGAATTCAATGAGCTTTCCCGTCACTTTCAGCGCCCTCCCCGCCGTCCTGCCCGACCACGAGCAGAAGCAGGCCGCGCTCAGCTACCTCAACGAAGCCTGGGCGGAAGCGCGCCATGACGGCGTCGACGGCGACTGCCTGGCGCAGGCCAGCCTGTTCGCGGCGCTGGCCGAACTCGTCACCACCTATGGCGAGGACGCGGTGGCGACCTTCGTCGAAGGCCTGCCGGAGCGCGTCCGCAACGGCGAGTTCTCGCTGTCGCGCGCGACGCAGTAGGTTCTCCCGCTCCTCGCGGGTAGCCCGGATGAGCGCAGCGACATCCGGGGTCTCATCCGCAGCCTCGTTGAACCCGGATATCGCTGCGCTCATCCAGGCTACGACAACTACGTCGACAAACTCCGCGTCATTGCGAGCGCAATGACGGAGCCAAAACGAAGAGCGCCCATCGGGGCCGAGAGCCGTCTTCACATCTCAAACAGCATCGAGACACGCATCATCGTCCTCGCGGCGCGATGCGTCCGAGCGATGACCGACGTTCGGCCCTCATTCAATCGAGGGCGCAGGGAAGGCTGGGCGTCGGCTGACGCCCATGGCCCCCGTGCGAACAAAAGTGCACGGGGCAGGAACCACAGGTGCAGCCGGATGAGCCGGCGGGCTCAAGCGGTGGTCGCAACACCCAGTGTTTTCATTCGTGACAGCAGCTCGTCAAGCGCCTCTGCTGGAG
>NZ_JAUHJF010000038.1:0-21977 GCF_032380995.1 Bradyrhizobium sp. SZCCHNR2028 | reverse complement strand
GCCACCGGTGGCGCCGACTGCGTCAGCTGCCACGCCAAGGCGGCCTCGGGCGGCTTCACCAGCTGGGGCGGCGCGGCGTTCACCCACTCCGCGGCCAACACCAATTGCTCCGCCTGTCACAATGGCTCGAGCGCGAAGGGGTTGACCACGCCGCCGCACATTCCGGTGACCGGCGTCCAGTGCTCGAACTGCCACACCAACACCGCGGCGAGCTTCGCCACCTACACGATGAGCCATACCGCCGTGCATGCGACGCGCTGCGACAGCTGTCACAATGGCGCCTATCGCAGCCAGGGCCGCAGAGGCGCGCAGGGGCCGGATCACAGTGCCAAGTCACAGGATTGCGGCTGCTGCCACGTGCGCGCTGCCGCCAACTTCTCGACCTGGGACGACGACCCGCAGAAGCCGGCCGCGGGTTGCTCGACCACGGCCAGGTCGGTGGTCCCCGCTCAGGCGCCCGTCGCCAAGGCGGTGACGCCAGCCACGACCGCCAACCGGACGATGACGGCGGCCACGACTCCCGAGTCCGCATCGGGCACGAGCGCAGCGCCGGCCACGGCGGCGGCCGGCGCGGCTGCGAAGCCTGCCGCACCATCCAGTTCGACGCTCTTGTTCAGCAGCAAGCCGCTGGCGAATACAGCTGCGACGTCGGCGGCCGCGACGACCGATCCTCGAGCAGGGGCCCCGGCCGGTGCGCCTGCCGCCTCCAAACCCGACGGCGCGGCGAAAGCTGGTGACGCGGCGTCGGTGTCGCAGCCGCTGAGCACTCTCCCGCGGATGACATCCGCCCCTTCAGCGCCTGTGCCGAACGATCCGCGCAGCAAGCTCCTGCCTTCGATCGGTGCCGCCAATCCTGATGCAATGGAGTCGCAGAACGCGGGTCGGGTTCCATCGCTGCTGCCGACGGTCAATCCGAGGGCAGGGCTTGCCGGCTCGAGCGCCACGGAGGCCGGCTCGAGATTCAACCACATGACGGCGCAGGGGCCGTGCGCATCCTGCCACAACGGCATGAGTGCGCCTGGCAAGCCGTCGAAGCACATTGCGACTGCGGCGCCGTGCGAGACCTGCCACAAGAGCACGACGACGTTCAGCGGAGCCCGCTTCAGCCACACCGGGACGACAGCGGCCTGCGCGAGCTGTCACAACGGCATGGCCGCGACCGGCAAGCCGCAGAAGCACGTCGCGACCAATGCGCCGTGCGAGACCTGCCACAAGAGCACGACGACGTTCAGCGGAGCCCGCTTCAGCCACACCGGGACGACGGCGGCCTGCGCGAGCTGCCACAACGGCATGGCCGCGACCGGCAAGCCGCAGAAGCACGTCGCGACCAATGCGCCGTGCGAGACCTGCCACAAGAGCACGACGACATTCGGTGGAGCCCGCTTCAGTCACACCGGCACGATGGCGGCCTGCGCGAGCTGTCACAACGGCATGGCCGCGACCGGCAAGCCGCAGAAGCACGTTGCGACCAATGCGCCGTGCGAGACCTGCCACAAGAGCACGACGACATTCAGCGGAGCCCGCTTCAGTCACACCGGTACGATGGCGGCCTGCGCGACCTGCCACAACGGATCATCAGCCGGCGGCAAGCCGCCGCGCCACGTGGTCACCAGCGCGCCATGCGAAAGCTGCCACAAGAACACCGTGTCGTTCTCGGGCGCACGGATGGATCACGCCAGCCTGACTGCGCCGTGCGCCAGCTGTCACAACGGCTCCAATGCCACCGGCAAATCGCCGAAGCACTTCGTGACCAACGTCCCCTGCGAGAGCTGCCATCGGACGGTCAGCTGGAGTTCGGTCAACTACCGGCACATGTCGGCAAGCTATCCGAACCATAGCGCCGCCATTGGCTGCACCGCCTGCCACAGCGGCAATTCGCAAGCCGTCGTGTTCAAGTTCGCGGCCTACAAGCCCGACTGCGCCGCCTGTCACGCGGGTGATTTCCGGCCGCAGCAGCATGCCAAGCTCGTGAAGCCGGCGCCGATGGACTACACCGTCGCCGAGCTCAAGGACTGCACCGGCGCGTGTCACATCTATGCCGACAAGTCGCAGACCGCCATCATCACCCGTCGCCAGCGGCAGCACCGGGTCAATGGAGGCGGCTGGTGATGAGCTGCCGCTTCAGTCAAGCAGCAGCAGCGAGGTCGACCCGATGGGCGATGACTCTGCTGTCCGGCCTGATCGCAATCCTGCTCGACGGAGCCTTCGGCGTCGCACCGGCGCAGCCGGTCATCGATCAGTTCGTTGCCAGTGCAAACGCCACGACGATCGGCAACTGCAGCCTGCTGCGCGTCAACTTTCATGCTCGCGTGCGCTACACTGGGCATTTTCCGCTGGATAAGGGCAGCCAGCTCAGCGTCTCGCTACAATTGGTCGATCGGGACGCCGTCATCACGCGGCGTCTGGTCAGACGAGAGGGCGTGCGGGTCGACAATGCCCAGGGCTCCGGCATCCAGGACGTCTATCTGACGCTCGATCAGAACAGAGGACCGATCCTCGTCGCTCAGTTTGCTGGCGAGTTCACCTATCAGATCGTGCAATCCGGCAGCTTCGAGCAGGTCACGATCGTGATTGCCCGGAAGGGCCCGGTGTCGGCGTGCAAGGTGAAGGCCCTGGTGCCGAGCGTAGCCGCTCCGGATGCGCCGAAACCGGTTGCGATCCCCGGTGCGGCGGCGTCGGTCCGCAACGACAATCGCACGATGCAGCAGGCGTCCGCGGCGGACATCCGGTTTGCGGAGGCCTCGATGGACGAGGCGCGCGCATCGATCAAGAAAGGCAATTTCAACGCCGCGATCGACCTTCTGAAGAAGGTGCTGAAACTCCCTGAGACCGGCTCGAGCGCAGAGGCGCAGGAGCTGCTCGGCGTCGCGCGCCAGAAGGCCGGGCAGACCGCTGCAGCCCAGGCCGAATTTGAGGACTATCTGCGCCGTTATCCGAACGGCGAGGGCGCTGAGCGGGTGAGGCAGCGGCTCGCTGCGCTTCTGACCGCAACCAGCAGCGCGCCGGCACGGCCGCGCGACATGTCTCCGGCCAACTCCGATGGCGGAGACATGGGGGCAGGGATGCCAACCAAGTCGGCAGGGCCAAACGGCGATACGCGCTGGTCGATGTCGGGCAGCCTCTCGACCACCTTCATCACCAATGACAGCACCAGCGCCGTCAAGGACAGGGCCATCGCGCCGAACCCGAATGCAGATCCCGATGCCCACCGGGTGCACCAGAACACGCTGCTGACCAATTTCGACTTCCTGGGCACGGCGGACAACGATCGCATCAGGACCAAGTTCAAGCTGGCGTTCACCCACGAGCGCCAATTCGATACGGGCAATGACAAGTATGGCGTCTCGACCGCGCAAGTCGATTACACGCTGAAGGAAGCCGACGTGACCTTGCGTGTCGGACGGCAATCCCGCAACACCGGCGGCGTGATCGGCCGTTTCGACGGCGCGGTGCTGAGTTGGCAGAAGAGCCCCGGGCTGCGCTTGAACGTGCTCGCGGGCTCGCCGAACTGGAGCCGTTTCGACGCACCGTTCAAGGATGGCAAGACGCTCTATGGGGCAAGCATCGATTTTGGCAAGATCCTCGGCGGGCTCGAGACCACCGTCTACCTGATCACGCAATACGACCGCAACATCGTCGACCGCCAGGCCATCGGCGCGGAATTCCGCTATTTCGACACCAACAAGTCGCTGCTCGGCCTGATCGACTACGACACGCATTTCCGCGCGCTCAATGCCGCCGTGTTCTCGGGAACGTATACGTTCGAGGACAAGTCGGTCATCAACGCCTCGTTCGATTATCGAAGAGTTCCATTTCTCTCGACATGGAATGCGTTGCAGGGGCAGCCGTTCCTCACGCTCTACGACATGATGAAGTTCAATACCGCAGGCGACATCAGGCAGCTCGCGATCGACCGCACGCCGACATTCCAGTCGGCGATGGTGAGCTATTCGCGGCCCCTGAACGAGACCTGGCAGGTCGCCGCCGATGCCACGGTGACCAATCTGACCGGCACGCTGCCGTCCGGCGGCGTCGACGGCACGCCGGCGAGCGGTCTCGAATATTATCTGTCGGCTCAGTTGACCGGGAACAGCATCATCAAGCCGGGCGATCTGTTCATGGGCGCGCTACGCTACGCGAGCCTGGCGGACTCGAAGTTCTATGTGCTGGATCTTGCCTCGCGCTACCCGATCACGCCCGATCTCGCCATCAGCCCGCGGCTGCGGATGGGCTACAGGTCCGGCACCCGGACTGACTTGAAGGAATACACGATCCTGCCGTCGTTGCTGGTCAGCTATCTCTGGTCGAAGGAGATCAGCTTGGAAACAGAGGTTGGCTACCGGTTCGTCGACAGCACGCTGGCCAACGTCAAGACGACGACAAAGGACCTGTTCGCGACGGTCACGTTGCGGCGCGATTTCAACGCCGACGGTGTCACGAAGTGCAACGCCTCGATCGTCAGCTGCGCCTGGGCCAGGCCTGCAGCGTTGCAAGGCGGCCAGGGCGCGGGCTCGGGCGATATGCCGCTGCAGTCGCGCGCGTCGATCCTGCCGTCCTATATGCTGGAGACCGGAGTGCGCTACTGGTTCAGCTCGGGGCAGAATCGCTACCGCTATTTCGCCGATCAGGCAGCGACGCTTCAGGTCTCCCGGCTCGCTTATGGCGGAATGACCGGGCACAGCGGCGAGATGTTCTTCAGGGTCGATGCGCTCGACGGCCCGTTCACCAACATGTTTCTGAAGGGCTATTTCGGGGCGGGCAAGATCAGCTCGGGCACTCTCGTCGATGAGGACTTTGCTCCTTTCGTCAATCCGTCATCCAAGACCGTCAGCAGCGTGGGCGGGCGGCTGCAATACGCAAATCTCGATGTCGGTTTCAATCTGCTGGAGACGGAGCGTTTCCGGCTTGGTGCCTTCGTCGGCTATCAATATTGGACAGAAACGGTCGACGCGCGGGGCTGCACCCAGGTGGGTGGCAATCCGACGATCTGCAGTCCGGCTCTTGGGGCAGGCGTCAAGGTGGTGACCGAGCAGGATCGCTGGCATAGCGGACGGGCCGGTGTCTCACTCGACACGCGGCTGTCTGACCGGCTGAGCTGGCAGGCGGAGGCCGCTTATGTCTGGACTTCGCAGAATGCGATCGACACGCACTATTTCACGTTCGGGCGCGATCCTGCCTCAGGACAAGGATCCGGATTCCAGGCCGAGACCGTGCTGAACTACCAGTTGACCGACAATTTCCGCATCGGCATCGGCGGACGCTGGTGGCATCTCAGCACCAATGCGGTCGATTCCTTCAATCAGGTCCTGAGATATACGACGGAGCGCTATGGCGTCTTCCTGCAGGGCTCCTACCAGTTCAATCGGGCAAAATAGTCGGCAGGAGTCGTCCAATCATGAACTACCAGATGCGGCCGTTGAGCCTCCTCCCTGAATATGACGCGATGTTCCGCGGTGCGCTGGATCGACTGCATCAGGAACGGCGCTATCGTGTCTTTGCGGATCTTGAACGCCAGGCGGGGCGCTATCCCTATGCGATCTGGCATTCGGGGGAGGGCAAGCGTGAGGTTGTGATCTGGTGCTCGAACGATTATCTGGGCATGAGCCAGCACCCGAAGGTCATGGGAGCCATGATCGATGCCGTATCGCGCATGGGCACAGGAGCCGGGGGCACCCGTAACATCGCGGGAACGAACCATCCGCTCGTCGCGCTCGAGCAGGAGCTGGCTGATCTCCACGGCAAGGAAGCCGCGCTGGTGTTTACCTCCGGCTACGTTTCCAACGAGGCGGGGATATCGACGATCGCCAAGCTGTTGCCTGGGTGTTTGCTGCTTTCCGACGCGTTGAACCACAACTCCATGATCGAGGGTGTTCGCAAGGCCGGCGCTGAGAAGCAGATCTGGCAGCACAATGATCCTGAGCATCTCGAACGGCTGCTGCGGGCGGCAGATCCCGAAAGGCCAAAGCTCATCGTGTGCGAGAGCCTCTACTCGATGGACGGGGATATCGCGCCTCTGCATCGAATTTGCGACTTGGCCGAGCGCTACGGCGCACTGACCTATGTCGACGAGGTGCACGCGGTCGGGATGTATGGCCCGCGCGGCGGCGGCATAGCTGAGCGCGACGGGGTCATGGAAAGGATCGACATTGTTGAGGGCACGCTCGCAAAGGCCTATGGCTGTCTCGGCGGCTATCTTGCGGCTGGGGCGAACCTGATCGATGCGGTGCGTTCCTACGCCCCCGGTTTCATCTTCACGACGGCATTGCCGCCTCCGGTCTGCGCAGCCGCGACCGCTGCAATCCGGCATCTGAAAGCCTCGACAGCGGAGCGCGTCCGGCATCAGGATCGTGCAGCGCGGCTGAAGTCCGTCCTGACGGCAGCAGACCTGCCGGTGATGCCGAGCGAGAGCCATATCGTGCCGGTGCATGTCGGCGATCCCGAGAAGTGCAGGGCGGCTTCGGACCTGCTGATGTCGGAGCATGGCATCTATATCCAGCCGATCAATTACCCCACTGTCCCGCGAGGAATGGAACGCCTGCGTCTTACACCTACGCCCTATCACGACGACGCGCTCATGGACCAACTGGTCCATGCGATGATGAAGGTGTGGGACAAACTCCATCTCTGTTACCGCCGGGAGAGCGGCTTCACACGTGGGCATGAAGCGCCATAGCGCTGCCGGCGAAAGATTGGATCAGAAATCGGCACGTCCGGCCGGTGTGCGGAAAGGCGGTCCTGCTTCAGCTACTGAACGAACGCAGGTGTTCTCCCGCTCCGAGCGCACCATCCAACCCCTCCTCCTTTCCAGTCTGTTTCCGGTTGTTTGCGGATGGCCGTGTCCGGCGACGAGCCCGAGCTGTCCGACGGCCCATGCCAGGCATCCGGCCATCAGCGCCAGGCCCGATTCCGGATCGTGAAACTTGCGCAGATGCGCCGGCGTTTCGGTGATGATCTCGAGGTCGGCCGGATGGCCCCGACCTCGTATAGGCGTAGCCACCGAAGAAGTCCTCACCCTTGTCCTGCACGCCGATTTGATCATGCTCGCGATGGTTGTATTGAGTTTAACTTCCACGAAGCGTGTCATCGGATCGTTGTCTTCCGCGCTCTTATGCTACGAAATGCAGGCAGAATCGGAGCGGTCCTCACCACAGCCGGAGATAGAATTGCGACTGTCAGCCTGAATGAGAATCAATTACGCTGAAATCGTAACTGGGACGAATTGCAGCAATGAACCGTCGCGAGCGCCGAGCTTCGCCCACCAAAGTGAAGCTCCAACCTGCCAAGCTCGATGGTGCCGCGAACTTCTATGACGCTGCCTTGCGTGACGTCGCCAATGGCCGACATGCGGACGCCGAGCGGTGTTGTCATATGGCGCTTGCGATCGATGGAGGGCATGCGCCGACCCTCAACTTGCTAGGGATCCTTGCACTGCAGGCACAGCAGTATGAAGCTGCACTGCGGTGGGTATCCCGCGCGATCCAGCAGGATGTTCAGCCGCAGTACTTCCTGAGTCTTGGCACGGTGCTACAGGTCCAGGGACGCTCGGATGAGGTGATGAAGGTCGTCGAGAAGGCGAGGGCGCTCGGTCTCGAAAGCGCCGATCTGTGGATGCTGAGGGGCAATGCCCTTGTCAGCCTGCAGCAGCTCGCCGACGCTGTGTTGAGCTTCCAACGTGTGCTGGAACTGAATGCGAGGCATTGGGACGCGGCAAACCAGTGCGGCATCGCGCTTCAACGGTTGGGGCGGATCGATGAAGCGCTCGCCTATCTCGATCTGAGCGACGCCTTGCGGCCCAACCATGTACCGACGTTGTTGATGCGTGGTGCACTTCTGAATGGCCTGAAGCGCTTCGACGAGGCCCTTGCCATCTGTCGGCGAGCCCACGAGATCGAGCCCGGCAACTCTGACATCTGCGTCAAGACGGGCATTGTCCTGCGGACGATGCGCCGAGACGAAGAAGCATTGCAATGGTTCGAGCGAGCTCTGGCTTTGCAACCTGGCTCCAGGGATGCGCTGCACGACAAGGCCTCTGTGCTCACGAAGCTGCGTCGATTCGACGAAGCGTTCGAGGTCTACAGGCAGTTGAAGCGTGCCGACCCGAGAGACACGCTGGCCGATCTTGGGACGGCTCATTTGAACCTGTTGCTGGGGGATCTCGACGCGGGCTGGTCTGGTCGGGAGGCCCGTTGGAGCCTGCCGAGCTCTTATCCGCGCTTCCAGCAACCCATGTGGCTGGGCCAGGACGGCATCGCTGGAAAAACCATTGTCATCGCAGCCGACGAAGGACTGGGCGATACGATCCAGTTTGTCCGTTACGTGCCGATGGTCCTGGCGCTAGGCGCCCGCGTCATCCTCGCCGTTCAAAAGCCGTTGCTACCTCTGTTGTCGAATGTGCCGGGCATTTCGCAGTGCATTCCGGTCTCGGAGGCCGCCGACCTTGCGGGAGTGGATATCCATTGTCCGATCATGAGCCTGCCGTTTGCCTTTCGGACGACACTGGCCGCGATTCCAGCGCCGGTGTCGTATTTGCCGGCGCCTGATCCGGATCGGATTCAAATCTGGCAAGAGCGCCTTGGTGCGCCTGAGAAATTGCGCGTCGGCCTGGTCTGGTCAGGCAACCCCAATCATCTCGACGACCACAATCGCTCCATCCCATTGCGCATGTTTTCCCGCCTGCTCGGCGAGGACGCGGCGTTCATCAGCCTGCAGAAAGAGCCGAAGGCCGAAGACAAAGCCGTGCTCCAGGCGACGAGCCGGATTGCGGACCTGACGGGCCAACTTGCCGATTTCGCGGACACGGCCGCGCTGATCTCATGTCTGGATCTCGTGATCACCGTCGATACCAGTGTCGCTCATCTCGCCGGCGCGCTCGGCCGTCCCACCTGGACGCTTCTGTCGTATACGCCGGACTATCGCTGGCTGCTCGATCGTGACGATAGCGTCTGGTACCCGAGCATGCGTCTGTTCCGTCAGCGCGAAGGGCGCGACTGGGGCGAAGTCATTGATCAGGTCGGAGATGCTCTTCACAAGCTGATTGTGGTGGGGGCGCCGTCCCCGCCGGTGTCGAGCGATGAGATCGCGTGATCCGTCGCCGTTTCACTTCGACGACTGGCGGCTTGCCGTCAGCTGCTGTCGGTAACGTTCGGCGTCCCAGTCGAGCAGCATCTGCTCGTGCTGCGACGAGAGATAGCTGATATCGGCCGACAGCGGCAGGCGGCTGGTCACGAGCGCGAGGCAGCTCAGCATGGCCTCGGCGCCCGGGCTGGCGTCGTTGCGGATGATGGCGCCGAGACCCGGCGCGAGGGCTGCGACGGGGGCGGGCAGGCGGCTCGCTTTCGCGCGCGCGAGCATCGTGGTGAGGCCGTCGGCGCCCTCGATCGTCGGCAGGCCCGGGCCGAGAAACACGACGTGATCCGGATACAATGAGCCGCCGGTTGCGATGGCGCGGTTGAACGGATCGGTGGCGATGCCGTGGCTACCAGCGTCGTGCGGCGGGCGATAGGCGGTGCCGGCGCACAGGCGGCGCAAGGCCGCGGCGTCGGCGGCGGGCGCCGGGCGCACCGGCAGCGCCAGCCTGCGCTCGACGTCATGGACCAGCGCCTCGGCCTGGTCGCAGCTTTCGGCACCGACGACGAGGCCGTGATTGCCGAGGATCAGCACGTCGATGCGCTCGCGCGCGACGATTGCACTCACCGCGCGCGCCAGCGGCAGCCCGGGATGAAAGTAGTCGAGATGGCGCCAGGAGAGCCCGACCAGTCGCGCCGAAAATTCATCGCGTGCGTCGCGCCGTGCCGCCCAGGCGATGGTGTTGACGGCATGCACGTGCAGCACGACCCGGTGCGGCAGCAGCGCATGCAGCGCGGTCTCGATCGAGGCGCGTAGCGGGCCGGGGGCTGCCAGCGGAATGCGCTCGTCATCAGCGGCGAGCGCATCGCGCGCCGCAGGCAGGAGGACAGGCACGAAGATGTCCTTCGCGTCGGCGTCGGCAAGCCAGGTGCCGGACGCCTTCACCCACAGCACATCATCCTGCTTGAGCGAGGAGTTGCCGCCGGCGCCTTGCACCAGCTCCACGTTGCGGCCGACCCGCGCCGACATCCGGCGCAAATCATCAAGCTCGGCAGGCTCGCGCATCTCGCGTCTCCTTCTCACCACACCAGGTGCTGCATCGTCCAATTCGGCATGCGGCCTGGCGAAGCCGCGAGCTTGCGCGTCGCGGCAGCCAGGTCGGGCGCACCGGCCAGCGTCGTGCGATGCACGCCATCGCCGAGCAGCAGGCTCTGCAGGCCTGCGGCGCGGGCGCCGGCGACGTCATGGTCGAGCGAGTCGCCGATCATCAGCACGCGATGCGGATGCGGATGGCCGAGCTGCTCCAGCGCAGCCGCGAAGATCGGCGCATGCGGCTTGCCGACGAAGCTCACCGGGCCGCCGAGCCACTCATAGGCGCGCGCCAGCGTGCCGGGCGCAGGCACGAGGCCGCTCGCGCCGAACATCATCAGGTCGGGATTGGCGCAGATCATCGGCAAGCCTCGCGCCGCCGCTCCGGTGAATTGATCGCGCCAGAGGTCCGGCTCGGCGAGGTCGTCATCAAGGCCGCCGAGCAGGATGAAATCGGCGTCGCGCATATCCGTCACGATGACGAGATCCAGCCCGTCGATCAACGAGCGGTCGCCGCCCCTGGTGATCAGGAAGCAGGCATTGCCACAATCGGTGAAGGGCGCGCGGGTTCTGTCGCGCAGGCCGGTCCAGGTCACCTCGCCCGAGGTGAGAATGCCGTCATAGGTCGAGCGCGGCAGGCCGAGCCGGGCGAGGCGCTCGGCATTGGCGCTCGCGCGCTTGCCGGAGTTCGACAGCACCAGGATATGCTTGCCGGCCTCGCGCAGCCGCAGGACGCAGTCATGCGCAGCGGTAAGCACCGTCCTTCCGTCATGCAACGTGCCCCATTGGTCGAGCAGCACGTGATCGAACCTGTCGGCGATGGCGGACAGGCCGCTGATCTCGCACGCCGCCGGCGTCATCGCGGCGGTCCCTGCAGCGCCAGCAGCGCCGTGCCGTAGCTCGCTTCGGTCTGCGCGGCGGCGCTGACGGGCACGCCGACGATGCGCCGGCGGATATCGGTCCAGGCTTCGTTCCGGGCACCGCCGCCGATGCTGATCACCCGCCGCAGCGCCGGCGCGCCGAGCGCGTGCAGGCGCCGATAGGCCAGCGCTTCTACGCCAGCAATTCCTTCGAGCAGCGCCTGGAAGAAGCGATGATCCTCGGCCGGCCGTGGCGTGATCCGCGGCGCCAGCGCGGGATCTGCGATCGGAAAGCGTTCGCCGGGTTTTTGCAGCGGATAGTAGTCGAGCCCGGTGGGCTCGTCCGGGCGCAGTAGTGGTGTCATGCGATCCATGGCGTCGGTGGTGAAATGCGCAAGCAGCGCGGCGCCGCCGGAATTCGATGCGCCGCCGGCGAGCCATTTGTCGCCGAGGCGGTGCGAGTACACGCCCTGATCGGCGGCGAAAATCGGCTGCGTCGCGACCAGCTTCACCACCAGCGTGGTGCCGAGCGAGGTCACCGCATCGCCCGGCGTATCAGCGCCGGTGGCGATGAAGGCGGCGACGCCGTCGGTCGTGCCGGCGACGATGCGCGTCGATGGGGACAGACCGAGCGAGCGCGCGATGGCTGGATCGATATCGGCGAACGGCGTGCCCGGCACCAGAATGCTCGGCAGCACGTCGCGTGGAACGCCGAGCTGATCGATCCACGGCGGCCATTCGCGCCTGACGGGGTCATAGCCGAGCTTCAGGGCGTTGTTCTCATCGCTGACGCCGTGATGGCCGGCGAGGCGTCCGGCGATCCAGTCGGCCTGGTGCACGGCACGCCGCGCGCCGCTGGTGGAGGCGAGCAGATGCAGCAGCTTGGCGAGCGGGCTGCTCGTGCCATGCGCACCGCTCTCGGGCGGTGCGACGGCTGCGATGCGCCTGGCCTCGTCGACCGCGCGGGCATCATTGTACATCAGGCCGAGCGAGCGGGGCCGCCCGTCGGCGTCGATCAGCAGCAAGGTGCCGGAGGTGCCGTCGACTGCGATGCGCGCGACGGCGCCGAGATCGACGATCCTGCCGAGCTTGTCGAGCGCCGCGACCGTCGCCTGCCACCACAGCTCGGGATCCTGGTCGATGGCGTTGCCGTCCTGATGCGGCGCGATGAGCGGAACAGCGGCTGCGCCCTTGATCTCGCCGCTGTTATCGACGGCGCAGGCGCGCACACCGCTCGTGCCCACGTCGATGCCGACAAACAACTCCGTCATGCGACCTCATCCCGTTGTGCGCCGACGAGCATGCCTGTGCTCGCCCGGCGCGTCGTCCCTGACGCGCTGCAGCACGTTTGGGGGATTGACGGCCGGATCGGCGTCTGCAATTTTTTGCAAGGTGTGAAGAATTTTGCAAGCAGGCATTCAGGCGTGACGACAGCTTCCGACAGGGCGCCCATGGTGGACGGCGAGGCCTCGCTCGCGACGCGCGCCGCGTGGCTGTATTTCGCGGCCGGGCTGACGCAGTCGGAGGTCGCCGACCGGCTCAACATCCAGAGCACCAAGGCGCACCGCCTGATCGCGCGCGCCAGCCGCGAGGGCATGATCCGCGTCTTCGTCGAGGGCCCCGTCGCCGAATGCGTCGCGCTGGAGAACGCGCTGGCCGAGCGCTACGGGCTCGCCTTCTGCCGCGTCGCGCCGGATCTCGGCGAGGGCGATCTGCCGCTGAAGGCGCTGGCGCTGGAGGGCGCCAGCTTCCTGCGCCAGGTGCTGGAGCGCGGCGACGACAAGATCATCGGTGTCGGCCATGGCCGCACGCTTGCGGCGGTGGTGGCGCAGCTGCCGCAGACCCCGGCGCGCGACGTGCAGTTCGTGTCGCTGCTCGGCGGCCTCACGCGCAAATTCGCCGCCAACCCGTTCGACGTGATCCATCGTCTCGCCGAGCGCACTGGTGCCGAAGCCTATCTGCTGCCGGTGCCCGTGTTCGCCAATTCGGTCGCGGACCGCCGCGTGCTGATGCAGCAGTTCGGCATTGCCGACGTGTTCGCGCTGGCGCAGCGGGCGTCGCTGCTGTTCGTCGGCATCGGCCAGATCCACGCTGACGGCTTCCTGGTGTCGAGCGGCATGATCAAGCCGGACGAGGTCGTCGAGCTGAAGCGCGCCGGCGCCTGCGCCGACCTGCTCGGGCATTTCTTCAACGCCCAGGGCGAGCTGCTCGATCTCGATCTTTCGGCGCGCGCCACCTCGATGGCCGCTGCCGATCTGAAGAAACACCGCATCGTCGCCATCGGCGGCGGCCAGGCGAAGATCACGGCCCTGCGCGCGGTGCTGCGCAGCGGCTTCCTGAACGGTCTCATCATCGATGAGGTAACCGCTCAGGCACTCGCTACCGACAAGCCGGAGAAAACATCCGGCCACGCCAAGAACAAGAGTCGGAAGGGCAGGTAACGCGAACACGTCTCTACAAAAAACAAAGGGAGGGTTGAATGTACGATCGTGAGAAGAATCTCTTTGCGTCCTATGCCGGCAAGCGCATCAGCCGGCGTGATCTGCTCGACGGCGCTGCCAAGCTCGGCATCGCCGGTGTCGCCGCCAATGCCGCCTTTGCCTCGGCGATGTCGAGGGCGATGGCCGCGGATTTCAACTGGAAGGCCCATAGCGGCAAGACCGTCAAGCTGCTCCTCAACAAGCATCCCTATGTCGATGCGATGATCGGCGACATCGAGGCGTTCAAGAGCCTGACCGGCATGAACGTCAGCTACGACATCTTCCCGGAGGACGTCTATTTCGACAAGGTGACGGCGGCGCTGTCGTCGAAGTCCGATCAATACGACGCCTTCATGACCGGCGCCTACATGACCTGGACCTATGGTCCGGCCGGCTGGATCGAGGACCTCAACACCTACATCAAGGATCCCGCCAAGACCAATCCGGCGTTCGCCTGGGACGACGTGCTGCCCGGCCTGCGCTCCTCGACCGCCTGGGACGGCGTCGCCGGCTCCGAGCTCGGCTCGGGCAAGGCCAAGCAATGGTGCATCCCGTGGGGCTACGAGCTCAACAACATCACCTATAACCGCAACATCTTCGACAAGGTCGGCGTCAAGCCGCCGAAGAACCTCGACGATATGCTCGACGTCGCCGCCAAGATCACCAAGGACGCCGGTGGTCCCTATGGCGTCGGCGTGCGCGGCTCGCGCTCCTGGGCCACCATCCATCCCGGCTTTCTGTCGGCCTACGCGAATTTCGGCCAGAAGGACTTCGTGATGGAGGGCGGCAAGCTCAAGGCCGCGATGAACACCAAGGCGTCGAAGGATTTCCACGAGAAGTGGGTCAAGATGATCCAGGGCTCGGGTCCGAAGAACTGGTCGACCTACACCTGGTACCAGGTCGGCACCGATCTCGGCGCCGGCGCTTCCGGCATGATCTTCGACGCCGACATTCTCGGCTACTTCATGAACGGCGGCGAGAACAAGGAGCGTGGCAATCTCGGCTACGCGCCATTCGCGGCCAATCCGGCCGCCAAGGCGCCGACGCCGAACGTCTGGATCTGGTCGCTGGCGATGTCGAGCTTCTCCAAGCAGAAGGATGCGGCGTGGACCTTCATGCAGTGGGCGGCTTCCGTCGAGCACGACCTGTTCGGCGCCCGCAAGATGGACTTCGTCAATCCAGTCCGCACCTCGGTGTGGAAGGACAGCGAGTTCCGCGATCGGATCGCCAAGTCCTATCCTGGCTATCTCGAGCAGCATGACCTCTCGGCGCCCGGTGCGAAGATCTACTTCACAGCGCAGCCGCTGTTCTTCGATCTCACGACGGAGTGGGCGGCCTCGCTGCAGAAGATGGTGGCCAAGGAGATCAGCGTCGACGAGGGCCTCGACAAGCTTGCCGAGAGCATCAACCGTCAGTTGAAGCAGGCCGGCCTTGGCTGAAGCCGGGCGACGCTCGTTCCATGACCACCCGCCGGTCCGGCCGCTCCCCCACGGGCGTCCGGACCGGCCCATCCCCGCGCTGATGCGATCCCGCTTGTCATGAGCATGGCTGAACTTATCGAGACCAATGCGGTGCCGCGCCGCGCCAAACGCTGGAGCGGGCGGCTGCTGCCGTATCTGTTGAGCCTGCCGGCCCTGCTGGTCTGCATCGCCATCTTGGTGCCGTTCGTCACCGCGGCCGTCTATTCTCTGCAGCGCTACCGGCTCAATCTGCCATATCTGCGCGGCTTCATCGGCATCGACAACTACATCGATTTCCTGTCCGATCCGGCGTTCTGGAACACGCTGCGGATCTCGCTCGTCTACACCGCGGTAACAGTCGTCGCCGAGCTGCTGCTCGGCCTGGGCATCGCGCTGCTGCTGCGGCGGCCGACGCGCTTCCACAACGCGGTCTCGATCGTGCTGCTGCTACCGCTGATGACGGCGCCGGCGATCGCCGCCTTGATGTGGAAGCTGATGACCAATCCGAGCTTCGGCATCCTGTCCTATCTGGTCGGCCTGTTCGGCGCACATGACTTCAAATGGGCCTCCGATCCGTCGACCGCGCTGTTCACGGTCGTCCTGGTCGACGTCTGGGTCTACACGCCCTTCATCATGATCCTGCTCTTGGCCGGTCTGCGCTCGCTGCCGCGTCAGCCGTTCGAGGCGGCCGCACTCGACGGTGTGCCGGCGAGTTTCGTGTTCTTCCGCATCACCCTGCCGATGCTCGCGCCCTACATCATCACCGCCTCGCTGTTCCGGCTGCTCGATTCGATCCAGCAGTTCGACATCGTCTATGCGATGACGCAAGGCGGCCCCGGCGACCGGCTGATGGTGTTCCAGGTCCAGGCCTATCTCGAGTTCTTCCAGTACACCAATGTCGGACGCTCGGCGGCGCTGCTGATGATCCTGTGGCTGATCACCAACATCCTCTCGAACATCTTCATCAAGAACTGGCTGCGGCTGCGCGCACGCGCCCACGGTCACGCCTGAGGGAGGGACGTCATGGATCACTCCAGCCTGGCTGGACGCATCTTTCGCGGCATTGCGCTCGCGCTGGTGCTCGTGTTCTTCATGTTTCCGATTGTCTGGATCCTGCTGATGTCGTTCCAGACCAACGAGCAGATCCTGCGGATCCCGCCGCGCATCTTGTTCGAGCCGACATTCGCCAATTACGAGGCGCTGATCTCGGGCCAGCTGCGCACCGCGGCCGGCAATCTGCAGATCTCGTTCATGCGCAACCTGATGAACAGCTTCGTGCTGTCGAGCGCCTCGGTGATCCTGGCCTTGCTGCTCGGCGTGCCCGCGGCCTATGCGTTCGCGCGCTTCAAGTTCAGGCTCGGCGAGGCCATTGCGTTCACGCTTCTCTCGTTCCGCTTTGCGCCCCCGCTGCTGGTGCTGCTGCCGCTGTCGCTGTACTACCAGCAGCTCGGCCTGAACGACACGTATTTCGGCATCGTCTGGGTCTACCAGCTGATCGCGCTGCCGTTGATTCTGTGGATCGTGCGCGGCTATTTCGAGGACATCAGCCCGGATATCGAGCATGCCTACCGGCTCGCCGGCCACTCCTGGCGCGAGGCGTTCACACGCATCGCGGTGCCGCTGGCAGGGCCGGGGATCGCAGCGGCGGGGCTGTTGTCCTTCATTTTCTGCTGGAACAATTTCGTCTTCGCGCTGATCCTGGCCTCGGCCGACAAGCAGCCGGTGACGGTGGGCGCGCTCGCCTTCGTGACGGCGTCCGGCATCCAGTACGGCCAGATCGCCGCCGCGATCGTGCTGTCGGTTACGCCGACATTGCTGCTGGCGCTCTACGCGCAGCGTTATCTCGTCGAAGGACTGTCGCTCGGTGCGGTCAAGGGTTGAGGATACATGGCGCGTCTCGAACTGAAAGCCGTCGACAAGACCTTTGGCGCCGCTTGCTGCGCGAAAGGCGTGTCGCTGACGGTCGAGCCCGGCGAGATCGTCGCAGTGTTCGGTCCGTCCGGCAGCGGCAAGACCGTGCTGCTGCGCATGATCGCCGGCATGTTCGAGCCTGACGATGGCGACATCCTGGTCGGCGGGCGCTCGATCGTCGATGCCCCGCCGGAGCAGCGCGGCATCGGCATGGCCTTCCAGAATTTTGCGCTGTTTCCGCATATGAGCGCGCGCGACAATATCGCCAGCGGCCTGCGCGCGACGGGGGCGGCCGACACCGCCGCGAAAGTGACGGCGATGAGCCGGCTGTTGAAGATCGAGCACGTGCTCGGCCACAAGCCTCGTGAACTGTCCAACGGCCAGAAGCAGCGCACCGCGCTGGCGCGCGCGCTGATCGGCAACCCTGAGGTGCTGCTGCTCGACGATCCCCTGCGCAATGTCGATGCCAAGCTGCGTTACGAGATGCGCCTCGAGCTGCCGAGCCTGCTGCGCCGCAGCTCGGCGGCGGTGCTCTATGTCACGCAGGACTATCGCGAGGCGATGGCAATCGCCGATCGGATCGCGGTGCTGATCAATGGCCGTCTGATGCAGGTGGCGCGTCCCGAGGAAATCTACGCGCGGCCCGCCTCGGTCGCGGTGGCGCGGCTGTTCGGCGATCCCAGCATCAACCTTGCCGAGGTCACGCCGGTGGCGGAGCAGGGCCGACTGACCGCATCTGTCGCCGGGGCGCTGATCCGGCTCGATGCGGACGGTTTGCCGACCAATATGCGCGAGCGCTGCTGGCTTGGCGTCCGGCCGGACGATGTCGTGGTGACGCGTGATGGCGGCGAGGGTGCGATCCCGGCGCGGATCGTCGCGGTCACGCCGATCCACGAGCGCGCCGTGGTGCTGCTGCGCTTCGCCGACGGATCCGAGTGGCTGGCTGCGCTGGCGCCGGAGGCGCTGGAGGCGGATACCGACGAGGACGTGTTCGTGCGGTTCGCGCCCGATGCGGTGCTGTTGTTCGACCACGCGACGGGAGACCGCATTGGCCTTTCGCCGCGGCGGCAGGCGGCGTGAGGACCTGACATGGGCATGCTCGAAATCCGCAACGTCGACAAGGTCTATCACAGCCGGGGCAAGCCGCCGGTCCATGCCGTGCGCGCGCTCGATATGGAGGTGAAAGCAGGCGAGATCGTTGCGCTGCTCGGCTCTTCCGGCTGCGGCAAGACCTCGACTTTGCGCATGATCGCCGGGTTCGAGAGCGTCAGCTCGGGATCGATCGCGCTGGCACAGCGGCCGATCCATGATCTGGCGCCGGCGAAGCGCAAGGTGGCGATGGCGTTCGAAGGCTATTCGCTGTATCCGCCGCTCACGGTGCGCGAGAACATTGGCTTCGCGCTGAAGGCGCAGCAGCTCTCGCGCGCCCAGATCGCTCATCGGGTCGATAGCATCGCTCGACTGGTCGAGATCGAGGATATCCTCGATAGCCATCCGCGCGCGCTTTCCGGCGGGCAGCAGCAGCGCGTCTCGCTGGCGCGCGCGTTGGTGCGCGACGCCGACCTCTATCTGCTGGACGAGCCGATGGGGCAGTTGGAGCCGCAGCTCCGCGCCGTGGTGCGCGGCCGCATCAAGGGCCTGCTCGCCGAACGTGGCATGACGGCGATCTTCGTCACCCATGACCAGACCGAGGCGAGCGCGCTCGCCGATCGCATCGCTGTCATGGAAGACGGCGTGCTGCAGCAGTTCGCGAGCGAGCGCGAGCTGAAGAACCGCCCGGCCAATCAGTTCGTCGCGAGCTTCATCGGCGAGCCGCCGATGAACCTGCTGGAGACCGCGGTGACGCAGGAGGAAGGCGGCTTCCGTCTGTCCGTGGGCTCCGATGTTGCCTTTCACATTCCCGGGCAGACGTTGGACGTGACGGGACAACAGGCGCTGGTGCAGGCCGATCGGATCAAGGTCGGCATCCGGCCGCAGCGGATCGCGATCGGCAGCGGTGAAACGCGGCTGCGCGTCGTCTCCAACCAGTGGCTCGGCGATCAGTCGCACATTGCGGGCGAGTGCGCCGGTCATCTGCTGGTCGCCGTGACATCGAGCAGGGTCGTGGCGCGGCCGGGCGACGTCGTGCCATGCGCGCTGGAGTCACGCCATCTCCACGTTTTCGGCGCCGACGGCGTCTGCGTCCGCCACGCGGAGGGGCGTTGAATATGACCTCCGGAGCGATTCGCGACGTGATCATCGGCATCGACGCCGGGACGTCGGTGATCAAGGCGGTGGCCTTTTCGCGGGATGGCCGCCAGCTCGGGGATTTCGCGATTCCCAACAGCTACACCACCTTGCCGGGCGGCCGAGTCGAGCAGGACATGGAGCGGACCTGGACCGACACCGTTGCGGCCTTGCGCGGCCTCAGCGGCGCGCTGCCGAATCTGGCTCACCGGGTCGCCGCGATCGCCGTGACGGGGCAGGGCGATGGCACTTGGCTGATCGATGCGGATGGCCATCCCGTCGCGCCCGCGCTGCTGTGGCTCGACTCGCGTGCGGCAGGTTTCGTTCAAGCCTTCCGCGGCGGCGAGCGCAATGTCGCGCACTATCAGCGCACCGGATCGGGGCTCAACGCCTGCCAGCAGGGGGCGCAACTGGCCTGGCTGCAGGCCCATGACGAAGAGTTGCTGGGACGCGCGGGCACGGCGTTCCACTGCAAGGACTGGCTCTACTTCAAGCTGACCGGCGAGCGGGTCACCGATCCCTCCGAGGCGACGTTCTCCTGCGGTGATTTTCGCAAGCGCGGCTTCGACGGCGAGGCCGCGCGTCTCATCGGCATCGCCGATGCCGCGCGCTTGTTTCCAGATGTCGTCGACGGTGTCGCGACGACGCATGGCTTGACGGCAACGGCTGCGGCCGAGACGGGCTTGCCCGACGACGTGCCGGTGTCGCTCGGCTATGTCGACGTGATCTGCAATGCGCTCGGCGGTGGGCTGTATGACCCCACGCCGGAGGTCGGCTGCACCATCATCGGCTCGACCGGCATGCACATGCGGCTGGTGAACGGCGCCGATGCAGTCAGGCTGAATGCCGAGGCGACCGGTTATACGATGCCGTTCCCGGTGCCGGGCCACTATGCGCAGATGCAGTCGACCATGGCCGCGACCTTGAACATCGACTGGCTGCTCGATGTCGCGCGCGGGGTGCTCGCCATGGAAGGCATCGCGCGGTCGCGCAACGATCTGATCCGGCGGCTGGACGAGCGCGTGCTCGCGGCGAAGGCGGGCGAGCTGCTCTATCACCCTTTCATCTCCGATGCTGGCGAGCGCGGACCATTCGTGTCCCACGAGGCGTCTGCGCAACTGGTCGGCCTGCGCACCCGTCACGGCTACTGGGATCTAATGCGCGCCGTGATGGAGGGACTGGCCTTCGCCGCACGTGACTGCTACGCGGCGATGGGACCGCTGCCGACGGAAATTCGCCTGACCGGGGGCGCGGCGCGCAGCCGCGCCCTTGGTGCCATTCTCGGCGCGGCACTCGGCAGCACAATTCGAGTCTGCCGTCGCGAGGAGGCCGGCGCGTCGGGGGCGGCGATGATCGCCGCGGTCGCGACCGGGCTCTACTCGGACATGATGATCTGCGCGGAGGAGTGGGTGAGACCGTATCTGGATGAGCCGCAAGCGCCGGATGCGGCGCTTGCGGAACGCTATGCGCAGCTGTTCCCGGCCTATGTTGAGGCCCGCATCGCGGCGCGACCGGTCTGGAAGCAGCTCGCCGCACAACGCGCAGGTGCCGATCATGTCTAGCTCCATCGCCATTATCGGCGACCGCTTCATGCTGCCCTCGGTGTTTGCCGAGCGCATCACCGCCACCTGCGGCGATGGCATCGACATCCGCATGCTCGAGCAGCCCTGGCCGGATGAGCCGATGGAGCACGGCTATGCCGGCTCCAAGCTCGACGGGCTGAAGGAGTTCATGGGCGACCCCGAAGAACTGGCGGACTTCATCGGCGAGGCGTCCCTGCTGGTGACGCATCTGGCTCCGATCTCGCGGGCGATGCTGCAGCGGTTGCCGAGCCTGAAATTCATCGCCGTGTCGCGCGGCGGCCCCGTCAACGTCGACATGCAGGCCGCGCGCGATCACGGCGTGTTGGTCGTCAATACGCCCGGCCGCAACGCGAGCGCGGTGGCCGAATTCACCATCGGCGCGATGCTCGCCGAGACCCGGTTGATCCGTAGCGGCCACGAGTCGATGCGGGGCGGGCAATGGCGCGGCGATCTCTACCGCGCCGATCGCACGGGACGCGAACTCGGCGAAATGACGGTCGGCATCGTCGGCTATGGCGCGATCGGCACCCGCGTGGTCAAGCTCTTGAAGGCGTTCGGCTGCAAGATCCTGGTGACCGACCCCTACGTCCAGCTCAGCGCTGAGGACCGCAACGACGGCGTCGAGCACGTCGCGCTCGCCGACCTCTTGGCGCGCGCCGACGTCGTCAGCCTGCATGCCCGCGTGACGCCGGAAACCACCGGCTTCATCGATCGCGATGCGCTGGCCCGGATCAAGCCCGGCGCGATCCTGATCAACACGGCGCGCGGGCCGCTGGTCGACTATCACGCGCTCCATGACGCGCTCAGCTCGCAGCGACTGGCCGGTGCGATGCTCGATACGTTCGCCGTCGAGCCGGCGCCGCCGGACTGGCCGCTGTTGCAGCTTCCCAACGTCACGCTGACGCCGCACATCGCCGGCGCGTCCGTGCGCACCGTCACCTTTGCCGCCGACCAGGCGGCCGAAGAGGTTCGCCGCTATCTCGCCGGCGAGCCGCCGCTCAATCCCTGCTGACGACGAAAGGTTTTCGACATGAATCGCGAGGAACGGCTGATCCGCGAGAACATCATCGCCAAATGCCGATGGATGAATGCGTCGGGCTTGAACCAAGGCACCTCGGGCAACATCTCCGCCCGCTACAAGGACCGCATGCTGATCACGCCCTCGGCGACGCCCTATGACTCGATGAAGCCGGAGATGATCGCCTCGATGCCGCTCGAGGGTGACTACGGTTCCTGGGAGGGGCCGTTGAAGCCCTCGACGGAATGGCGCTTTCATCTCGACATCATGCGCGGCCGTCCGGA
>NZ_JAUHJF010000037.1:0-28729 GCF_032380995.1 Bradyrhizobium sp. SZCCHNR2028 | reverse complement strand
CCTGATCGGCGTTGCCCCTTACGACGACGACAGCGGCAAGCGCCGAGGCGAGCGCCACATCAAGGGAGGTCGGCGCTGGGTGAGAAACGGCCTGTTCCTTCCCTGCCTCGGGGCAGCGACGCAGCATAATCCGGTGCTCAAGACCTACTATGAACGCCTCATCGCCAAGGGCAAAGAGCCGAAAGTTGCCCTCATCGCCTGTATGCGCAAGCTGATCATCATGCTCAACACGATGATTGCCCGCGGCGAAAAATGGAATCCCAAGCAGCCCTGCGTTGCGATGAACTGATCGAGCGCCACATTGCGCTGGGTCCACGACCGAGTGCATGCCAAGCCAACAGGACGGCGAGCGGACGGGGTCAAGGCCTTCAGCCGCCGAAGGCGGGGGCGCGTCTCGCGCCAGCCTTGAGGCCGGCCGTTCGCCGGCCTACCTCAACAGCACAGTTGCTCCGTGTGGTGCGCCCAAGCGCGCACAATAAGGCCACCGGCCATAAGAGTTGTGGCCTTACAAGCCTGTCAATCCGCCAAGCATCACCGCTAAGTGGAAGACGCATATCACAGTCATGATGTCAGCTCTTGCCTAGCGAAGGTGTCTCCGCTCGTTCGCGGCAAGCCACTCCGCCTTTAGCATTTAGAGCACCGCGCGATAGTCCGTCGGACTCTGGCTGAACTCTTCGAGGGGCGTCTCGTGAACCAATCTCAGTCATCTTCCGCCCGCGGTGGCGCTAACGGGTCAGGCTCTGGAAACAGTTTTTCCTCGCCGATAGCCTCCACAATCCCGCCAGGTGTTAGTTCGCTCTCGAGCCGTGAGACATGCTCATCCGCCCACTCCAAGAGACGTGCTAGTTCGCGGGGACCATTATCCTTCAACTTGCCACGCAATCTCGCGACGAACGGTCTCAGGTGATCCGCTTCACTCGAGATCTCGGCGAGCCGGTTCAGAAACTCCGCTCTCTTTGTCTCCCGTTCCTCGCGAGCTCTAGCGAGCGCCTCAAGGTGCCGCTGCAGTTCCCAATCTCTGTGCCAGCGTTCACGTTCTTCGCGCCTCGCCTTGATGCCGGCCAGATAGGCAACAATCCCGCCCGCAATGTCTTCGGTGAGGCTTTCCAGTCGTTGCCGTTTGCCGTCAGCCCAGTTGCGGCGCAGCCCAATATAATGGTTTGCGATCTGAAGGCTCAGTTCGCCTGTCCGGATAAAGTCGAATTCGGGATAGGCGCGCTTGTAGTCGAGAGACCAGAGGCTCACCGGCATTTCTCGCTCGCGCTTCTTTTTCTGCCGCTCTTCCAGCGCTAGCTCCTCCATGGTCGGAGCGTGCGGGCGCCTTTCGATCCGCTCGGAGAGTGAAAAGGTCAGCTCGTCCGGCTGCACTGCGACACGCATGTGACCGCCCGGCAGATCGATGGTCAGCCCCCGCGCCTCCAGCGCACGCGCAAGCCCATCAAGAATCGTGATCACGCGTTCAGCGCTCGTGACGCCAACTTCGATCCCGCAGCGGCCGGGCCCGCTGACCCGCACGGCGTCGTCGCGGTCGGGTTTGGCTTTGCGCAACTCTTTTGCCGTTGCTGCAATCAATGGGTGCACGTTTTCAACCGGCGGCGTCGGCTCGACGACGACCGGAGTCGGTATCAACTTCGGAAGAGCTTTGCGGCGCTGGCGCTCCTGGTCCAGCACCTCTTTGACCTCTGGAGCCAAATTCTGCAGTGAACCATAGATGCTGATGCGCTCGTGCTGCGGATCGGTCGTGCCGTAGAAGGGAACCTGTTTGGCTGGCTTGCCTGCCGCCTTCTTGGCCCAATAGCCGCGCGCCGGCGTCGGCACCCGATGCCTGTCGCAGATCTTTTTGAGAGCAACGTCCGATATCCCAAAACCTTCGGCGACCTTGGTCATCGGTTGCGACCAAACCAGGTCGTACATCGCTCGGCGGGTGAGTTCGTGCTCGGACATTGTGCCTGCGCAGACAATTCAGCTAACCACAGACTTCCCTAACCATGAGATCCAGATTCCTCAATGCCCATCTTCCAAGTCAGAACAAACACCGGCCGATGGGTCCTTCCCCCGCCCCTGCCCCATACGGCCCAAGCGTGCCCCGGAAATCCACCAGCTGCAAAGGGCGAAACTTGGGTTGACACGGTTGACAGGTTGACACGGCCATTGTTGAGCCGGGGTACGTCGCCCATAGATGGTGCGACACGGGCGATGTAGAACGCAGATCGATCGTTTCGTCTTCGACATGAACAAGCGCTTTGCGGAAGCTGCCAGGCATCCTAATGGACCAGCGCCGCATCCTTTATCCGGACCTTTGCTCTTTCCGAAACAGCGTCCAAACGGTACCTGCAGCGGCGATATCTGGTTCATCCTCGACCACATTCGACCTCAGATCTGTTTCGCTTGCCTTTTGGACCAACTGGACCTCGGCTCGAAAGGTGAAGGAAGGCAAAGCCACTAATAGCCCCTGCCTTTTCCTTACGACCGATGTTAACTCGGTCGTAAGGCCCCTCCACAAACAGCATGACCGGAGATCCTAACCAGGCTGGGTGAGTTCGACGTGTGAATGAATTCGTCCTAGGAGACCAGAGGCGCTACAGCGGCCCTGTCCGACGACGTCCTGAAAGGCTTCGCCCAAGGCGAAGGAAGATCTTACGCTCCTTATTCCGATCAACGTCGGCTTTGAGACTGAGAGATGACAGCAGCCCGGCAAGGGCCTGTCAGCTCGTGCCGAAGCAGTCGATCATATCCGCCCCGACCTTCACCTGCACACTCCGACAAGGCGGCGGCGCATTTTCGCGGCGCTCGACGTCATCGCCCGGAGGGAGCGCTAAACCCGGTGGGCGCGCCTTCGCCGTCCAGCTCCGGCTCGACGACCAGATTTTGCAGGATGCCCTTGGCGGCGATGCTGTGGAAAGGTAGCGTGTGGGCGGAGCGTCAGCGGAGGCCCCTCGCGGGTCGTGAGACCAGTTAAGAGGGCAGCCGTAGGAGCGTCAGCATAGCGCCGCCGAAACCGGGACGCGGGACCGACCGCCCCCGGCGAACGCCTCAACAGCATCGCAACATGCTAGAATCAATTTTGCATTTATGCTTTTATGGTATCGTCTCATTGTTGTGCATGAAAGTCGGCGTTGCGACGCAGAGATATCGATTATTCAGTCTGTCTGATTGGCAGGACTGAAGGTCATGATGGTGCATCGGAAAGTCGAACAGGCTGCGTTGTTCTATCAGTTCTCGTTAGAACGGCACATCCCTGCCGACCACCTCCTGCGGTCGATCGACAGGTCGTCGACGTCGAGGATCTGCGACGGGAGTTGGCACCCTTCTAAAGCAACATTGGGCAGCCCTCGATCGGTCCGGAGCTGATGATCAGGATGCACTTGATCGGCTATTGCTTTGGCATCCGATCGGAGCGGCGGCTCTCTAATGAAGTCCACTACAATCTGCCATACTGCTGGTTTTGCCGTATGGGTCTAGATGGGACGGTCCCCGATCACTCGACGTTCTCGAAGAACAGGCACGGCCGCTTGCGTGAGAGCGATCTCTTCCAGCGCGTGTTCGAGACCGTCTTGCGCCATTACATCCGGAGCGCTTGGTCGGCTGCGAAGGATTCGCGGCGACGCGAGCCTGATCAAGGCGGAAGCCAATCGGCACGCCGCATACTATCGGGCTGTTCGACACGAAAAGACCGCTTGAAAACTTCGGCTATCCTTGCAGAGTTGCCGGCAGCACGAGTCAAAAATGCCGTAGCTTTGTATGCCTATTGCGCTGGACTGATCTGAGAGGCGGGATCGACTGTCATGAAGGGCACTTGGTTAGCTCAACCCCAGAATGGCACAGTGGTGATCTTTATCCACGGCGTGATTTCCGACGCCGAGGCTTGGCGGAACGCAAACGGCACGTATTGGCCAAGCCTCCTCATCGAAGACCCACGCACGCGCGGTGTCGGCGTCTATATCTTCGAATACGAGACCGGACTTTTCTCGGGCACCTATCGAATCAACGACGCGGTTGATGCCCTTACGACCCATCTGCGGCTGGACAAAGTCCTGACCGCCCAACGGCTCGTCTTCGTCTGCCACAGCATGGGTGGCATCGTGGCCCGGCGATACCTGGTGCGGGAAGAGCGCGATCTCCTAGATGCCAAAATCGAGGTTGGTCTATTTCTGGTAGCCTCGCCCTCCCTCGGGTCCGAGTACTCCACCTTTCTTAGCCCTCTATCCTCCGTGTTTCTCAGACACGCACAAAACGACATCTTGAGAAGTTCGGCCATGAACGCCTGGCTCTTTGATTTGGACCGCGATTTCAAGGCCATGCTGAACGCTCAGCGGTTAAAGATCACCGGCAAGGAGCTGTTCGAAGACAAGTTCATTGTTACAAAGTTCTTTTTCATGCGAGCCGTCGTCGATCCCATCTCGGCCGCCAGATATTTCCCTGAACCTTACCGTGTGCCGCTCTCCACCCATTTCACGATCCCCACGCCCAACGATCTGGAAGCGATCCAACACCGTTTACTGGTGGAGTTCCTTGGCAAACTGGACCCCCATGTGCAGGCCGGTATCGACGCCATTGGGAAGGACGGACGGGTTAGGGTGGGATTCCCCGATGGAGTCCGCGCAGATATCGTGAAGTGTCAGATTGCTCTGAAAGAGGTCGAAGGGAAGGTTCCGGGTGTCCTCACAGTCTGGCCGGAGACAACGCTGGCGATTGAGAGGCTGGTCGCCAGCCTTCTTATGGACGCTGCGGAGCACCGCAAGCCGACCTCACGATTTCATGGTCGGCCTCCGGAAAAGATACGCGAGTTCCTCGATCGCGGGTACGAAAGCACCAAGCACGTGGCACGCATCCGCGAGGGGGTTGACAAGCGCGCGGAGCTGATGGTCGAGAGGATGCGGGGCTACTGGCTGCCAGCGCTTGACAATATCGTTGCTAGGAGCCTTTCGAACTTCCTCACGCTTTGTCATCTGAGCGTCTTGCAGGACCTGTTGCAGCTGCTTGCGAGTGTCGACTTTCTCAGAAATCTAATACCGGCCGACGTTGAGCCGTGGATCTACCAGTCGTATTCGGCCGATGCGTACCGGGAAGCCTTCGCCATCAATCAGCCGCTTGCGTACGCCTAAGTTAGTGCTTTGTCCGGCGTGACGCTAGAGCAATATCGGTTTTATTGGGGGCCGGAGAGCGAGGTAATCGCGTCCGCACGCCGGCGCGATGGTGATCCGGTGACCGGAACTTGGATCGACAAGTACCTTTACGCCCAGAACGAGCTGCAGCTGCTGAATGCAGGTTTCGCAGAAGCGTTTAGATACACGGAGGACGTCTCCATTATCAAGGTGACGGACTCGTCAGGAAAAGAGTGCTTCTGACTTGCCTGGCCAGTGCTGCCACAGGCGCGAACTAACGTGCTCGTCAAAGGTCAGGTCGCCACGCCCTAGTTTGATCCTATCGAAGATTTCCAGCTTCGCCACAGCTAAAGGCGTCTTCCACATCTCGTCAAAATCGGTGGGCACCTGATAAGACTCGCCCATCGCGACATATTGCGTTGCCGCTCTGTGGCGATTTGAGTAGGACTAAACGAATGGCGCCCGTTGAGGATAATCCTCCGCTGGAGCAACCTTCTTCGCTACGCCCGATTATGGGTACAAACTACGCAGTCCTGGCAACTTCTTCCAAAACTGGATTTGATACTTCCGGCGTTCCTGTTTAGACGTAGTGTCGAGGTATATCGTGTCTCTTGCGTGAACGATGATCGTTCGGATCCGGCTTTTGATCGGATCGAAGTAAAACACCGATATCGTCACGTCTTCCTTCAAGTCCATCGGGGCACGTTCCACCGGTGCCACCTGATTATATTGGCGAACTTTGCCTGGCTCCAGTGTCTCCCTTTTCGGAAACACCAGCTTGTGGTTCCCGTTGATTCTCTATCCTTCCGTCAAGACATCCTTAGCAAGAAGGTCAATCACCATCTTCTCGTAAGCCACGGTGATCATGCGAATAGCCAGCGGGTATTTTTTACGATTCCACATCCCGAATTCAATGGTCGCCGTGTCCCCTTGCTTCCCGCCGCCGCCCCGTAGCTAGATATGAACACGGCCGGCTTCCATCCGAAGTTCTGACGGAAGGCGATGAATAGCGAGGTGACCGAGACGACGGTGTTTTCCGATCGTGAGGGACAAGAAAGCGAGCAACTGAAGGGTGGGAGTGTCAGAAGGAAGGTGGAGCATAGAAACTCGCGGGCCCTATTCGCCACACCGCGGCGATTGTTGGGGGAAATGCCGTTACACTGATATCATGAGGAGTAATCGTCCATCTGGTCAGGCCAACAGGCATCAGAGCAAGATGTGCCTATGAGAATTCCAGACCAAATTTGGCCGATTCTCGAAAAATACCGGGATCAGTTTCCCCATAGACCGATAATTAACAGAGGTGTCGAGGTCTATCCATGGCGAGACAGTTACTGGTGAAGGGCTGATCTCAAGCCACCCTCCTCATTTCCATTCCTTTCTACACTCCACCACACCTGGCAGGGTAAGCATGGCAATCGTCCGACTGCGACGATTCGCTCCGGCTTGAGCGCAGCTGGAGTGCAATCGGTCGTCCAATGCCACAGGCGACGCAACTGACGGCATTTGGATCGAGCTACTCAAGAACTATCTGCCGGAGCGCTACCGCATTGACAGAGCGTTTGTCATCGATAGCACCGACACGGTCAGCCGGCAGATCGACGTCGTCATCTATGACCGCCAATATACGCCCTTGATCTTCGAACAGGACGGCACTTTGGTGATGCCCGCTGAGGATCGATCTTTGCCGTTCGACAGCCGCTTGCTGTATCGGCGATTCGTGCGGGTACGTGTTCGCCCTTCAGACCCTCCTATGCTGATGACACGCCGGTTCCCGTGCTTAATCAAGGCCGCGAACAATCGAGACGGGGCGGCCTGGGTATGCGCCGCGAGCAGCGCCATTTCGCAGACCTGAACCTCGGTTTGCTGTCTATCTGTTCGTGCCAGGCCGAACGATGGGCTTCAGCCCCACATGCGAGACTGACTTTATCACTGCCAAGCCTCATACAGTGCACGGTTGCTCCAGGTCTAAGCACTGTCGTCGAGATCCTCAATGCGTACCAAGATGGCTGGATCACCGGCGCCGTCAAGGAGGGCAAGTATGCTCGATATGAGGGTCAACTTGTCGTCGATGCGTAAAGCACTACCGCGTTGACGGGCCAGTTTAGTTGCCGCTAGCTTCAAATTTTCTCTCAATTGTCGGACAGCGGGATCTCGCTCGGCCATCAGCGCATAAGGTTCGACTTCACGATAGCGGAACAGTCCGGCAATAGCCGACAGCGCATTCTTAAAGCGAATGTTGAATGCCCCTCGCTCCGTCTGGGCAATTAGATCCTGCGACGCCAACGTAGCAATTCGTTCGACCAGCTCGGGCGTCAACGCCTTCGGCGCTTCGTCCCGCCTCGACAGAATCATGGCGCATGCATTCATCGTGTCGGCGTTTGCCGAACGCAATACGAGCGACTTCAGCACGCGCCGAACGCGCCGGGTACCCGTCACCGATCGGCCGGCACCCTGGATCAGCACGCGTCTGGCACGGGCGGGACCGAGAAGCGGAGATGGCTGCCCGGCAACCTCGGCCTCAAGCGCCTCGACTATCATGTCCTGGACGTTGGCGGGACACCGCGTGAAGACCCACGTCAAACAGCGGAGTGGCGCGTTGTCCTCGAGCGCGCGACGCGCCGCGGCCGACAGTGCTTGCGAGCATCTGCTGAGAGCCGCCTCCAGGTCGGCCACAGCTCGTTCCGACAATCCTTTGGGCAATTGGCCGTCGGTGCCGACAGGACGGACAACTTGCTTCGTGAACGGATCCCGTTGGGAACGAGACAACCGGTCCGCCAGTACCGAGAGGTCGTATCGTCCGGTCCGCCGCATCTGTTCGAGCAGGACATTCAGGCTCTCGATGCGATTGGTCCCGGTCCAGAAATCCATCGAAGGCGCCTCAACGACGCGCAGCGGGATCGTGGGCGGCGGCGTCTTAAGCTTCTCGAGTATGTCGCCGACAGTGGCGTCGAGCGGCGCCAGCGTGCTCCAGTCCAGCAGGATCGGAGCACGCTGCAGCGGCTCCCATTCTGTTGACGTCAGCGACAGCCGCGCCCAGCTCTGTCCTGGAGTTTGCCGCAGCCGCAACTCCACCGCGACGTCTGTGTGAGGCGCCTCGTCGAGTGTCACTTTCCAGAACCGGATCTCATCCTCGCCCTTAAGGACATAGAACTCGATGTCCTTCTTGCCGGCCAGCCATTTTAGGTCCCGATAGGGCGGGGAGACATATTCCTTGTTGGCGGGCAAGGTCGCGTTGCTGCCGACGAGATCGTCGAATTGCGGCTCGTCTCGCCGCATCACCGCAAGCTTGATCGGCGTCAGCCGGTCGAAGTAATGCGGAAGGCCACGTTCGACCAGTCGACCGGCGGTGAGGGCACCGCGTGCAACGGCGTCCCAGCCAAGGCGCGTGAGATTAGGCAGCTGCGCCTGAAGCCGCGCGGCAAGGACCGCAGCAAAACGCTCGGCCAGGGGCGTCAGCAGGAAGGTGGCTGCGATTGGCTCCGCCGTGCCGAAATCGAGCCCGGACTCGAAGTCATCCGACGCGAACACATCCGCTTCCGTCAAGGGCTGCGGGACGAGTTCGATCCAGTTTCCGTTGTTCAACCGCAGGATTTCTGTCGGTACAGGGTCGTCACCCACAAGCAGGTGCAGCCCAAGGCTGCTCTTGTCGCAGACGCCCTCGCGCACCTGAGGATGGACGTCGCGCAGCTTCGCCTCAATCCGGGCCAGGAGATTTCTCAATCCAACCTGACAGAGAACGCGGCTACCATAGTCGTCACGTTCCGGAGCCAGATGATGGTGATGTTCGGCATCGCGCCGGAGACGAAGGGTCTGCAGCTGGAAACCGTCGCCGCAATGAATCAGAAAGCAGAACAGAGCCCCTTCGGCGTCAGGCATGATCGCGCGACTGTCGACGGCGTGGAGGAACGCTGCGACCGGCTGCCATAAAAGCCGCAGCTTTCTCGTATCCCGATGAAAAATTGACAGCCTGCGGAACTGCGCCGCCTCATCGAACTCCGGGACATCAGGGACCGTGATGATGATGTCCTCGGCGCTGCGTGCGATGGCGGCGATCGCCGCTCGGTAGACGTCCTTCGCCGTCGAAGACCAGTCGAACGCCGGATCATCAAGAAGCGGCGCGAGCGCGAGCCTACGCGCCGAATCACCGAGCTCACCCCAACCCGGTCCACGCCCATGCGGCGCAATGAATGCCTGCGGACCACCGATCCAGGCCTGGGACTTCTGCTTGACAGCAACACTCCCCCAGCCACCATCGATGAGCCTGATAATATCGGGACTGACATCCTGCTGCTCGATGTCCCAGTCCCGCGCCGCGAAGTCGCGCCAGCCGTTGATGTCAACGCCCGAAATGCGTCTCATGGATGTACCTCGGCCGTCAGCGTCGACGTGAACAGCCGCGTCAGCTCAGCTAGCGCATTCGCGAGCCCGGCGCCCCGCGTACCAATGGCAAGGCACATAGCCGAGCCGCTTTGCTCGCAACCATGAGCCTCATCATCTACTGCCGGCCGCAGAACTGCCGCAGCCACGACGTTTACCCTTGTCTTCTGCCCCTTGGCGGTAACCTCCGCGATCTCGGCCAATTCACCGGGGATGAGGCCGCCGCGGACCGCCCAGATCGGCCACACGACGACAATTCGAAGAAATCCCATGAAATCGCCTAGGCGTCCGAACCTGATCGATATCGGAGCGGCAAAGTCGGAAAGGGCTTTGTCGGGCCTCTCCAATCTATAGCGGACCTCCACGACGAGCTTTTGCTGGGGCAGGAAGATGGTGACGAGCGGATTGTCATGCTCTACCCAGCATCCGCGAAGCTGCTCGTCGCGAAATTCGATCGGGGCCGCCGCAACCACCCTGGCGCCGGGAATGTCGATGAGCGCCACGACCACCGCCAGCGCACAGAACTCCTCCCAGGAACGAGCCTGCCAGCGCCAGAGCTGGTCGAGAATGCGATCTCTTCGCAGCAGCTCGTGCCAGGCGTTCCAGATCCGATGATAGTTGATGTTGTGCTGGAGAACAAAGTTCGGCGTCACTCCTGGATCGGCCGTCCTCACTCCATGGTCGGCGAGGTACCGGGCGAGCCGTCGGCTGGCCTTGCCAAACGCGTCGACCTTACGGGCGCGTGAGGTCTGTCGTTTGGCGGCGTACAGTTCGAGATAGTCCCGTGCCGCGTGCGACGCCAGCTCGCAATAGGAACGCAGAACGCGATTTTCGAGCGTATCGAAACTATCTTCTCGGGCGACAGCCAGCACACGCTGCTGATCACCCGCCCGCTCGGCAAGCGTCTCTCCGGGCTGCCTGACGAGCCACGTCATGGCCCGCCGATCCAGCTCCTGAACCCGGGCCAGCGGAATCTGCCGATGCGTCCGTCGCAGTATACGCCGCGGAGATCGTGCGAGTTCTTCAACAGTCCGCCAGAGCACGAACGCGTGGTCGGCGATGACGTCCATCCGGGGAGGGGTGTCGTCGTCGACCTTTTTCCATCGGCGACCGAGCTCTTGCCAGAGCTGTCCAGGATCACCAAGCAGCAGCTCGACATCTCTGACGCGGGTCCAAACCGACTCGGCTCGCAACATCAGCCGATGGGCTTCATGCTCCTGTTCCGTCTGTGGCTCAACATTCGTCGGCAGGCGCTCAGGGTTGCCGGGCCGGCGGAGCCTGATCGATCTTCCTTGCGACGTAATGGTGACGCCCGGCACGTTGCGCAGTGGAAATGGCAGAAGCGATAGACGCCGTGTCGGATCTCCCGCGTCAAAACCCACGATCGGCTCAGTCGTGTCCCGTTTTCCGTCGACCTCTACGCGATCGCCATTGGTCTCGTAGAGCCAGATTGCCGCAGCATGATCGGCGCCGATGTCAATGTCCTGCTCCCGCACGGTTATTCTGTGGGGTCGGCCGGACAGGAGAAGTGCCCACGGCCTCAGCCAGATCTCGGCCACGCGGTGTTCCTCCTCTATCGCGTCAGGCCGCGCCAGACGAACAAGCCAGTGCCACCAGCCTGACGGGTCCGCAACTCCGCGATCCGATCGGCCATAACCGCGTCCTGCAGTTCCTCTCGCAGCAATGCCTCAAGCGCGTCGAAGCTCGGGCGATGGCTGTCAATTTCAAGGCCGCGGAGCTTGGGCAGAATGCGATATTCGATCTGATCGACCAAGGCCGCGCGATAGTCATATCCTCGATTATCGGGATAGCTGGCAACATACGCGATGATGGCATCGCGCAGCCGATGACCGAATGGACGGCCAAACTCCTCCATGATCCGCGCCAATCTTTCAATGGCGCCATCGACCGCCGAGCGGACGCTACCGTTTAGCGTCGACGACGGCCTGATCCAGCCGCGCCACGATTTGAACGACTGCGCCTCGGCCGGTCGATCCGTGCCACGCACAGCTCCCTGGTCTCCAAAGCTGACGGGCGCAGCAAACTGCAGGATATTGCTCCGATCCAGAACCTTGTCAGACAGGGATTGCGTGCTTTCGTCGTCGTTCATGGTGCCGACGAACAACACGCTATGAGATGGGAACAGGCTGATCCGTTGCCTCAGACCTCTGATGTCGATCGGTATCATCGCATCTGCCCGCTTGCGCTTGTCAGAAGCCTCTTCATAACGAGGTCTTGCTTCCAGGCGACTGAGAAACTCAGAAAAGTAGTACTCGACGCGAGCCAGATTCATTTCATCCAGAAGTACCAGAGCGATGTGGTCGGACAGATCGCTCTCGGGAGTAGCTGGCGCCTCGTATGGGTTCATGTGCACCAAAAGCCGTGCCAGATCAGTCGCGCGGTAGTTCTTTTCAATGTAGTTGTAGAAACCGAGCAGATCCTGCGGGCTGTCCCAACGCGGCTCCACCGCGATCTGCAGGAAGTGGATTCCCATCGCTTCCGCGTAACGCCGCGGCAGCAGGCTTTTGCCAGTTCCGGAGACGCCCGCAAGCACGGTCAACTGGGAGAAATCGTTGATCTTGATCGCCGTGTGAAAGGCGTTGATCGTTCGACGACTGTATTTAAGGTTGTAAGACTGGAGATAGCGCTCAACATCATGCAGCGCTTCGACTTCATCGCGTGGCGACTGTCGCCTGATGGACGGAAACTCAAGCGCCGCCGGCACCTTGGTGAGATCCTCGAGCAGGCGCGCCGGATCGTCGTCGGTGGCCGCGCCACCGGTCTCCTGCTCTAGCCGCGCCTTGCGACTGTCCAGGCGAGCCACATCATCTTTTAGCGCCTCGAGCTTTGTCCCGAGCGCTTCAAACTCCTTACTCCGACCTTCCAAAGATCCTTTGCGCTGCTCAAACTCCTCAATCTGCTTCTTGAGCTCTTCCAGTTGAATGCTCCTTGCCGCAGCAAGCGCCGCGGTTTTTTGCATCTCATCCAGCGTCTCCTGCAAATCGTGCCGCTGCGCACGGAGCCTGGCCAGTTCAGATGCAATGGCATCGCGCTCCGACCTGACCCGCTCCAAGTGGGCTTCGAGAGGCATTTTGCGCCCTTCGAGTTCATCGACCTGCTTTGCCAGCGTCTCCAGTTGTTGTTTTCGCGCTGCGATGAACGCATCGAGGGTCTTGGCCTCCTCGATCCGCTGCAGCGCTGCATCTCGTTCCGCGCGTAGAGGCAGCAATTGAGACACGATCTCCTCGCGCTCGCGTCCGAGCTGCTCGATCTCCCGTCTGAGCTGCTCGCGACGTTCAGGGCTCAGCTGGTCCTCGACCGCCTCAAGCTCGGCTCGCCTGTCTTTGAGCTCCTTCGATACGGTCGCCAGTTCCCCGGCAGCCGCGGCCGCCTCCGCCTTCACCTGCTCGATCTCTCGCCGAGCATCGTCCAACGTCGCGAGCTCCGCGTTGATTGCCGTGAGCCGCTGTTCAAGGCTGGCAACCTCGGCCACCAGGCGGTCGCGTTGCTGGATCTTCTGCTCGACGACGCTCAGTTCCTGCCGCCTGTCCGCGAGCAGGGCCTCGGCCTGCGCACGCAGCTCCCTGACGTTTTCATAGCGTGTTGCGTCAGGGAGGCGGTCGCGCCGGATCTGAAACACGATGGCGATGCCGCTCATCACCAGCGCCAGGGCGGTCAGCATGATGATGGCCGGCAGAACAAGCTGTGTGGCGTCCACGACGGATCTCTTTCTGACGCTGCTATGGGGTTCGCGGAGCCGGGCTGCCGGATTGCGGGAGCGGACGCGGGACTGCGGGCGGCCGCCGCACCGGTGGTGTCGACGCAGGAGCCGGAGACGATGCGACGACTATCGACTGGCACAGCTCCTGAAGCTGTTGCCTCTCCGCTATCAGCTTGCGTTCGAGCTCAGCCCGCTCGCTCACAAGTGAGGCGCGTAACTTCTCCTGATCTGCGACCGATGCCTTGATGCTTTCGAGAGCATTCTCAGCCTCGGATCGAGCCTGCTGAGCGCGAATAGCGGCATTCTCGTCGAGCATGATCTGTTGCCGCCTTTGCTCCAGGGCCGCCAGCTTCTGCTCCTGGCTAGCAATGTCTTTGATGATCGCTGCCTTTCTGGACTCTGCATTCGTGATATCGTCCCGAACAGCGGCCAGGGCGCTCTCTTCCTTGGACCTCTGCTCTCCGGCCCGTTGAGCAGCCCGCTCATCGACAGTCATCGCAGTCCTAATCTGCGTGAGGCGGGCGAGAGTTGCTCCGACTCTGGCGAGTTCCTGATCCGCCGCTTGGCGTTCGCCCTGCGCTTTGGCCAGACCCTGCTCCTCCGATCTACGCGCCTCCTCCGCCTTTTTTGCCGCGGCCTCGTTGGTCATCCTGGCGCTAAGGGTGGCACTAGAACGATCGACTTCGGCTTTGAGCCGATCCCGATCCGCAATGTAACCCTGGACTTCTGTCGAGAGCCTTTCGCGCTCTGCCTTAAGCTTCGCCACTTCATCGGCTTTATTTGCGGAGTTTGCGATGTCGCGATCGAGCGCCCCCTTCCGCTCGTTAAGTACCTTAATCTCATCGCTCAGAGAGCTCCGCGTGTTCTGAAGCGACTTGATCTGCGCGGTCTGGTCATCGACCATCTTGCTGGTAGAGGTGAACTCTGCCTTGAGAACATCAAGTTGACGGCGCAGGCTCTCACTTTCCGCCTTCAGTTTTGCCGCGTCTGATGTCGCCGTCTGTTTTTCAAACAGTACAGCATCGCGATCTCTCCTCTGCTGAGCGCTATCTGCGGCTGCCTTTTGCTCCTCGGTCTTCTTAATCTCCGCTGCCGCCCGGTCCCTCTCAAGCGCTTCGATGTCCTGCCGCAACGCCGGCACGCGAGCCTGCAGCGCCTCGACCTCAACCGCTTTGCGCTCTACCTTGGTTTCGCGGTCCACGATCTCCCGCTCCTGCTTTTGCACCAGCAAAAAAAGCGCCGAGTTCAGACAAATGACAAAAAAGCCGAGGCTGGCGATCAGAGCGATCCATTTCCAGGAGCTTGCGGACGACGGCAAGGCGGAGCCGCTATCGTCCGAGTTCGCGCTCAATATGGTCAAGACACCCCTCCATATCGTCTGCCAGCTGATGCACCCAGAAGCGGAGCACCTTGAAGCCGCGGCTCATGACTTCGATGTCTCTCAACCGATCGGCTGTCTTTCGATTGCCGCTGGCATCGGTGTGCCAGCGTACGCCATCGACTTCGACATCAAGTCTGATCTGTCCCCTGAAAAGTGCAAAATCTAGATAGCGTGTTCCGAGCTGATATTGCGGATACGGTTCGAGGCCGCGCGCCGTCATGGCGGTGTGCAGCCGGCGCTCCCAGCTGCTGTCGAACTGCTTCGGCCGCGGCGGTGACCATGGCCGGCTGGCGCGGCTTGCCAGAAAGCGGATGTGCGGAATCGTGCTGGTCGTGGCATGGGCGAGGTCGCCGACGACGATGCAGAGTGCCCGGGCCCGACTGACGGCAACATTCAACCGGCGCCGCTCCGAATGCAGGAAGGTGCGAGTTGACGGCTGCGAGTTGGCGGCCATCACGAGCGAGAGCAGGATGATGTCGGCCTCGCCGCCCTGGAACTTATCGATGGTCGAGATCCGTAGCGCGAGCCGATCACGGTCCGGCTCGCGCAGCACCGACCGGACGGCCCTCTGGATCTCCTCGACCTGGGCGTTAAACGGCGAGATCACGCCGACCGATCCCTCGAATCCGCTTTCCTCGGCGAATGTCTTGAGCAACCTGGCGATCTGCTCCGCTTCCGCCTTGTTGACCGGGCGCCCGTCGGGCCTGGTTTCGGATCCCGTGACATCCACCCAGGCAAGGCCTGGGCGATAGTCCTTAGGCGGATGGAATTGCTCGTTCCAGCGTCGGCCAATCAGCTGGCCGCCATAGAAATCGGCGTTGAGATAATCGACAATGGCTGGTGCAGAACGGAATTGGTCGGCCAGCAGACAGCGCTTCGTAGCGGGGCGTGTGGAGCAGAAGTCGAACAGCGAATTGACGCTCTGAGCATAGCGCCAGCGGCCCTCTTTCGGCAGCCGCGCAGCGTCCATCAGCGCATGCTCGGTGCCGGTGCCGAGCGGCCGTACGAAATTGAGCTGCATCGGGTCGCCGACGATGACCCCCCTTCTGGCTCTGGCCAGCAACGGAATGGCCGAAGCAATGTCGCTCTGGCTGGTTTCGTCGAAAATGACATAGTCGAACAGGCCGGGGACGAGCGGCACGCGTGACGGAACTGACAGCGTGCTCACGGCCCAGATCGGGCGCCGGCGCAGCACCATCTGCGCGTCGTCCGCAGACATGCGCTTGGCCGATTTCACATTGGTAAAGTCGAGCTCCCGCGTTCTCTCCGAGATCCTGGCGCGCTCGTCGGCGGTGGGCCTCGTCAGGTGATCGGCAATTGTGGGCAGCAGTGCCTTCAGGTCCCGCGCAAGACCGGAGTGCTCGGCATCATCAGGTTCAAGCGATCCGAAAGCCCCGCGCAGCTCCTGCACGTGCAGTCGGAGATCGGCGATCCGACGATTGATTTGGCGCAGGGATGCATTGTCCGGCAGCGGACGCGACACGGCGTCGGCCCCTTTTAGCCAACGTCGCAGGAGAGCACGAAGCCGGGTCAGCAGACCCACGGGCCTGCCGTTCGCGACCGACGGCTCACCGGGCTTGCGCAGGAGATCGCGGCGCTCGATCAACTCGGACAGGAGAAGGTGCGCATCGATCTCCTCGCGACGCTTCCGACGGCGATCGTGTAGTTCAGCCGCGCGGATCAGAAGACTGCCTGCCGTCTCGTCCAACTCGCGATGCTTGGCCTCGGTGGTGGTGTCGGCGTGAGCAAGACCATTGAGCGCGTCCAGAAAGCTGACGTCGCGCTCGCCTTCGGCATCCCGCGCCCGAGTCAACAGGGGATGATCGAGAATGACGGCCTTGAGCCGGTGTTCCACCTCGTCGATGGCCTGGTGATTACGGGCAGAGAACAGAACGGACTTGCCTGCCAGCACGGCGGAGAGGAGCAGCGTGAAGATGACCTCGCTCTTGCCGGATCCTGGCGGTCCCTGGATGACGGTCAGTCCGCGTTGCAGAGCGGCGTCGGCCGCCTCGAGCTGATGATCGGTCAGTGCTCTGTTCTCTCCGAACGGCAGCACATCGATGCTGTCTTGCGGAGTAGCGGGGATCACGGCCTCGGACAGCACCGCAGCGAGCGCGGTATTCGCCAGCCTTTCGGCGGGCCAGGAACAGATCTGCTCCAGATCTTCGGCAACAGCCCGCGTGAAGCTGCCATCTTCCGGCAGGAACAGCGCGGCTGCGTTGCGCAGGCCTGTTCCCTTGATCGAGATGAATGAGGCGAGTTCGGCAGGCCTGAGCGTCATGCCGCCGATTGTTGCGAAGGAGTGGCGAAGGCGGCCGCTGATACCGTCGATGGTGTTATCCTCGCCTTCGACGAAGAGCTGCTCGGGAACGTCCTGCAGCTTCCAGCGCGTGACGCGGCACACCTCCCGCACCCAGGCCGAATTGAGCGCCGGGCGAGCATCATCGATGTCGAGAACAACGTCCCTGCCCTCGATGCGAAAGTCCACCGGAAGGATCAAGGCAGGAACGAACTTGGGGCCCTGAGGCGACGGGAACACGGAGACCGGCCAGCCAATCGCCGGCGATGACAGGTTGCGTTTGGACAGCGCCTGGACCAGCGGCCCCGGCAAACGCTCAGTACTCACGCGAATGCTGGCTTCAGCCCACCACCTCCCCGACAGCTGCAGCAATTGCCAGGCGGCGCCATGAAGGTCAGCGAACGTTTCGATCTTGCCACGTGGATCTCTGCGCTGGGTGGCGGCATAATAGCCGAGCAGCGACTGCCAGTCGGGCAGAGACCCGGTTCCGTCCGACGGCGGCAGCGCGAGATCGTCTGGAGGTCGGCGAAGCGGAGAACAAGTCGTATCGACCGCAAACAGAGCCTCGGCCGCGTCCCCCGCAGCCCCTGGCTCTCGCACCGGGGCGCCATTTTTACCGCCAGTTCTTGGTCGTGGCACCTGCCAGCGTCCCTGGCTGTCACGGATGATTTCCCCGCGGTGGGCGAGATCACCCAGGCTAGACAGAAGCTCTGACGCACTGAGCCGCATGCCTGACGCACTCAAGCGCCAAATCAGCTGATTATCCGTTGCGCCGCGCGGAAACAGGGAGAGGAGCTGACGAATTGTCTGGTCAAACACTACCGTCTCTCGCTAACCTCCGCGCTCCTTCCATCCGCCACCAAATTTGGAGGAATTGCGGGCGCACAATATATTGAATAATTGCACAATCAACGATAGCTTCAAACAAAGATACTCGATTTCCACGATCTATCCCGATGAAGGACTACCGACAGATACACGCGTAGCGAATAGTCAGGCGGCCGCTTGGCTAGACGAAATTTCGAAACGCGGCGCGTCATCGACAAACCTCACCAGGGCTTTAGCCTCTGCCCGCCTTTGGTGGCGAAAGGTCTATCCAGAGATCACGGATCAGTTGGCGACGATCGTTGGGATCGGCATCTCTGAACACCGGCTGCTGGCTGAGCGCGCGAATCAGATCGTCTTGACGGGCTTGGCCGAGGGCCAAGCGATAAAGCAGAACCGAGTCGCGCATCCGACGGTACGCAACCGCCTCCCGGGAAAACGGATGGGAAAAAATCCAACGATGAATCTGGGCGAACTCACCAGCCCGCTCATAGATCCATTGCGGCGATAAACCCCTCCGGTCCGCTCCGCCTTCCGCCTCCTCGGTCTCAAGCACCTGCTGAATGCGCGTCCACGGATTGCTCGGCTTCGTAGAGCCACTCCCCGACCCCGATCTGGCTGACAGGAACTCATCCCACCGTCTGCCTTTCACCCACGCATCCCGAATGGCTTTACTCAGATAGCGCTGAATTCTCCCTTCCCTTTGCTCGAAAGCGACCGGGCTATCAGGAAGGTTCCAATGAATCACGTCAGCGCAATAGCGGTGAAAGTCGAGACCCTCCTGGCCTATTGACGTCGTGACGAGGATGAAAGGCCAGAACGGAGAGTTGAAGGAACGTCGAATCTGGTCGCGCAGCAGATCCTTCCCCGCATCGTCCTTTGCTCCGCGTTCGTCGACAAATGCCTGCGCTATATGACGACTCACACTTAGGTTTCGCGCATACAGCCGCTCTTTGCCATGTACCTCCCGAAACAGAGGCTTCCCGACGGCGATGCGAAAGCTCGAGCCAAGCGTCTCTATGAACTCGACCGCACGATCGCCGGGCCGCTTCTCGAAGGGTGGAAGATCCTCGTCCAGAAGAAACGCAAGCTCGTCCATCACGGCAGATAGATGCTTTCGGGCGCAGAACGCAGCCGTTCGTTCCAAAAGCGTCGGCCTTCCGTCCAACTCGAGCTTGCGGATTACAAGCCCGGCGTGACTGTGATTGAAGAACCGTCGGATCGGTCCGTGCGCGGTTCGCAAGAGGGCCGAAAGGATCTTCTCGGGCTCGCCACTGCCGTCACCTTGAGCAGCAGTCCCCTCGTCGATTTTCAGTAGACCGAATTGCTGACAGACCCTCAGAAGAGAGGTACCGGGCCCGGCGATCGCAAGCTTCGTCAGAAGATCAAGAGACGCGCGAGACACTCTCCTCGCGATCCGCTTCGCCTCCTCTTGAGAGATATTGTGAAACGCTTCGATGGCCGTCTTTACACTTGTTTCCGAGTCCGCCGCTTCGCCATCATCTGCGGTGGATTTCGCCTTGGGCCAATACCGGAGCTTCGAACCGACCGTTCTGCCATAGAGCGCCGCGTAGCTTCTCGACTCCATCCGATGAAGTACGGCGGCGATTGTTTCCAACGAATCCAGCCGGCCATCGACCACTTTGATGTTGCGTGCCTCAAGATCCTTCTCAAGATGACTTGCCACCCTCTCTTCCAGCGCTTCCAGTGACGTGCGCCCGCAAGTCTTGCGACCGTAAATCACGAGCCCGGCCTCCGCCAGCCAAAGCGACGGATGAAATAGGAGGGGCGCCAGCTCGACAGACAGGTAAGAAAGCTCCAACGAATTGCCATGCGATTCATCGCCAGCACCGAGCATTTCGTCCGCATACAGGCTTGTCAGAATGCTCACGGCTTGAGGGACGGCCTGCCATCTGCTGAAAATCAGCCTCTTGCGCGGCCTCTGCCCCACCCTCTCGCCTGCGACCGAATAGTAGGCTTTTGTCGGACAAACCCAGAGGTGGTGGTAGATCTCCTCCGTCTTGATTTGCCGAATCAGCTCGCGAAGCTTCGCGTTGGGGGCGGCGCTGTCGAGTGCCTGGATGGGCATATCGACAAGTTTCGGACAGTACGTCCGAGCGTCAGGCGCTCGTACAGCCGGCTTCAGGCACTCAGCGAGACGCTCTTCGGTGGCGTAGAGCGAGCTAATCATCTTGTATGTCTTCGGCATCAAATTGAGGGCGTATGGAATGCTGGCCCAGATCTCGGGCAAGAACATCTGCTGTTCAGGACGGATCGCCTGCTTGAGCCATGCAAGATAGTGAAAATCTTGAACGCGAAATTCGACGCCAGGAAGCGGCACGCTCAGTTCGCCGGCATCGCTCGATGCCAGATCCACCCAAGGCTGAATCTTCGGTTCCTCGACGCCATTCGCGGGGTCATCGAGATAGCGAAACCGCTCCGTCCTCACCATTACCTCGCTGAGCCGAGACTCTATTCTTTGCTTGAATCTCCTGGCCTCGACGAAGTGGACATCGCCGACCTCTCTTAGACTCTGAACGCTTTGACGGTAGAGATTGAAATCTTCCGCGATGGACTGGACGACTTCCCTGCCATTCAGGTGGAACCGAAACAGAAATTCAATCATATCCCAGAATTTCTGATAATGACTGTGCTTCGCGGCCTCGAAGTCGGATGTGGCCGCCTTGTACGGCGTCGCAGACAACAGCAGAAGCCGACAGTCTTTCTCGAAGAGTGTCCGAGCGATATCGTCGGTGCCCTGCCGTGCAGCTGGCTGCTCGGTGAGCAGCTCACTGAAATTCTGAAACTCGTCCAAAATCACGAGATCGGGCTGCAGTGTAGAAACCACGACGAGCGCGAGCTGCTCACGAAGCCGTTTGATGACGCTGCGCCGCAACGTCTTGAGCTGATCGGCTCGTTCGCTTTTCTTGCCGAGGGTTCCGAAGCACTCGTCGATGGCCAGGTTGAACACGTCAAGTGTCGAGGTGCGCCTGTCGATCTTGAGGCTTCTATAGAAGTCGCCAACTGCGCTCTTCTCAAGATCGATCGGTCCCTGAAGGAATGGCAACTCCAGCCGTTCCTTCATGAGTTCGATGACCTTCGGCCTGTTTTCCAGGATCCACGCGACTTCGCTGTTGAGCTTCTGCTTGACTGCACTTCGCCAAGCCCAGTGATCCGCTTGTGCCGGAGGCGTAAAGAAGCTCGTGGCGGCCTTACTCAGCAGATCGTTTTTGAGCCCGCGCCTGTGGCACACCGCGGCGAGCAGCGCATGAAGAAACTGGCGCTCCTCCTTCTTCCCCTCTGGAAATCCAAAATCGAAGGACGTCGCCGGCGTCAGGCAGACGACCTCGAGTGTCGAGCCTCGCCGACTGCCCTGCTCGCCAGCAGCACGCCGGTCTGGATTGTCGTGCCCAGCCTTCATGGCGTTGCGAGCCTCGTCGCAGAAGAGCATGGTCAGCCTAGATGCACGACCGTCCCCAAGAGCTTCACCGTCTTCCGACATCAGCTTCTTGATATTCTGCTTGCCGATATCGGAGCTGGAACAGACGTAGAGCACCAGCCGCCTGTCGCTGCTTGCGTGAGCACCGCCCGTTGCAGCCGCACTGTATTGAAATCTCTGAATCACGCCGCGAGCAATGATCGTCTTTCCAAGACCGACCTCGTCGGCCACCAGAAAGCAGCTCGGAGCGCGACCTATCCTCCGGCAGACGTGTTCGATCGTATCAATTTGAAACTGCTTTGGATTGAGGCGTGCCATACGTCAACCAGCCTTGGTCGGAAATTCCGAGTTCAGGTTCGTCCAGATCTTCTTGACCGACTCGAACAGCCTGCGATGACGGCTTATCCTTTCCGCATCGACTCCGACGGGAAGCGCGGTATATTCCGCCCTCATGACGTCCGAAATCATCGATCGCTTTGCCAGGGAGTCGGGATCATTCTTGAGGCACAGAAAAACCAGTGCCTCCAAGCTCGCGACCGGAAACTCAGCGCCATCTCTCAAGGCCCATGACGCGCCGGCATCGCTTCCAAAGTTCTCTGAAAACCCGAACCCCGCGCCCTCCAGAATAGCCGATAGAATCTCGTGAATTCCCTGGGTCTGCACCAGCTCCGACAGCAGCCCTCGATTTCGTAGCAACAGCAGAGCAGGATCGACGTTCAGGAAACGATTGACCAGAATACGAGCTTCTCCACCAGGAGCCGCGAACGTCGCCGCGACCGACAAGATCGCAGAAAACCGCGCGATCGGCACGCTCCATGAAAGTCGCCAGGTCTGTTTGTCTAGGGACGCCTCATGCTCCTCGACTTCGCCCAAGAGACGAAACGATACCGACCTGATCTCATACTTGGATTCGGCAGGCGTAACGCCGACGTGGACTGAAACGCTGGACCCGTCCAGTTCGGCGACGGTGCCCTCCAAAGATGCCCGTGAGATCAGTGTCGAGACGACGTCCTCCGGCGACTCGGCCATCGGAGTTTCCGAAACAGGGCGGAAGGGCACGCAAAGAGCCGCCCTGTTTTCGGTCTCGCTGCTGACAAACAGATCGTTGAAGACAGCATTGTAATAGTTCGGCGTCGTCCGGAAGCGAATGACAGCTTCCCAATTCGCCCCTGTCCATGCCCGCAGGCTTGCGTTTGCGCTCCCCACGGTTACCGCCGTCTCCGAAGCAGTCCTGTCCAGCACGAGTTTCGCGTGAAGCGAGTGAAACGATTGATCGCCGTCGTGGTTGATTTCGTAGCAGTCGAAGTTCTCTTTGAGGAAGTTCGAGCCCTCGTGAAGTGCGCAGATCTTTACAAAATCGCGCCGTTCACTGAGCAATGACGTCTTGCGACCTTTTCCCAAGACAAAGGCGCTGAGGGTGGTCTTGTCGAGAAACGGACTCACCACGATTCTTTCGTCGACCCCGTGGTCCGATCGCGAGATCAAGCTGGAGAGAGTTTCCCGGCCCGGAATTTGACCGTAGAATTCGATCTGTTTTATGGAGGACGTCATATAAAGCGGTTCCAACTCTGCCTTCTCGATATGCTCGAGCAGATTGGTCACTTCGACCGGACTGTCTTCCGGGATTTCACTTAGCGCCGCCTGAAGAAAGCTGCGAAGCCGCTTTCCGTTTGCGGTGACTGAATCCCGCGCGGTGAGCCGAAGGGAGACAATCGCATCCACACTGTCATCCGTCGTGACGTTCCTCGTGCAGACGAACATCCTTATATCGGACGCAACTGCCGTTTGGGTCTTGTCTTCGGGTTCGTACGAAAAGATCAGCAGCTTCGGATGAAAAGAGCACTCCGAATTCTTCGGAACGACCTCTCGCACGACCGTATCCAGGAGCGCGGCCATTCTCGCGCCAGACGCGCGAAAGCCCCCGACATTCACCAGGATACGCACGCGATCCGAGAGCGCCTCGATATCCCGCATGATCCGAAAGCCGTTCTGGAGGCCCTGCACAACGGCTTCTTCTCCGCTCAGGGGATGGCCTGCGAGTGTGGAGAGGACCGCGACAATCGGAGCCGCATCGGCCGAATAGGTCAGAATGAGCCCTGCTTTGAGCCTCCGATCTCCCGGATCGATTTGATCAAGAAGGCTTCGGCGGTGGTCTCTTGTCAGCCCCATACGCCCAGACCGGAGTTGATGTTCCACATGAATTCGCTTGCCATGCCCCATCTGAAATCAGGAGCTTCGGTCAGCCGAACTGGCTGCTTCAACACTCTTTCCCTGAACTTGGCCTTGTCGGCGACAGCGCCATCTCTGATTCGGCCGAGCCGATAGCTGACCTTCTTGACGATTTGCTCCCGGCGAATGATCAGGCCGCCACATGATTCCAGAAAGTCGGAGGGCGATTTCGCATTTTTCAGCCCGGCTTGGACCTCCTTGAGAAACTGGAGGTCGGCGAAACGCGTTTTGCAGATGGCGGCAACACACGACCAGTCAATTCGCTTGGCGCTTCTGGCGCCAAGCGCCGATTCTGGCTTGGCAAACCACTCGTCGAGAGCCGGCCACCACCCGCTGAAATCCGGATCATTTTCTAGCCCATACTCGCTGGTGACCATCGCACCATACAGAAGGTTTGCACCTTGAATGAGCGCAGAGAGCTGGCGTGCTGACTCGATGACCGGATCGCCGTCTGACGAGGGATAGTCCCAGACGTATGGGAATTCCTGGAGATCGGCCTTCTCCTTAATTCCCCTGAGCGGCGCGGACAGAAACCGCGACATCAGGCCATTCAGACCGATATACTGTCGACGAAGGAATTCGGCTTGTCTTCTGCTAAGGTCGAGGCAGGCCGAGGCATCCTTCGCCAGCTCCAAGGCGTCCTTGTTCCAAACTACCCGCGTGAGCCCGACAGCTTCTTCTTCGGGAACTCCAAAGCGGGAGGGCTTGTTTTTCGCGCGAGCCATGATGTCGCGGATGTAATGCGTGCGCGACCCCTTGGGAATCCTGATCTGAAGCTTCCTTATCGAAGCCCAGTAGCTGTTGGAGGGCGTCTGGCTGACAAACTCCTTTTTATTAGTCTCAAGGATTTTGTCCCAACCAACGATACCGGACCTTTCAAGGTCCTTCCGATCCGGATTACGCTTGTTCACTCTTTTGCCAAGCTCGTCGATCAGCCTGTGCGCCTGAGACGCTTCGATTTCGTCGAGCCGCTTGATGGCCTGCTGAAGTGAATAGCGTTCTTTTTGAATTTCTGCTTCGAGTTGCAGGAATGCGCGCGGGACCAGAATGAGATAGCGCGCATGGGGCATGATCGTGGAAGTGGCGGGAAAAAAATGCTCAGAGAAGTCATCCCTCACGCCGCCCAGACGAAGATGATCGAGTGTTCTCGAATCGCGGAACTGCTGGAGCAGTTCGTGGGCTCGCTGCATTGCATCGGAATCAAAGTCGAGCCAAGCCAGCATTCACGGAAACCTTGCAACAAAGGAAGAAAATTCAAGAACAGGCCATCACGTGCATGTGGTGCCAGCCTTTAAAATGATAGACAGCCTATTTTCACCCGTGAGATCAATCCTTGCGAATACCGCAAGGCCGCAGCTCCTCAGGCATCATCTCAGCTAATAAGCAGGCGCTACGGTCAAAATCAGTTTCAGGACATACAACCTGATTCACCTCAACAACGGAAGCCCCCCGCCCAGCACCGTCCGCGTCAGCAGCCCGCGATCCAGCCGCGTGTTCCTCGCCTCGCAGGACGTCTCCGGCACCAGCAGGCAGGCGTGACAGGCGGCACCTTGCAGCGGGTATTCCTCGCTTCCCTCGCTGTGTTCGGCGCAGATCGGGTCGTTGGAGCACAGAGCGAGGCGGCGGGTCGCGCGGGTCAGGAGCTCGCCGGCGCGTTCGGCCATGTGGCTGAGGCCGCCGAGGGTGCCCTGGCCGCCGGCGGTGGAGGTGTAGATCAGGATGCCGAAGCGCTGGGCTTGCGCCGGGCCTGAGGAATAGATGCGCTCCTTCAGGGACGAGAGCGGGTAGCCGCATTCCAGCGCGAGCTCGGCCATGAAGGCGTGCGACAGCGAATGCAGCGCCCAATAGGCTATGCCGCGGTGCTTGGGCTCGCGGTTGAAGCGGGCGGCATCGCGGCGTTCGCGATCGTGCAGGTTTTTCGCCTTGGCGACGGTCTGGTCGGCGCCGAGCCACTGGTGGATGAACTCCGGTGCGACGTGCAGGAAGATGCCCTCGCCGAGCTGCTCGATCGCCGGCAGCCATTCGACGTTGCGGGCGAGATCGGCGCCGCCGACGGCGAGCTGGATCTCGTCGAGCTCGCTTTCGGCCGGGGTCGGCGGCGGCTCCAGGCGGGTGAAGCCGTACAGACATGTCACCTCGCGCAGGCGGTGAACCCGCACCACGGCCTGCAGGAACGTATCCCATGGGGCCTGGAGCTTGAGCGCGTCGCGCGGCAGCGTCTCGCCATAGAAGAACGATCCGGCGCCGTCGCTGCCGATGACGGGCGCGCCGGTCGCCATCATGTCGAACTCGGCGATGTGCGGATGCGCGCTTGGATTGGCGCCAGAGCCGTCGTCGCTGGACAGCGCCTGCAGGATCTCATCGTCCGAGAAGTCCTTGAAGGCGTCCTTGAGCTGCGGGATCGCGCGCAACACGGTGATGAAGTTCGGAAGCGCTCGGATGCCGTCGATGACAGTCTTGTTCTCCGCGATCGTCTGCCGCAGCCTGTCGTTCGACTTCGTCAGCGAGATCACCGTCACCGTTTGCGCAAAATAGGTATTGGTCGCCGAACGCGGCAGCAGCCGCAGCGGTTCATCGCAGTCTTCGTTCGCATCGCGCCGCGGCGTCAGCCAGGGGCTGTGGCAGTCGCACTTTCCTAAAAACTGCGGCTTGTAGAGATCGGCCATGCTGATCGAGGCGCCGCAGGTGCATTGCACCGAGATGTCCGAGGGATCGGAGCTGACGCCGCGCTCGACCCAATACAGCGGCTTGCGGCAGGACTGGTCCTTGCCGCGGTGGGTCAGATAGCGCCAGGCGATGTCCTGCAGATGGCCCTTGGTGCAGGCACCGACGAAACGGATCGGGTTGACGCCGATCTTGCTGCCGGAGCCGGTGTAGGACAGCCTGCCACCGGCGGTGACATCGAGCTCGGAGAACTCCACCATGCGGCGGCGCTTCTCGTTGCCGGGAGCTGCGCCCGCCGGCACCACCGCCGTGCCGTTCGACGGCGCCTCGTTGACCAGGAACCAGCCGGGAAACAGCCGCACGCCGACGCCGGGCGCGTTGCTGTCGCGGCGCTCCTCGTCGAACATCGGCGGATGCCGCAGCCCCGAAAAGGTCGGACTGAGCTTGGTGCCGAGCTGCTGCTTCAACAGCGCCACCAGGCGCTCCTCCTCGACCGGCTTCCAGTTCGAGCCCTTGTAGTCCCAGTCCTGGAGACCGCCGATGACCACGGCATTGTCCGGCAGGTCCATCATGGCGCCGGGGCCGTAGGTCAGCAGCAGCTGGCTGAAGTTCTGAGTGATGTCGGCCATGAAAATTCCACTATCCGAGAAGGCTGCCGTCGGGCTTCCTGAGCTTCAACAGCGAGACCGGTTCGGTATCGCGCATCGAGCGTCCCGCGACGAACCATTCCCGCTCCTTGTCCATGTTGGGCTGCTGATCGAACGGGTCTTGCAACAGCCGCCGCACCGCCTGCTGGCCGGCATAGGCGAACTCGTCGCCGTTGCGGGTCTGCTTGTCCGCGATCTGGATCCAGGCCGCCTCCAGCTCGTCGAGCCGTGCGAGGCAGCGCGCGATCGAGGCGCTGTCCTCCCCCGCCACCCGCATCTTGGCCTCGATCACGTCGCGCACGCGTTTGTAGGAGGGTTTCTCGTCCGCCACCTTATCGACCGCCTTGTTCGGCGTCAGGCTCGGCGTCACGTGGCGCAGCCCCGCCACCAGGGTCGCGGCCAGCGCCCGATCGAGCGCGCGCGGCGCGAACGGCGTCACGCTGGTGGCCTCGACCGCGCGATAGAAGCTCTGATGGAAGGCGCGGAACTGCTCGTAATGCGTCCGGTCGCGCGGCTTGTGGATGTTGAGCAGGGTGACGACCAGGCCCGGCTTGTCGCCCTCGCGTCCGACGCGCGAGGTCGCCTGGATGTATTCGGCCGCCGTCTTCGGCTGGCCCTGCACCACCATCAGGCCGAGCCGGCCGATGTCGAGACCGACCGAGATCATGTTGGTGGCCAGCGCGACATCAACGGCGTTCTTGTCGGACACCTCAAGCCCGAGCCGCGCCCGCGCGTCGGAGACCTGATCGGTCGTGTAGCGCGAGGTCAGCTCCTGAATCTCGCGCAGCACCCGATCGGCAAACGGCGCGCCCGGCGGCTCGCGGCGGACGCGCATCCGGCCGTAGCTCGTCAGGTGCGCGCGAACCTCGTCATCGACGATGCGGCGGGCACCGCCGAGCTCGCGCAGCGCGTTGAAATAGCACAACGCCGTGAGATACGGATCGGCCGGATCATCGCGGCCGCCACTGGACAGGGAGGCAGCTCCCGACAGCAGGCTTTGCAGCGCGCGCAGGAATACCAGCCTCGGGCCGCGGCCCGGCGAGGCGATGCCGAGATAGAGCCGCGATGGCGTGTCGCGGTCGGCCCGGGCGAAGAACGAATCGTCGCGGCCGATGCCCGGCGGCGGAAAAATCGCGGTGCGGTCGCGACCGAACAGATTGCGGATCTGGGTCTCGGCGCGGCGCACGGTCGCTGTCGAGGCGACGATCTTCGGCCCACGCCATTCGCCATTGATCTTGCGTGACGCCAGGAGATCGAACGCAGTCTCATAGAGCCCGGCGACGGTGCCGAGCGGCCCGGAGATGAGATGCAGCTCATCCTGGATGATGAGATCGATCGGCCGCAGCTCCGCCGGCAGCTTAGTGCCACCCGGCACCGCCGCGCCGTAGAAGCCGCCGGCATCGCTGCGCTCGACATGGCCGAAAAAGGCGCCGGCCCGGCCCTCCCACGGCACGTTGGCGAATTTGTCGACGGTCGCGATCATGAAGGCCGGCAGGCGCCGGTAGATATCCTCGTCGACAACAACGATCGGCAGATGTTCGTCGCCGGTGAATGGACATTCGACCTCGTGGCAGCGCAGCTCGAGCCGCTGCGGTTTCGCCGCCGAGGGCAGCAGCGCGAACGCGCCCTCTTTCAACTCGCCGCCGCACCACGGGCAGTTCTTCAGCGGCGCCGGTGCTGGGCCCTTCTTCTTCCTGTATTGCTCCAGCCAATAGACCGCGGTGTTCTCCTTCTTGTTCTTGGCATCACCGAGATTGTTCGGCGTGGCGCCGCCACCGACCCACAAACCGATCTCGATCGGCCAGTCGCCGAGCCGCTTCTTCTCCTTGCGCTCCAGCTCCAGCGCGCAGACGAGCCCCGCCGCGCGCTGCAGCTGATCGAGCGTCAGCAGGCGCAGAGTGTAGCGCATCACCACCGACAGCCCTGCCCCGGCCAGGCCTGGATTGTTCAGCCGGCGGCGCGCGATCGCGAAGGCAGCGAGGCCGAGATAGGCCTCGGTCTTGCCGCCGCCGGTCGGGAAGAACAGCAGATCCACGATC
>NZ_JAUHJF010000036.1:0-31950 GCF_032380995.1 Bradyrhizobium sp. SZCCHNR2028 | reverse complement strand
AGCGCCGACCTCCCTTGATGTGGCGCTCGCCTCGGCGCTTGCCGCTGTCGTCGTCGTAAGGGGCAACGCCGATCAGGGCAGCGGCGATCCTGTCACTCACCTTGCCGAGCTCCGGCGCTCCTGCGATGAGGAGCGCGGAGGTCATGACGGCAAGCCCCGGCACACTTTCAATGATCTCGGCGCGCTCGGCAAATTCCGGCGTCGCCTTGACCCTGGCGAAGATCGCAGCCTCGAGCTTCGCAAGTTGAGCCGCGAGCGTCTTCAACACCTGGGAATGGGCCTTCTGCGCCAATCCCGGCACAACATGCTCGGTCTGGTTCTGCAAACGGGTTTTTCAGATCCATCAGACTCTTGCGCGCTTTCACCGGACCCGCCAGTTCCTCGCGTGCAGCATCGTAGGTCTGGCTCGGTGCCTCGTCGAACGTCTCGGCGAACCAGGCGATCATCTCTGCATCGATCGTGTCGTTCTTCGCCAGTCGACCCGCCGACAGGGCGAAGCTGCGAACCCGTTTGGGATCAACGATCCGCACCTCTATCCCGGCCTCGCGCAGCGCCTTGGCCCATTCGCGCTCATGGCCCCCGCTGGCCTCCATGACGGCTTTGGTCACCTTTTGCTTGCGAAGCAAGGCCACCAGCTGGCGATGCCCCAGCGAACTGCTCGGGAATGTCTGCCGTACTCCGAGTTTCCGAATGCAGCCGCCCACCTTGTCCTTGGCCACATCGATGCCAGCGACACCATTTGCGATCTGTGTCATCATCCACTCCCTTCCTTGCCTTGTATGGGCTCGAAGCCCTTGCAACTGTTCGGGTTGAGGAAGATCACCGGAGCTGTCCCTCGCTCTGATACAGCTCTGCCGCGTTTGGGGCGTTACGGGCTCAGATCCAGCGACGGGCGGTTTTGCGAGAACCGCCCGTTCGCGCATTCTGGCAGATCTGGCGTACACAAGGGGCGGAACGGCCCGCTGTAAGGAAAAGGCCGCTAGGCTCGAATTTTCGGCCCACCGCGCGACCGGTGCTCCAGCTTTCGCGCGGTGGGTATTGCTATTTGCCTCTAGACGGGCACTGGTCCGTCCACGAGGCGCCCGATCCAAACGTCGCATTCGCCAGCTTGGATGTCGAATCTCTTGGACAGTGCGACCGCAATGATGACCGCGCGCGGCACCGCGACACATTCGTGTTGAAGAATCTGCTTCCGTAGTCTGCCAGCCGTAACGGCGCCGTTCTCGAAATCTCTGCTCGCGGACAACCTATCTAACCAAGACGCCGCGGCGCGGTAGCATACTTCGTCAATCCGCGCTTTGGCTCCTTTTGGCGGGAGGCTTGTCTCGTCAATCCGCCACGGGCACATAAATGCTCCGCCCTCAGATATGGAAAGCGCTCTCGCGCGATCCCCCAAGCCTGTGCGCAAAGGTCACGAGGGGATATCATCGTCTCGTACCCCGACACTGCGCCGCTGCAAGGCGGGCCGACGCGATGTTGGCGGCCGTCAACGTTCCGTCCCGCGCCATCCTGCAAAGCCACTCGACAGCCGTTGGATTGACCTCGTTCAGCTCTTGGAGCACCTCCACCATTTCAGGTCCGTACTGCCTGATGATCTCAGCTTCGTATCTGCCCTGATCGCTAAACCGCTTTCCCAGCTTCCCCTCGCCAGGCCGACTTGAGAAGGTTTTAGGGTATTTATATGAGTAGGATTGGCGGACGGATTTGTCCTCACCGCGAAGACATTCCTGCCTCTCGGTTGGGACGATATCGTCCTCCCGCTTTGCCACCTCCGGAGGGTGCGACGGCATCCGTCCCGGCGGCCAGCTCATTCGATACCGGTTTGAGCGCTCCCTTTGCCGGTCGACTGTGAGCCATCCGAGTTCCTCGAGTTGAACTACGGCCCTTTGAATTGATCGGCTCGATAGGCCGATTTTGCCAGCGAGCCTGGCCCGAGAGGGCCAGGCAAAGCCAGTTACTCGATTTTGGTGATCTGCGATGACATAGGCGACCCGAAATGCCGTGGCACTCACCTCGCACTCGTGACAGACGGCATTGAGCCACTGCATTTTCTTGCGGTTGAAAGCCCGTACGTCCATGGGGTTAGCCGACCTCGGCGGAGCCGTTGTCCGAAGTCGAACGGCGTCGGCGGGAGCCCATCCATGCATTAAGATCGACTTCGGAGTAGCGAACCGACCTGCCGATCTTGATCGCCGGTGGCCCATCTCCGGAAACAAAAAGTTTAGCGAGTGTGCTCTCGCCAAGTTTGAGGAATTGGGCAGCTTCTCTTCGGGTCAGCCAGGCTGGTGTTGCCGTTGGAGGCAGATGAGATTTCGAATCGTTCATAGGTCACTCCGTGTAAGACGGGAGAGACCTAGCCGACGCCAGATAAAAACTGGCAGCTCCAAATCACAGAAAACTGAGAGGCCTAAATGTCCAGGACGCATTTGAGCCAGGGGACGGACGTCCTTTGTCCAGCCACCGGCCGGTTTCGTGGATGCTCAGTCGTGAGCATCATCGTCGTACTCATCGACATTGTCGACATCTGGAGGAGGAGCCCAAGCTTCTGCCCCCCTCCAAATCTCTTGCTTGCCCTTAGAGAAGGTCACGAAAGGTGACCAACCGTCCGCATCTTCACCACGATCAAGGAACTCGCGGCTCCAACGATCCTCAACTGGTCGAGAGGCTACTTTTTTCAAGACATTTCTAATCGATCGATCCATTGGGGCGTCGCCACCGACGCTCTGATGTGCGGCCGTAACGAAATCATGAAATGGTCCGTGGCGAGCTGGATCGGCGCTAGTCAACAATTTCCAGCAATAGCCCAGAACCTCCACAAAAGTCTCGCGCCAGGGATCTCTGGAATAGAGCGGCCGAGACAAGCGATCACGTTCTTGCGCCGCCATTGAAAGCCATTTCCCTATCGCGGTCTCAACCTGAGGGAGCGCGTGGACTATGCTTTCAAAATGCCCTTTCCATGCCTCTCGTCGACGCAAGTAATCGTTGCTTTCGAAGATGGCTTCGTCGCTGTTGAAGGGCTTACAGCTAAAATCTTCAGAAAATAGATACTTTTCGAAATTCCTGCATTGGTTCAACAAATCCGTACCAGCTGATTGCATTTCGTCTAACTTGGCCACGGAGCTCTCGATCCCGCTGGACGCGAAGTCAGCTGTAACAACAGCACGCAAAAGATAGTATCGCGTCGCAAAAAACGGGCACCTTGGCCTCGGTGATCCTTCGTCCATTTCAATTGGAAAGTCTAAATCCATAAAGCTCAATACCCGACATGCACGCGCTTGATCAAAGCGAAGGCGGATCTTTGCACCTTTGTCGTCGATCCGGTCGATCAGCCTTTGCACTTCATCGTCAACGGGTAAGCGAATTACAGGCCTATCCCACGGGCACAAATCATCGATCCGCTCAAAACGAAAAAGCTGAATCAGTCGGGGCTTCAAGATTTCTGGAGCGATGCTCCCGAGGTCAAAGGGATCTGCGGCTACTCATCATCTCCGGGATTTCATTCGGTGGCGTCTGTCAAATCGCCCATCGCCTTGCCGATCTGCTTTGCGATGTGTTCCGAAGCGCGGCGAAGGGGATCATGGTCTAGATGAGCGTATCGCGCGGTCGTCGCTGGCTGGCTGTGCCCGAGTAATTTGCCGATAATGGGCAAGCCGAAACCCGCACCAGCGCCGTAACTGGCGTGAGTATGACGAAGGTCGTGGATTCTCACCCCCGTCAAGTTTGACCGGGTACTGACAAGCTTCCATGGTTTGTTGAGATCGTGCCGAGGCTGCCCCTCGATATCGCTCGCGATCACGTAGCTATCGACCTTCGGGATCTTACCGAGGATGTCGAGGGCAGGAGCGTTGAGAATGATGGCCTTCTGCCCCGTTTTGCTATCGGGCAACAGCAGCAGCCCGCGCTGAAGGTCAACATACTGCCATTTGAGTTCCAGGATCTCGCGCAGGCGAGCGCCGGTAAGGATCAGAAGCCGCAAGGCGGCGGCGACATGAGGTCCGATCTTGGTGCGACCGTTCTTAGGGATGTGCTTTGCGTTTGGTTGGTCTTCATGGACGACCCAGGGAATACCCACCGTTTCGGCCTCCCGGATCGCTTCGCCCAGGCGGCCGAGTTCCTCAGAGCTAAGGAATCGCTCTCGGCGCTGCTCGCGAAACGCTTGGACATGGCTTGCGGGGTTATGTCCCTTGGCGACGAGGCCGCAAACCGCAGCGTACCGATAGACGGACCCGACGAACTCGACGACCCGATTCGCGGTCATGGGTTTCGCCTTGCCGATTCTCCGGTGCAGCTTCGAAACGTCGGCGCTGTCCACCGCATCGAGCTTGCGGGTGCCCAGGAGCGGGGCGGCGTGCTTGCGGAGATAGATCCGGTAGTTGACGACGGTGCGGGGCTTGAGTTTTGCCTCGGCCTCCTCGGAGAGGTACCGCTCGCCGAATTCCGCAAAGGTCGGCATGGCACGTTCTGTGGATCGTTTGCGGGCGGGATCCTGCCCGAGGGCGACCGCGCCAAGTATCGTCTTGGCCGAAACTCTGGCCTGGTCCGGTGTCATCGCGGAGGTCGATCCCAGGACCATTCGGGTCTTGCCGACGCCGCGGCCGCCGGCTCCGCTGCGATACTCTGCGCACCAGCGCTTGGCTCCCGAAGGGAGCACCTTGAGGCAAAAGCCAGTCAGATCACTGTCGTAAAAAACGGTCGGCTTTTCCACCGGTCCGATCGCATCGATCGCTCGCTTCGTCAGCTTTAAGATCGGCACCTGCAGCTCCCAGAATCGCCACCGAGTCGCCACCAGCGCCGGAATGCCCAGAAACCCTGGGAAACGCTGAGACGATGGTTTGCTAGTCTTTTGAGTGGCTTAGGTAAAGCTGGAAGTCTTGAGATAACATCAGAAAACTGGGGAATTCATACTCATAACCTGAAGGTCATAGGTTCAAATCCTATCCCCGCAACCATTGAGACCGAAACTCCCGTAGCCGATGAGGCTGCGGGAGTTTTGGTTTGTGCCGCTTCCTCCCTGTGAGCTGCTGTGCAGCTGAGGACAGTACCGTCTCCCCATGAAGCGTGGCATCGGAAGATCCGGGAATGATCACCAGGACGGCGGGCACACGACCATGTGAGCCGGCAGACAATCTGCGAAGCTCGCGTTGAACTGAAGTATTGAGGCAACGGCGAAATCCACAATCCGTCTGCCTGCGGTACAACGCCATTGCCCTGGCGTGGGGGCAAGCTTGCGCATTGCGAGAGCGCAGCCACCGTCACGATGTCAGACGCAACAGATTGCGCACGGCGGGGCGCCATTCTCCGGTCATGGTGTATTCGAGGCCGAGCCGTGCGCCGCAGGTGATCGCCAGCATCGTCAGCGGCGCCGAGACCGCCAGCGTCGAGAATGCCGACAGGCCCTGTCCGATGGTGCAGCCCATCGACATGATGCCGCCGGTGCCCATCAGCAGCGCGCCGGTCATGTGACGCTTCAGCTCGCGCGCGTCATCGCAGGCTTCCCAGCGGAAGACGCGCGAAAACATTGCCGCGACGAACGAGCCCAGGATCACGCCGGCGACGGAGCCGATCGCAAAGTCGGCCCGGCTGCCGGACAGCGTGGCGATGTAGAGCACGGTATTGCCGAGCGGGGCAACGAAGGTCAGGGATGCCACGCGCGCCGGATCGAAATCGTCATTGCCGAGCCAGCTGGTAGCGAACCAGCCGAACGCCACCGCACAGCCTACGGCGAGGCCGGAGAGCAGCAGGCGCGGCGATCTCACGAGGCGCCCGTCGGCCAATGCCCAGGCCGCGAGCGCGACCGCCGCGACGGAAACGGTTGCCGGCCGCGCATATGAGCCAAGCGCGGGCGACAGCAGCATATCCATGCCCTGGGTCATCGTTTCGGGCAGGCGTATGGAGAGCGGCTCGATCAGCGAGATGCGCAGGAATCCCGTGAGCCCGCGCATCGCGGCCAGGGCTGACACGCCCAGCACCAGAAACACGACGATGGCGCGCAGATCACCGCCGCCGATACGGACCAGCGTTCCGAAGCCGCAGGTGCCGACCAGGGCCATCCCGATGCCGAACGACAGGCCGCCGAGGATGGCGCCGCCGAGCGGAATGGACGACGTCAAGTAGATCGAGCGCGACAGGTCGATCAGGCCGAAGCTGGCGAGCAACTGGGTTGCGACCAGCGCGACCGCGGCCGCCAGCGCGAAGGATTTGAGTCGTCGGGTATCGGCGCCGAAGAACGCGTCCTCCAGCATCGCGAGCGTACAGAAGCGGCCGGCGCGACCGGCGACGCCGAGAACGGCGCCCGCGAGCAGCCCACACATGAACGTCAGTGCTGATGGGCTGAGCATTCCTCTCCGACATCCTCGTTGGTTTCCCGGCATTGTGCGCCAGGAACGGCGGGGACGCCAGGCCTCTCGCGCCGCTACAGGGCGCGCCGATGCGAAGCCCGAGACCGCGAGGGCCAACCTGTCAGCGGCGGCGCTTGCGGACCGGCTCGCAATAGACGTCGTAGATCGCCGTCAGGATCTTGCGGACATCTTCGCTCGCAAGGCTGTAGTAGATCGTCTTGCCGTCGCGCCGCGTCGTGACCAGCCGGTCGAGCCTGAGACGGGCGAGCTGCTGCGAGACGGTCGACTGCCGCTCGCCCAGGAACTGCTCGAGCTCGGTGACGGATTTTTCGCCTTCGGCGAGGATGCAGAGCAGCAAAAGTCGGGACTCGTGGGACAGCGCCTTCAGCATCTCGCTGGCTTCCCGCGCCTTCTCGATCATCTGCTCGAGCTCGGCAGAGGTTTCGATGTCCTTCAACTTCGGCAGCGGCATGAATTCTGAATCCCTCGGTTGGCGTCAGGAGCGGGCCGGAGCCCCGCTTGTAGCATTCATTATGCGGCCGAGCAGCCCAAAGAAGAACGCATCGCCGGGATAACCGCGGATGCGTCCGATCTCGCGGCCCTGCTCGACCACCACGAAGGTCGGGGTGAACGCTCCCGGATCGATGCCGGAAAGATCCGTCGGCAGCGGCTTGGCAAGGTCGACCCGTCGCAGCGGCAGCGCGCGCCCTTCGTCGGTCTTGTCGTAGATGGGACCGATTTCTGCGTTGAAGCGGGCGCACCAGCCGCAGCCCGGACGTTCGAACATCACGAGCTCGGAGGTGAACGCCGGCGACGAGAGGCAAATGCCGGTCACCACCGCTCCTGCGAGCGTTGCGAATCCGCGCGATGCACTTCTGCTGGTCATGCCGAGATCCTCTCTGGACTTGTTGGCCAATCTATCATTAAATTCGAATATGTACTAGTGCGCGATTTCCGAATCCTGCTCGGCAGGCCGGGCACGTAGCGCTGGCCGACCGGGAGGAAAGATGGATCTCGACGTCACGCTGGGGGCCGCGCTGGCCGCGGGTCTGTTGTCGTTTCTGTCACCGTGCATTCTGCCGCTGGTCCCGCCGTTCCTGTGCTACATGGCCGGCGTCTCGGCGGCCGACGCGATCGGCGAAACCAGCATGGCCCAGCGGCGGCGGACGGTGCTGACGGCGCTGTGCTTCGTCGGCGGTTTTTCGCTGGTGTTCGTCGGTCTTGGCGCCACCGCCTCGGTGTTCGGGCGATTCATCGCCGGCCATCTCAGCCAGCTCGGCATCCTCGCCGGCCTCGTCATCATCACGATGGGGCTGCATTTCCTCGGGGTACTCCGGATTCCGCTGCTGTACCGGAGCGCGACGATCGACGTCGGAAGCAAGCCGGCCGGTCTGCTCGGTGCGTTCGTGATGGGACTTGCCTTCGCCTTCGGCTGGACGCCGTGTGCGGGGCCGGTCCTTGCCGCCGTGCTGATGATGGCCGGCGCGGAGGCGACGGTCGGCAAGGGCGCGCTGCTGCTCGCCGCCTACTCGGTCGGGACCGGCATCCCGTTCCTGATCGCCGCGGCCTTCACAGGGCAGTTCATGACCATGCTCAAGGGCATCAAGCCGCATCTCCCCCTGGTCGAGAAGACGATGGGCGGCTTTCTCGTCCTGACCGGCGCGGCCTTTCTCGCCGGCGTGATCCCGCGGATGTCGGAATGGATCTTCGAGCGCTTTCCGTCGCTCGCCACCATCGGCTGATCAGCCGAAGCGGAAGTCCAATAGATTGACGAAGGACTGCAGCTCGATCTCATAGCGATGCACCAGGCCGGCGTCGCTCTCGCGCGCGGCGCGGCCGATCTCGCCGGCGCTCGTCGTGGCGCCGTCGATCAGGCGGCGGAATTCGGCCTGGCGCGCCACGTCGGGCGCGGCGAGGCCGTTGCAGCGTTGCAGCCGGTCGTGCAGCGCTGTGCCGGCCTGGACGACCTCGCCGGGCTCGGCCTTGCCCGCTGCGAACCGCGCAGCTGCGTTGCGCAACGCGTCCATGACGGGTGACAGGTCGAACACGCAATCGCTGAGCTCGACCACGCCGGCGTCCTGCCTCAGGGCGTGAAGCGACCGGCGCAACGCGGCAATGGCCGCCGCAGCGCGCGCGCCGTCACCTGCGGTCAGCGCTTCGTCCGCCTGCTTCAGGCGATCGTTTCCGGTGGCGATCAGTTCTGCAAAGGATTTGGCCGAATAGGGCGCATTGGGGCGCTCGGCGAGCCGGCTGAGCCTGGCCCAGGCGATCCGGGCGTCGTCGAGCTCGATCTGCGCCAGGCCCACATTGCCGGTGCGGCCATAGCTCGCGGCTGTGCGCAGGCTGGCCATCGCCGAGTGCATGAAGGCAGCAACATCCGCGTTCTCTTCGGCGTGCCCACGGACGCCATGCGTGAGGCATGACAGCACGAGCGACAGCATGATGACGCGGCGCAGCATCGAATGTCCTTTTTACATTCTGTTATTCGAATATCATGTATCGAAATTCCGTGGACTTGGCAAAGTGGACTTGGCAAAGCGCGCGAGCAGGCTGATGACGACGAACCGGACGATGACACGGCGCGATCTGGTTGCGCTGCTGCCTGCCGCGGCGGCCGTCGGCCTGGCGTCAGCGCCGGCGCAGGCCGACGCGGCGCTCGGCGACGACGGGCTCTATCACCAGTCCTGGTTTCTCAACAGCTTCCTGGACCTGCGCGAGGATCTCGAAAGCGCGGCGTTGGAAGGCAAGCGGCTTGCGATCATGTGGGAGCTGCGCGGCTGCCCGTATTGCCGCGAGACTCATCTGGTGAACTTTGCCGATCAAGAGATCACGGACTACATCCGTGCCAATTTCGAAGTGCTGCAGCTCAACCTGCTCGGCGCGCGCAAGGTGATCGACTTCGACGGCAAGGAGCTCACCGAGAAGGAGCTCGCCGAGCGTTACGCGATCCGCTTCACGCCGACGTTCCAGTTCTTTCCGCCATCGGTCGAGGGGGTCTCTGCGAAGGAGCCGCTCGCGCGCGAGGTGGCTCGCGCGCCGGGCTATCTCAAGCCGCCGCATTTCCTCGCAATGTTCCGCTTCGTGCGCGACAAGGCCTATGAGCGCGGCACCTTCCGCGACTATCTCGCTTCGACCAAGGATTGAGTGCACTGCGGCATCGAAATACGCTTGACACCAATCACATTATCAAATCATAATTCTTGAATATGATGGATCGTAAGTCCGTCGTGTCATCGTAAGGCGAGGGGACGCCTCGTCGGTCAGGGTGGAAACATGCGCCGTTTGATTCCGGCCGCCTTGCTCTGCGTGTTGCTGTCGGCAGCCGCGCGAGGTGGCGAGCCGATCAGGCTCGATGTCATCGACTATGCCATTCCGAAATCGTTGACCGGCGCGCCCGGCAATGCCGATGCCGGCAAGAAGGTGTTCTTGACGCGGACGCTGGGCAATTGTCTCGCCTGTCATCAGGTGTCGTTGCTGAAGTCGGAGGAGTTTCACGGTGAGTTCGGTCCGTCGCTCGACGGCGTCGCGACCCGCTACAACACGGCGCAATTGCGCCTGATCGTCGCCGATCCCAAGCGCATCTTCACCGACACGGTGATGCCCGCCTTCTACAAGAACGACGGACTCAATCGCGTCAGGCCGGAGTTCGTCGGCAAACCCGTCCTCACCGCCGCGCAGGTCGAGGACGTCGTCGCCTTTCTCGAAACATTGAAATAACCGCCTCTGGAGGATGAAGCATGGGCGCAATCAACAGACGACAGGCGTTCCTTCTCGGCGGCGGTTTCGTCGCCCTGACGGTGCTGCCGATGGCCGCCAACGCCGAGCCGAGCAACGACGCGGCCGAGATGATCAAGAAGTTCACCGGCGGCAAGGAAGCGGCCAAGGGCAAGATCACGCTCGATCTGCCTGAGATCGCCGAGAACGGCAACACGGTGCCGCTCGCGCTCTCGGTCGAAAGCCCGATGACACCAGACAACTACGTCAAGGAAGTGCTGTTCGTGGCCGACGGCAATCCGAACGCCGGCGTCGCCACGCTGATGTTCACGCCGATGTCCGGCAAGGCCGAGGCGTCGATCCGTATCCGTCTGGCGCAGACCCAGAACGTGATCGCGGTCGCGAAGATGAGTGACGGCTCGCTCTTCACGGAGCGCAAGACCGTCAAGGTCACCATCGGCGGCTGCGGCGGCTGAGACAGGGGAGAGACGAACATGGCAGACAAGCCGCGCATCAAGCTTCCGAAGGAAGCCAAGAAGGGCGAGATCATCCAGATCAAGACGCTGGTCTCGCATCTGATGGAATCGGGTCAGCGCAAGGATGCGCAGGGCAAGCCGATCCCACGCAAGATCATCAACAAGTTCACCTGCGAGTTCAACGGCAAGCCGGTGTTCTCCTGCGCGCTGGAGCCGGCGATCTCGGCCAACCCATACATCCAGTTCGACGCAAGGATCGACGAGGAAGGCACGTTCAAGTTCGCCTGGACGGATGATGATGGCTCAGTCGTGACGGCCGAAGAGAAGATCGCGTTGAAGGCCTGATCGGCCGCGTGTGATCGCTAGGAGGAGTGACGGATGTCCATTCGCTACGGTTCTCTCGCCGTCCTGGCTTCGGCCGCGCTGGCTCTGTCGGCAGCCGCGACGTTCGGCCAGGAGGCCGAACGGAAGGGCATTCCGGCGCCTCCCGGTCACGTCTTCAAGACCATCATCTCGGGCTATCAGTTCCGCACCAAGGAAACGCGCGCGCTCCAGGATGACGACCTGGAGAATCCCGGCTTCCTCGCGGTGGAGCGGGCCGCCGACGTCTGGAAGACGGTCGACGGCAGCGAAGGCAAGTCGTGCATGAGCTGCCATGGCGAGGCGGAAAAGACCATGAAGGGCGTCGGCGCCGCCATGCCCAAATGGAGCGATAAGCTCAACAAGCCGGTCAATCTCGAGCAGCAGATCAACATCTGCCGTACCGAGCACATGAAGGCGCAGCCCTGGGCCTTCAAGTCGAAGGAACTGACGGACATGACGGCGTTCGTCCGCTACCAATCGCGCGGCATGCCGGTGGCGGTGAAGACCGACGGTCTGATGTCGCCATGGTTCGAGAAGGGCAAGGAGATCTACTATACGCGGGTCGGGCAGCTCGATCTCGCCTGCGCGTCCTGCCACGAGAAGAACAACGGCAAGTTCATGCGCGCCGATTTTCTGAGCCAAGGCCAGACCAACGGCTTTCCGACCTACCGGCTGCGCGATCAGCGCCTGATCCCGCTGCATGAACGGTTCGAGGGCTGCATGTTCGACGTTCGCGGCGTGCCTTACAAGCCGCTGTCGGACGAGTTCCTCGCGCTCGAAGTCTACGTCGCCTGGCGCGGCATCGGGCTGCCCGTCGAGACACCGTCGGTCCGCAACTAGTCGCGGACACAAGGAAGATACATCATGATATCGCGTCGCGAATTCGTTCAGGTCGCATTGGCGGCGGCTGCCTTGACGGGTGGCTCCGGTCTTGCGGGTGCGACCCGCGCCTTTGCTCAGCAGAAGCTGACCGAGAAGGAGCTGCTGGCGTTCGATCCGGTCGGCAACGTCACCTTGGTGCATGTCACCGACATCCACGGCCAGCTGATGCCGCTGTATTTCCGCGAGCCGTCGACCAATCTCGGCGTCGGTGACGCCAAGGGCCAGCCGCCGCATGTCACCGGCAAGGATTTCCTCGCCCGCTTCGGCATCGCGCCGGGCTCGTCGTCGGCCTATGCGCTGACCTCGGAGGATTTCGAGGCGCTCGCCAAGACCTACGGGCGGATCGGCGGGCTCGACCGCGCCGCCACCGTCATCAAGGCCATCCGCGCCGAGCGCGGCGACAAGGTCGTGCTGCTCGATGGCGGTGATACTTGGCAGGGATCATGGTCGTCGCTGAAGACCCGCGGCCAGGACATGATCGACTGCATGGCGCTGCTGAAGCCGGATGCGATGACGGGGCATTGGGAGTTCACCTACGGCACCGAGCGCGTCAAGCAGGCGGTCGATGGTCTCGGCTTTCCGTTCCTCGGCCTCAACATCCGCGACACCGAATGGAACGAGCCGGCGTTCGAAGCCTCGACGATGATCGAGCGCGGCGGCGTCAAGATCGCAGTGCTCGGCCAGGCCTTCCCGTATACGCCGGTCGCCAATCCCCGCTGGATGATTCCGAACTGGTCGTTCGGCGTGCGCGAGGAGGATGTTCAGACCCAGGTCGACAAGGCGCGCAAGGACGGCGCCGGCCTCGTGGTGCTGCTGTCGCACAACGGCTTCGACGTCGACCGCAAGCTGGCGAGCCGCGTCAAGGGTCTCGACGTCATTCTCACGGGTCACACCCATGATGCGCTGCCTGAGGCCGTGAAGGTCGGCAAGACGCTGCTGATCGCGTCGGGCTCCTCCGGCAAGTTCGTCTCGCGGCTCGATCTCGACGTCAAGGACGGCGAGGTGAAGGGCTATCGCTACAAGCTGATTCCGCTGTTCTCCGACGTGATCACGCCGGATCCGGCGATGGCGGCCAAGATCGCCGAGGTGCGCAAGCCGTTTGCCGCCGATCTCGCCCGCCCGCTGGGACGGACCGAGACGCTGCTGTATCGCCGCGGCAATTTCAACGGCACGTTCGATGACCTCATCTGCCAAGCGCTGCTGCAGGAGCGCGATGCGGAGATCGCGCTGTCGCCGGGCTTCCGCTGGGGCACCAGCGTGATGCCGGGCCAGGACATCACCTTCGAGGACGTCACCAACGCCACCGCGATCACCTATCCGGCCGTCTATCGCATGGGCATGACCGGCACGCGGCTGAAGGAGATCATCGAGGACGTCGCCGACAACCTGTTCAACGTCGACCCCTACTACCAGCAGGGCGGCGATATGGTCCGCATCGGCGGCATGTCCTACGCCATCGACGTCAACAAGCCGCAGGGGCAGCGCATCTCCGACATGCGCCTGATCAAGACCGGGGCCGCGATCGATCCGACGCGCGAGTATCAGGTCGCGGGCTGGGCCAGCGTCAACGAGGGCACGCAGGGGCCGCCGATCTGGGAGGTCGTGTCGAGCTATCTGCAGCGCCAGAAAACCGTTCGTCTCGAGCCCAACCGGGCCGTCAAAGTCTCCGGAGTGTGACGACGATGTCCAAGGACAAACTACTTCCCTCAGCCCCACGCGCGTCGCGCCGTGGTTTCCTGACTGCAGCCGGCGGTCTTGCCGCCACGGCGCTGGCCTCGCAGGCGCGTGCCGGCGCCGGCAATCCCGCCAACCAGCCGCCGAACGTGCCGGAATGGACGCGGACCCTCGGCGAGGGCGTCGCTGTGCGCCCCTATGGCAAGCCGTCGAAGTTCGAGAAGGACGTCGTCCGCCGCGACGTCGAATGGCTGACGGCTTCGCGCGAATCCTCGGTCAGCTTCACGCCGCTGCATGAGCTCGAAGGCATCATCACGCCGAATGGGCTGTGCTTCGAGCGCCATCACGGCGGCGTGGCCGACGTCGATCCGGCCGATCACCGGTTGATGATCCACGGCCTGGTCGAGCGGCCGCTGCTGCTGACGCTCGACGAGCTCAAGCGCTACCCGCGCGTCAACCGCATCCACTTCATGGAATGCGCGGCCAACTCCGGCATGGAGTGGCGCGGCGCCCAGCTCAATGGCTGCCAGTTCACGCATGGCATGATCCACTGCGTGCAATATACCGGCGTCTCGCTGCGCACGCTGCTGGAGGAGGCCGGCGTCAAGACCTACGGCAAATGGCTGCTGGTGGAGGGCGCCGACTCCGCGTCGATGGATCGCAGCCTGCCGATCGAGAAGGCGCTCGACGACTGCATCATTGCCTACAAGATGAATGGCGAGGCGCTGTATCCCGAGCAGGGCTATCCGATGCGCCTGGTGGTGCCGGGATGGCAGGGCAATCTCTGGGTCAAATGGCTGCGCCGCATCAAGGTCGGTGACCAGCCCTGGCATACCCGCGAGGAAACCTCGAAATACACGGACCTTTTGCCGAATGGCAAGGCGCGGCGCTTCACCTGGGCGATGGATGCCAAGTCGGTGATCACCAGCCCGAGCCCGCAGGCGCCGATCAAGCACGGCAAGGGCTTTACGATCGTCTCAGGGCTGGCGTGGTCGGGCAACGGCAAGGTCAGGCGCGTCGACGTCTCGCTCGATGGTGGCCGCAACTGGTGGCCGGCGCGGATCGACGGCCCGGTGCTCGACAAGGCGCTGACCCGGTTCTACTACGAGTTCGACTGGAACGGCGAGCCGCTGCTGCTGCAGTCGCGGGTGCAGGACGAGACCGGCTACGTCCAGCCGTCCAAGGCCGAGCTGCGCAAGGTCCGCGGCTACAACTCCATCTATCACAACAATGGCATCCAGACCTGGCACGTGCAGGCAAACGGTGAGGTCGAGAATGTTGAGGTCGCCTAAGCTCCTCATTGCCGCCGCGGCGCTGGCAACGCTTGCGGGCTCGGTGGCATTCGCCGGCGGTCCGAGCGAGAAGATCGAGGCCAAAACCGAGGCCAAGCCGCCGCAGCGCTTCAACATCGGCCGCGCGCCGAGCGCCGAGGAGATCCGCGGCTGGGATATCGACGTGCGTCCGGACGGGCAGGGGCTGCCAGTCGGCAAGGGCACCGTCGCCCAGGGCGAGAAGCTGTTCATGGACAATTGCGCCAGTTGCCATGGCGAATTCGGCGAGGGTGCCGGCCGCTGGCCGGTGCTCGCCGGCGGCAAGGGATCGCTGACATCAGACAATCCGGTCAAGACGGTCGGCTCCTACTGGCCCTACGCCTCGACGCTGTTCGACTACGTCCGCCACGCGATGCCGTTCGGCAGCCCGCAGTCGCTGAAGGTCGACGAGTACTACGCGCTGGTCGCCTATGTGCTCTATCTGAACGACGTGATCACCGATCAGAACTTCGAGTTGAGCAACAGCAATCTCGCCACGATCAAGATGCCGAACGAGGGCGGGTTCATCATGGATGACCGGAGCACGAGCGAGAAGGCGTTCTGGCAGAAGGATCCGTGCATGAAGAACTGCATCGCGCCGGTCAAGATCACCGGACGCGCGACAGCGGTCGACGTCACGCCGGAAGACAAGGACGGCAAGCCGCGAGGCGTCGAGTGAGGATTGCCGGATGCAGCCGCCGCCAGATGCTGTTGGCGGCCGCATCCGTCGCCCTGGCCGGAAGCGGGGTTGCGTCCATCGCCACTGCAGCCGAGCCACACAGGCTCGCGTTGCAGATCAGCGACGAGGATCCGGCCAAGATGCGTGCGGTGCTCGACGTGGCCGCGAATGTCTCCCGCCACTATTCGGGCGAGGGCGCGGAGGTCGAGATCGTAATCGTCGCGTTCAATGGCGGCCTCGACATGCTGCTGGCCGACCGCTCGCCGGTAAAGGAGCGGGTGCTCGGCTTCGCCAAGTCGATGCCCAATGTGAGCTTCATCGCCTGCGGCAATACCTTGGAGACGCTCGCGAGCAAGGAGGGACGGCAGCCGCCTCTGCTCGACGGTGTCACGGTCGTCAAGACCGGGGTCGCGACCCTGCTGGAGCTGTCCGAGAAAAACTGGACGATCGTGCGTCCCTGAGGAATTTGCGATGCGGTGGTGGCTCGCTCTTGTCGTCTCGTTCATTGCGTCGATCGCCTTCGCAGCCGAGGAGCCGCGCGAGCTCACGATCGGCGGGCGTACGGCGCTCGGCACGCTGCGGCTGCCGGCGCAGTCGGGACCGGGTGTGCCGCTGGTGCTGATGACGCACGGCACGCTCGCGCACAAGGACATGGAGACCATCCAGGGTCTGTCCAAGGCGTTGGCCGAGCGGGGCATCGCCTCGCTCGCGCACAATCTCGTGCTCGGTCTCGATCGCCGCACCGGCATGTACGATTGCGCCAAGCCCCATGACTATGTGACGGACGATGCTGTCGTGGAGATCGCCGCCTGGCTGAGCGAAGCGCGCAAGACGTCGTCGCACGTCTTCGTGCTCGGACATTCGCGCGGCGCCAATCAGCTCGCGCGCTATCTGGCCGCCAATCCCAAAGCGGCGGTCGACGGTGCGATCCTGCTGGCGCCGGCGACGGCGAGCATCGAGGCCGGTTTGAGAGACGCCTATGCGGAGAGCTACGGTCAGCGATTGGCGCCGCTGCTCGACAAGGCTGAGGCTGCGATCGCCGCCGGGCGCGGCGGTGATTGGATGTCGGTGCCGGGCTTCATCTATTGCCGCGATGCCAAGGTGACGGCGCGCGCATTCGCAGCATTCTATCGCGCCGACCGGCGCCAGGATACGGCGGCGCTGATCGCCGATGTGAGCCTGCCGGTTCTGGTGCTTGCGGCAGCGCAAGACAAGACGGTACCGGACGTGGCAGCGTCGTTCGCGCCGCTGGCGTCACGCGCCGGCAGCCGTGTCCGACTGGAGACGATTGACGACGCAGATCACTTCTTTCGCGATCTCGCCGCCGAGGATGCCGCTGATCGCATCGCAGGATTCATTGCAGCCGCGCGTTAGGAGCCACCATGGAACGTCGATCTTTGATGCAAGCCGGTCTTGCCGGCCTGTTTGGAATCTTCGGTGTCAGCAGCGCACGCGCGGCGACGGAATCTCCGCGCCAGCGCGTCGCCTATCATCTCGCCGATCAGGACCGCGCCCTGTTCGTTCTCGGCAACCTCCAGAATCACGTCGATGGCACCGGAGGACCTGGACGCGCAGACATTCGCCTGGTGATCCACGGTCCGGGCTTGCGGGCCTTTCATGCGATTTCGGCCGACCAGACCATCTCGGCTCTGGCCGAGCGCCTCATGAAGGCCGGCGTCGGCTTCGAGGCCTGTGCCAATACCATGAAGGCGCAGGGTGTGAAGCTCGACGATCTCTTGCCAGGCTTCGCGGTGGCGGAGAAGGGCGGCGTCGTGCGCCTCACCGAGCTGCAGCAGAGTGGATACGCCTATCTGCGCCCGTGACGGGCGCATGCGTCCTTGCCAATGCCGCCCGGCATGTTGAGCGGCAGGCCTGAACGACGGGAGCGCCCGTGCTCACCGCATTGATCGACCTTCTGGGTGAGGAGCTGGTGTCGCTGCTGTGCGGGCTCGCGGCCGGCGGCGCGTTCGGCTTCTTCGCCCAGCGCAGCCGCTTCTGCCTGCGGGCGGCCACGGTCGAGTTCGCGCGCGGGCAGGGCGGTCCGCGGCTGGCGGTGTGGCTCCTCACCTTCGCCTCGGCGCTGCTGGGCACCCAGGCGCTGGTGGCGATGGGCCTGCTCGACGTCTCCGAGGCGCGCCAGCTGGCGCAGCAGGGCAGTATTTCCGGCGCGATGATCGGCGGCACCCTGTTCGGCTGCGGCATGATCCTGGCGCGCGGCTGTGCCAGCCGTCTGCTGGTGCTCTCGGCCAACGGCAATTTGCGGGCGCTGCTGTCCGGCCTGATCTTCGCGGTGACGGCGCAGTCCGCCTATCGCGGACTGCTCGCGCCGGCGCGCGAGTGGCTCACCAATCTTTGGCTGGTCGACGGCGGACCGTCGCGCGACATCATGAGCCTGTTCGGCGGCGGCACGCCCGAGAAGCTCGGTTTCGGCATGCTGTGGTTCCTGGCCGGGCTCGCCGCCGTGTCGAAGTTTCAGGTCGGCCCGAAGATCCTGCGCGCGGCGGTCGCCGCGGGCGCGGCGGTCGCCGGGGGCTGGCTCCTCACCTATCAGCTCGGCCAGGCCTCGTTCTCGCCGGTGCCGCTGAAGAGCCTGACATTCAGCGGTCCTTCGGCGGAGCTGCTGATGCAGGTGCTCGCCAGCCCGCAACTGAAGCCGGGCTTCGATCTCGGCATCATTCCGGGTGTGTTCATCGGCTCGTTCGTTGCGGCCGCGCTGGCGCGTGAACTCAATCTCGAAGGCTTCTCGGATGGACGCGGCATGCGCCGTTACATGATCGGCGCTGTCCTGATGGGATTCGGCGCGATGCTGGCGGGCGGCTGCGCCGTAGGCGCCGGCGTGACGGGGGCATCGGTGTTTGCGCTCACAGCGTGGATCGTGCTCGGTGGCATGTGGTTGGGTGCGGCCGTCACCGATTTTGTCGTCGACCGCTGGCTGTTCGCCGCCAAGCCGGCGCAGAGCCCGGTTCAGTCGCCCTCCGTCATGCCTTCATGAGACATCTTGCGGAAGCGAGCCTGCTTCTGCTGAGCGGCATTGAAAATGCAGCGTCAAAGAGCAGCATCCATGAATCTCCGGGACCTGTCTGTCACAGGCTCGTCGACGCCTGGCGTGTCGGCGCACTCCAGGCCTCTGACAAAAACATTGTCTGATCAGATCGGATCGAACCCGAAGACACGTGTCTTTGCGTCGTTCACGCCGGAGCGCGGATCGCGTGGTCCGCGGGTCGACCACAGGAGATGCGCGCCGAACAGGGCGTTCGGACCATCGCGCCCGAACATGACGTTGGTAGATCCCAGTCTCGAGATCCCGCTCGTTAACCAATTTGCGAAGGTGGAGTGTTACCGTCGCGAGGGGTACGGCGCAATCATGCGGCGGACCGATACGAATCGCCGGGACTACGAAAGGCACGCGAGATGACGCAACTCTCCATTCGAGCAAAAATGGCGGCCGTCATTGCGCTGCTGCTGCTGGCGATGACCATCGTCGGATTGCTGGCCGTCCGCGGCATGCAGACAATCAACACGCATACCGAACAGATCGCCAAGAACTGGCTGCCGAGCGTGCGCGTGCTCGGCGAGTTGCGTTCGGCGATCAATCTCAATCGGGCGCAGCTCCGAGCCTACATGATGGCTGATACGACTGAGGAGAAGGACAATCTCGACCGCAACATGAAGGCAACGCTCGCCGTCATTGCGACGGCGCGCCGCTCCTATGAGGCGATGATCTCGTCTTCCGAGGAGCGCAGCCTGTTCGAGAGCTGGTCGCGGGGCTGGAAGCAATATGTCAAGGCTGCCGATGGTGTGCTCGAGGTGCTGCGCGCAGGGAACGGCAATGCGACCAAGCAGGCAAGCGATCTGTTCAACAAGACGGTCCGGGGCGTCGCCAATCAGTCGGACGAATATCTTCGAAAGCTGATTGACCTCAACAATCGTGGCGCCGACGCCGAGACGAAGATCGCCGCGGATGGCTATGCCGAGGCATTTGCATTGATGTCGACGGTCATCGTCCTTGCCGTTCTCGCCGGCATCGGCGTCGGAAGCTGGTTCGTTCGCGATATTTCCCGGTGCATCGCTTCCATCATCAGGCCGATGCAGGCGCTCGGTGAGGGCAACCTGGCGACGGAGATCCCCTATCGCGGCCAGAAGACCGAAGTAGGCATGATGGCGGACGCCCTGGAGGTCTTCAAGACCGCCTTGATCGCGAAGAAGCAGGCCGACGATATCGCTTCGAAAGAGGCAGAGGTGAAACTGGAACGCAGCCGGCGGCTTGACGAGATCACTGGCCGCTTCGAGGCCGTGGTCGGCGAGATCGTCGACACCGTGTCCACGGCATCGAGCACATTGGAGGGTCACGCCGGCGGGCTCAGCAACACGGCGAGCCGCGCACAGAACCTGGCCACATCCGTCACCGCGGCTTCCGAGGAAGCCTGCGCCAATGTGCAGTCGGTGGCATCTGCGACCGAGGAGCTCTCCGCGTCCGTCAACGAGATCAGCAGGCAAGTCCAGGATTCGGCCCAGATGGCCAATGAGGCGGTGGCGCAGGCCCGCAAGACCAATGAACAGGTCAGCGAGCTTTCGAAGTCCGCTGCCCGCATCGGCGACGTCGTCGAGCTGATCAATACGATTGCCGGGCAGACCAATCTGCTCGCGCTGAATGCAACGATCGAGGCCGCACGCGCCGGCGAGGCCGGCCGTGGATTTGCGGTGGTCGCATCCGAGGTCAAGGCGCTGGCCGAGCAGACGGCGAAGGCCACCGGCGAGATCGGCCAGCAGATCTCCGGCATCCAGTCCGCCACCCAGCAATCGGTCGGTGCCATCCGCGACATCAGCATCACCATCGAGAAATTGCAGGAGATTTCGTCGACGATCGCATCGGCCGTGGAGCAGCAGGGCGCCGCCACGCAGGAGATCTCGCGCAACGTCCAGCACGCGGCGGCGGGAACGCAGCAGGTCTCAGCCAACGTTGCGGATGTGCAGCGCGGCGCCGTCGATACCGGAACCGCGGCTTCCCAGGTTCTGTCCGCCGCGAAATCGTTGGCCGACGACAGTGCCAGACTGAGCATGGAAGTGAAGAAGTTCATCGCCGGCGTGAGAGCCGCCTAGGGTTCGTAGCGACTGAGAGCCGCGCAGATCCGATCTCGCCGCCATTTCGGCCGGCCCGCGTCGGGTGTGCTGACAGGTGCGCCGGCCACGCTGCCATCGCTTCTGCGGTGGCCTGCGAGCCTCATCTCGAGGATCTTTCGCGCGGCCGCGGCAAGCTGCGTTACCGAATCGCGTGGTGACGATGGGCTTGCGAGGCCCGCGCCGACATGAACAGAGCGTGGGGTCGCGGCGGATCATGCTCCGCCGCGGCTTGCGCGGGGCTGCCGTCCCCGAGTTCGTCAGTGCCGCTGTTTCCTCGCAGCTAGGCTGCCGCAGAGCCCCGCCTTTTCACCTCACCCGTCGGCAGCGGCTGAATTATAATTGCAGAAATTCGAATATATGCATATAGTAACGTAAGTCGGTCGCGGCGCTGGGCCGCGTCAGCAGGGAGGACCCGTCGTGGCAATGATGAACGACGTCATGGTCAAGGATCTGGGCAAGTCCAAGCGCATCGACTGGTCGCCCTATCTGGTCGGCGCCGGCATCGGCGTCCTCAGCTGGGTGGCCTTTGCCGGGTTCGGCGACCCGCTCGGCGTCACGACGGCGTTTTCGCGCATCGCATCGCTGTTTGCCGCGCCGGTGATCGGATCCGACGCCGTCGCCGCCAACAGCTATTGGAAGTCGATGCCGTTGAAATGGGACTATGGCGTCTGGTTCCTGGTCGGCATTCCGTTTGGCGCATTCCTGTCGGCGATCATCTCCGGCACGTGGCGCCTCGAACTGGTACCGGAGGTCTGGAAGGAGCGCTTTGGCCCGTCTGTGGTCAAGCGCTTCGTGGCCGCGTTTCTCGGCGGCATCGTCATCATGTATGGCGCGCGTCTGGCCGGCGGCTGCACCAGCGGACACGGCATCTCCGGCGGTCTGCAATTGGCGCTGTCGAGCTGGCTGTTCCTCGCCGTGATGTTCGCGACCGGCCTTCTGGCGTCGCGCGTCATGTTTCGCAAAGCATAGGAGAATGGCCATGACGTCATTGATGAGCATCGCCGGCCCGCTGCTGATGGGCGCCGTGTTCGGCTATCTGCTGCAGCAGGGCAAGGTCACGAGCTGCAACGTGATCGAGAACCAGTTCCGGCTGCGCGACTTCACCGTGCTGAAGGTGATGGGCACGGCGATCGTGGTCGGCGGCGTCGGCGTTCTGCTGCTGGTCGATACCGGCAACACCAAATATTACGTCAAGGACGCCAACATGCTCGCGGTCGCGCTCGGCGCGGCGCTGTTCGGCGTCGGCATGGTGGTCTACGGCTACTGCCCGGGCACCGCGCTCGGCGCCATCGCCAGCGGCAGCGTGCATGCCGCAGTCGGCGCTTTCGGCATGATTGTCGGCGCGATCCTCTATGCGCTGAGCTTCGACTGGGTGAAGGCTCACGTCCTGAATGTTTGGGCGCTCGGCAAGGTGCGGCTACCCGACATCACCGGCGTGCCGGATGGCGCCTGGTTCGCCGCGCTCGCGATCGGCGCAGGTGCGTTCTTCTTCTGGGTCGAAGCATCCGAGGCCAAGGCGAAGCGGACACAGGGGTAGGCGGAGTCGCCTGAGTGCCCCCTATGTCAATCAGTGAGAGGTTCCTCCCATGCTATCAGGACTGTTCAGCAAGCTGACCGGATCGACGAGTGTGCCGGCGATCGAGCATGACGAGCTGGTGCGGGCGCATCAGCAGCGGAGCTGCGTCATCGTCGACGTGCGCGAGCCGCATGAGTTCAAGGGCGGACACATTCCCGGCGCCGTCAATCACCCGCTGTCGCGTTTCGACCCGGGCGACCTCGTGCACGACAAGCCGGTGGTTCTGATCTGTCAGGCTGGCGGCCGCTCGGCCACCGCGCTGCGGCGGGCGCTGTCGGCGGGGCGGCAGGATATCCGCCACTATGCCGGCGGCATGAGCTGCTGGCGGGCGCGCGGCGGTCCTGTCGCCTGAACGCGCCCTGTCCGACAGATCCGACCTTCTGCTCTGTCAGGACGTTCCGAACGGATCTGTTCTGGTTGAGATGAAATGACCTGCAACCAGCGTGGGTTGCGGCAGGTTAAGAGCAAAGTGTGCGGCGGAAAGCTTCGATAGCCGTTCTCGCCCGCAGCAGCTAATTTGTTGTTGGTCCACTCCATTGGTTGAATCGTTCAGGAATAATTAGTTGCAACGCTGCAATACTCGAACACCGGTCGACGTTCGAGGATTGCATGTTGAAGCTTGTTGGCTTGAGAACCCGGATCACCCTTTCTCTGGTGATCGGCGCGGCCGCGACGGCCCTCTTCGTGCTGCTGGTCGCCATGTGGATCATCGGCGGCATCATCGACCGCGCCAATGAGCGCGAGCTCCACGCCCAATATGACGCCTTCAATTCGCGCCTGCAGCTGGAGTCGACCCGCGCGGAAGCCATGAGCGCGGTGGTCGCCAAGATCCCCGCCGTCCAGGACGCCATGGCGCAGAACGACCGCGACGCCTTGATGCGGCTGTTCGGCGCGGGCATGGCCAGCATGAAGTCCGATTACGGTGTCGACCAGTTTCAGTTTCACACGCCGCCGGCGATGTCCTTCCTGCGCGTGCACCAGCCGGCCAAGTTCGGCGACGATCTGTCGGGCTTCCGCAAGACGGTGGTGGCCGCCAACACCGACCGCAAGCCGATCGTCGGGCTGGAGGGCGGCGTTGCCGGCCTCGGCCTCCGCGGCGTCGTACCGATCGTTTCCGCCGGCAAACATCTGGGCTCGGTCGAGTTCGGCCTGACCTTTGGCCAAAACTTCTTCGACGAGTTCAAGCGCAGCCGGAATGTCGACGTCGCGTTCCGCCTGGCTGGCGACAACGGCTTCAAGCTGTTCGCGACAACGATCGGGGAGACCTCCTTCTTCGCAAGCGGCGACTATCGGGAAGCATCGGCCGGCAGCTTCCTGTCGCGCCAAGGACAGCTCAAAGGCGTTCCGGTGGTCGCGCTGCTGGGCCCGATCAAGGATTTCTCCGGCAAGCCGATCGGCGCCGTCGAGATCATCATGGACAACAGCGAGTTCATCCAGGCCCGCAATCGCGCCGGGGCGTTGGCGATCGGGATGACGCTGGCCGGCCTCGTGCTGATCGCGCTCGCCGGGCTGTTGATCGCGCGCAGCATCTCCCGCCCGATCGTCCAGATGACGAGCGCCATGCGCGAGCTCGCCGATGGCAACCTGGACGTCAGCGTCCCGGCCGACTGGCGCAAGGACGAGGTTGGACAGATGGCGCGCGCCGTTTCGGTCTTCAGGGACAACGCCATCCGGATGAGGGATCTGCAGGCGGAGCAGGAGAAGGCCCAGGCTCGTGCCGAGGAGGATCGGCGCCGCATGCTGATGGAGGTGGCCGATGGCTTTGAGGCCAGCGTCCGCGGCCTTGTCGACGCAGTGTCGGCTGCGGCCATTGAAATGGAGGCGACCGCTCGTTCGATGTCGGTGACGATCGATCAATCGAAGCAGCAGGCCCTGACGGTGTCGCAGGCGTGCGGCTCCGCATCGGATAATGTCAACACCGTTGCCTCGGCGGCCGAAGAGCTGTCATCCTCGATGAACGAGATCAGCAAGACGCTCGAGCGTGCATCGTCCGTGGTTCGCAAGGCCGCGGACGAAGGGCAGCAATCCAACGACAAGGTGCAGCGGCTCAACGTTGCCGCCATCAAGATCAGCGAGGTCGTCGCACTCATCAACCAGATCGCCAGCCAGACCAATCTGCTGGCGCTGAATGCGACGATCGAGGCCGCGCGCGCCGGCGAGTCGGGCAGGGGATTCGCCGTCGTCGCCAGCGAGGTCAAGACGCTGGCGACCCAGACGGCCAAGGCGACCGAGGAGATTGGTGCTCAGATCGCCGCGGTTCAGGCCGAAACCGCCGCCGCGGTCCAGAGCATCGGTATGATCTGCACCACGATCCAGGAGGTCGACGAGATCTCGACCATCATCGCCTCATCGATCGCGCAGCAGGATGCCGCGACCCGCGAGATCGCCGGCAATGTGAACGTCGTCGCCGGCAAGACCCAGGACGTCACGCGCAACATCGCGGGCGTCACGTCCGGGGTCGTGCAGACCGGCCACGCCGCTAACGAGGTGCTGTCGGCGGCCGGCGAGCTCGCGCAGCAGTCGACCCGGCTGCGCAGCGAGGTCAACCAGTTCCTGGCTCATATCAGAGCGGCCTGACCGGTCGTTGGGTGGCTGAAGTATCAAGCTCGCCGACACGCCGATCGCTCCGGCGTATCCGCCACGGGGGTGATTCCCGTGTCCGACCGGCATGAGCTGTGTCCTGGTGCCGTGGTCTCGAGAGCGCGAGGCGGGGCGGCGCCTCCCGTCCCGTGGCTCACGCCTGCTTCGCGGCCGCCTTCTCGAGCCGCTTCGCCATCACGCGCCAATAGGTGCCCGGCATGAACCGCTGCAGGAGATCCATGAAGCGCGCATCGCCGCCGATCAGGATGCGGGGCTCATTGCGCTCGACGCCCTCGATGATCCGCAACGCGGCATCGCGCGGGCTGGTCCTGGCGAGCCGCTCGAACCGTTCGATGGCCTGCACGCGGCGCGCATTGTCGGTCATGCCCTGGCCGGCGCGGGCATTGCGCGCAATCGCCGTGGCGATGCCGCCGGGATGCACGACCGACAGCCGCACGGGACTGCCGGCGGCTGTGAGTTCGTGACGCAGGCTCTCGGAAAATCCCCGCACCGCGAACTTTGCCGCGGCGTAGGCCGATTGGCCGGGCGGAGCGATGATGCCGAAGATCGAGGACAGGTTGACGACATGCGCTTCGCGCTGGCGCGAAAGATGCGGCAGGAACGCCCGCGTGCCGTGCACGACGCCCCAGAAATTGATGTTGAACAGCCAGTCCATCTCCGCCTGATCGATCTCTGCGAAGCTGCCGAACAATGCCACGCCGGCATTGTTGACGACGATGTTGAGGCCGGGATGCGCGCGGACCGCGTCCTCCGCGAACTGGTTGACTGCAGCGACATCGCTGACGTCCAGCCGGTGCGTGGTCACCTTGCGGCCGCTCGCGGCGAGCTCGGCGGCGAGGCTTGCGAGGCCCGCCTCGTCGCGGTCGGCGAGCGCGAGATCGCAACCGCGCGCCGCCAGCTCCTGCGCCAGCGCACGGCCGATGCCGCTGGCTGCGCCTGTCACGGCGGCAGATGCGCCTCGAATGATCGTCATTGTCGCTTCACTCCCCTGATCGACCGGATCTACGTGCCTGTTCCAATTGCAGCTGGGCTTTCTGCCACTTTTTCTGATTGGAACCGAACCATCCGGCCGTTCAGCTTTTAACTCACATTACTTTACGAGCACACATTCGTGGAGGACCTGCATGGGACAGTCGCAACCTTTCCGTGCCACCGCACTGATCGTGGAAGACGATCTGGCGCAGCGCGAGATGATCACGCTGCTGCTCGAAGAGAGCGAGTACGACGTGATCGCGTGTGAGAGCGCGGAGGCCGCCGAACTCGTCCTGAACAAGCCGGGTCATCGCATCGTGCTGCTGATGACCGACGTCAATCTGGCGGGCCGCATGAACGGGGTCGAGCTTGCCCATCTCGCCAAGGCGCGTCACCCCCACATCAATGTGGTCGTCACCTCCGGCCGGCCGTTGTCGCAGCCGCTGCCGGGCGGCACGAAGTTCTGGAGCAAGCCGTGGGCGCCGCTGGACGTGCTGCGCGAAGCCGAGGTGACGCTCGAGCGCGCGCCCGATATCAGGTGAGGCGTGTTGCGTGGCAACCGCCGACCGGTGGAGACGTAGGATCGGCTAGCGGGTCGAGCTGACTGAGAGCCGGGTGGAAGCCGCGCTCCCACCCGGGAAGTGCAACTACTTCTTCTTGGCAGCCTTCTTGGTCTTCTTCGCAGCTTTCTTGGTGGCCTTTGCGGCCTTCTTCGCCTTCTTCGCCATGGAATCCTCGTCAGGAGTTGATGGATTGCAACGCGACTTCGAGGCTTCGCTGGCGCACGCCAGCCATGCATCAGCCTCGGGTGTCGATCCCAGCAGATTCGCGAAGCTCTGCCTCACGCTGTCACCAGCACGGTTGCGCTTATCCACAGCTCGATGCATTCGCCGGCCAGTTGCGCCGTTGGCACGCAGGTCGTGACAAGGTTAGCGGATCGTAAAAGGTGTCTTCATTGATTCAAAACCAAGGCGCAATCTTGGTTGCGACCTTGAGGAACCGTTAACTGCGCCGCGCCCATGTTGCCGCGAACAACAGGGTAGCTCATGAGCGCGGCGCTATTGAACATCGAGGACAGGAGCTGCGGCGTCCTGCTGTCGGGATGCTGAACGTTCCGACGCTGTGGACCGCCTTCGTGGTCAATTTCCTCGCGCTGGGCCTGATCTGGGCCTACGTGATGCGCAGCTATCCCAATCTGGATTCGGCGCGGTACTGGACGGCGTCTGCGTTCATGTGCGCGCCAGCGGCGACGTTCGCGCTGACGCGGTTCTATTTCGGCTCGTTCGTTCCGCTGCTGGCCGGCGGCTCGCTGATGACCTTCGCGATCTGCCTCGCGGCGATGGGTGTCGAGCGCTTCTATGGCTACAGGGCGTCGTGGCGGCTGAGCTTGACCGTCGTTGCGATGACCTGCGCGTCGATCGCATTCTTTCAATACGTGTACGACCACGGCCCGCTGAGGATCCTATGCTACTCGATCGGGCAGGCGGTCCCCATGGCGATCATCGCGCGGCTGGTGCTGGATGCGAGGCGCGGGCCCGTCAATCCGGGAGCGCGGCTGGCCGGCCTGCTGTCCGTTCTGATCATCGCGGTGTTTGCCGCGCGGTCGATCGGGGCGTTCGTCGGCGCCGATTTCAATTTCAGCCACTCCACCAGCGGCCAGGCGGCCGCGGTGCTGCTGCTGATCTTCCTGTCGATGTCGCTCAACTTCGGCTTCCTGCTGATGGCGGTGGACCGGCTGCGCAACGAGGTCGCCGATCTCGCGCTGCTCGACGATCTCACCGGCGTCGCCAACCGCCGTCACCTGATGCAGCGCCTGAGCGAGGAATGCGCGCGCGCCGAGCGCTCGCGGCGGCCGTTCGCGCTGCTGGTGATCGACCTCGACGGCTTCAAGATCATCAACGACACCTATGGCCATGCCGCCGGCGATGCCTGCCTGCAGCACTTCACGCTGATGGCCCAGACCCGGCTGCGCCCCGGCGACATGCTGGCGCGCACCGGCGGCGACGAATTCTGCATCGTGCTGCCGGCGTCCGCCCTGCGCGAAGGCGCGATGATCGCGCGGCGCATCCTGCAGGTCTGCCGCGACGATGCGGAGGCCTGTGCCGGCGCCGAGGTGCCGATCGAGGTCTCGATCGGCATCGCCGAATGGACCGAGGATGTCGGCGCATTCCCCGACCGGCTGATGGCGCGGGCGGACCAGGCGCTCTATGCCGCCAAGAAGGAGGGCAAGAACCGCTATGCCGTCTTCGCCGGCGACCATGAGACGCCGGCATTGGCGCCGGATCAGATCGAGCCGATGATAGCACCGCCGCGCCGGCAGGATGCCACCGCCGGGTAGCCGGTGCTATCGTTGCCGGCCATGAGGCCGGCTCTGTTCTTCCTCCGCGCAGCGCTCGCGCTGCTTCTCCTTCCTGCGCCGGTCTCGGCCGAGGATCTCACGTCGCTCGCCCGCTCGTCCGGCACGCCGGACATCCCCGGTCTGAAGATGGTCTGGCTGGCGCCGTGGGGCGATCCCGCCCAGGCCCATCCCTGGACCAACATCATCGTCCACCAGACCGAAGGGCCGGCGGGATCGGCGCGATCAGGGGCGCTGGCGCAAGCCAAGAACCCGAAACGGCGCGGCGTCACCGTGTGGGTGGAAACCGACGGCACGGTGTATTGGGCGGTGCCGGAAACCCTGGTGACGCTGCATGGCGACGGCGCCAACCGCAGCGACAACCGCTATATCGACAACGGCCCGACCTATCGCAAGGTCGTGCGCGACAATTCCATCGGCGTGGAGTTCGCCGGCAACTATCCCGACGTCACCCGGCCCGCCACCGAAGCCCAGATCGCCGCGTGGCGCATTCTCTCGAAGCTGCTCCGGCTGCGCTATCAGATCCCGCGGGAGCGGATCTATGCGCACAACTGGATCGACTACAAGGATGCCCGCTATTGCGAGGGCTGTGCGCTCGCCGGGCTCGCCCGCGCTGCGCCGGACTGATCACATAACAAACTGATCGCATAACAAGAAGCCGGCGTCTCCGCCGGCTCCGATCGCATCCAAAGACCACCTTCAAGCCGCAAGCCGCGCCGCTAATGCGCGGCCTCGAGGGCCGCCGCCTCCTGCTTGGCGATGGCGCCCTTGACGGCGGACTGCACCTTCTCGAACGCGCGCACCTCGATCTGGCGCACGCGCTCCCGCGACACGCCAAACTCGGCCGCCAGGTCTTCGAGCGTCATCGGCTCGTCGGCCAGGCGCCGCGCCTCGAAGATGCGGCGCTCGCGCGCGTTGAGCACGCCGATCGCGCCGTTCAGCGCCTGCCTGCGGTGGTCATACTCCTCGTGCTCGGCCATGATGGCTTCCTGGTTGGGCGAGGTATCGACCAGCCAGTCCTGCCATTCGCCCGCTTCGCCGTCGTCGCGGATCGGCGCGTTCAGCGAGGCGTCGCCGCCGAGGCGGCGGTTCATGTCGACCACGTCCTGATCGGTCACGCCGAGGCGCTTCGCGATCAGCTTGACCTGATCCGGATGCAGATCGCCTTCATCCAGCGCCGAGATCTTGCTCTTGGCCTTGCGCAGGTTGAAGAACAGCTTCTTCTGGTTCGCGGTCGTGCCCATCTTCACGAGCGACCACGATCTCAGAATGTACTCTTGTATCGACGCCTTGATCCACCACATGGCGTAGGTGGCGAGGCGAAAGCCCTTCTCGGGCTCGAACCTCTTCACCGCCTGCATCAGGCCGACATTGCCTTCCGAAACGACTTCGGATATCGGCAGGCCGTAGCCGCGATAGCCCATGGCGATCTTGGCCACGAGCCTGAGGTGGCTGGTCACGAGTTTATGCGCTGCGTCGCTGTCGTCATGCTCGCGCCAACGCTTGGCGAGCATGTACTCCTCCTGCGGTTCCAGCATCGGGAACTTGCGGATCTCGGCGAGGTAGCGTGAAAGTCCGGATTCTCCATTGAGAACCGGCAGCGTAGCTGTACGGGCCATCGAGCGCCCTCCAGTTGGTTCAGGCCCCCGATAGCGGCGGGCCAGGCAAAGCGGTCGCTTGGTTAAAGCCGGCCGGTTTGCGACGTTCCATGCGTCGACCATTCGACGCAGGCGCAACATACACCATTTTCGCCCCCCGGTGGAAGGATTCCGGGGGTCACGTCCCCGTGTGGCTGCCATAACCTGTTGGCATGCTTGCGGTTTTCTGAAGGCGCTGCGTCATAGCGCCGCTCGCAGGGCGCTCCTCAACAGCATGAGATCCTCCGGCAGCTCCGATTCCCAGTGCATTATTTCTCCCGTCCGCGGGTGCTCGATGACCAGGAGATAGGCGTGCAGCGCCTGCCGCCCGAGCGCCTCGAGCGCGTCCCGCGCGGCCGGCGCGAGCTGGTTCGCCTTGGTCTTGAAATGCGGGCCATAGACGGCATCGCCGAGCAGCGGATGGCCGAGGTGAGACAGATGCACCCGGATCTGGTGGGTGCGCCCGGTCTCGAGATGGCAGGCGATCAGCGACGCCACCGGCTTGCCGTCGCGGCCGACGAAGCTCTCCTGCACCTCGTAATGGGTGATGGCCTCGCGGCCTTTGGGCCGCACCGCCATCTTGTCGCGGGCATGCGGATGCCGGTCGATGGCTGCGTTGATGGTGCCATGCGGCCGGTGCGGCACGCCCCAGGCGAACGCCAGATAGCCGCGCTCCATCGCGCCGGTGCGGCCGTGATCGGCGAACTGCGCGCTGAGCGAGGCGTGCGCGTGATCGTTCTTCGCCACCACCATCAGGCCGGTGGTGTCCTTGTCCAGCCGGTGCACGATGCCAGGGCGCTTCACCCCGCCGATCCCGGAAAGACTGGCGCCGCAATGTGCGATCAGCGCGTTCACCAGCGTTCCCGTCTCATGCCCTGCGGCGGGGTGCACCACCAGGCCGGCCGGCTTGTCGATGACGACGATGTCGTCGTCCTCGTAGATGATTTTCAGCGGGATCGCCTCGGCCGCGGGCTCGGCCGGCGCCGCTTCCGGCACGTCGATTGTGATCGTGTCGCCGGCGGCGACGTGATAAGCGGGGTCCCGCACCGCCTCCGCGCGGAGGCTGACCTGACCGGCCAGGATCAGCGCCTTCAGCCGCGACCGCGACAGCTCCGGCAGCCGGACCGCGAGCACGCGATCGAGCCGCGGCGAGCCTTCGTCGCCGGCGACCGTGACCGTCATCAGACCGTGGGATTGTGAAGTCGAGATGTCCATGAATTCTACCGTTGCGCCCGAGCCGTCCTCGCCCGAGCAGGCCCAGCTGATGGCGCGGCTGCGGCGCATGATGATGATCGCGGGCGTGACCACCTCGATCGCGATCGCAGTGCTTCTGGTCGCCATCGGCTACCGCCTTTTCCGCGGCGATGGAAGCACAGCTTCGGGCCCGGACCTCACCGCCATGCTGCCCAAGGGCGCCCGCATCGTCGCCACCGGCACCGCCGGCGACCGCCTGGCCGTGACGCTGGACGTCTCCGGCACCACCGAGATCCGCACTTTCGACGCCAAGACCCTCAAACCCACCGGCCGCCTCCGCTTCGCCGTGGAGCCGTAAGGGGCAGGGGCGGTTTCGCCCGCCCATTTTGGCCCATCTCTCTCGACACGGGCAGTCAGCGCCTCCCCCGCCAGCGGGGCGAGACGAGCGAAGCTCGCTCTGAGAGCTCGCATCGCATCGAAAGATGCGATGCGGGTGGGGGAACTCTCTCCACACGCACCGCCGCCCGCCGCGCCCCCACCCCAACCCTCCCCCGCAAGCGGGAGAGGGCGCCCACCGCCGCCTTGGCCGGCTGTTTCCATCCTATGATGGCCGATCCCTTCGCCGCCCGGGCAGTCCACTCCCCTCCCCCTTGCGGGGAGGGGAGGGGGCGGGGGTGGGGGTCCCCACGGGGAAAGACCCTCGAGGCACTCACCCCACAAAATTCCCATCCCCGTCTTGCGGCGCGGCGATTTCGAGGCTATGCGGTTCACCTCACGCTCCCTTCGTCTAGCGGTTAGGACGCGGCCCTCTCAAGGCTGAAACAGGGGTTCGATTCCCCTAGGGAGCGCCATTCCCGGCGCTCAACCCTTCATCTCTAACCTGTACGCGCGGCTCCTCAGCCTCGCGGCGCATTTTCGCGTCCGAGCTTTGCTCTTCGGGACGCCCTTCCGAGAGAAGGGCGCAGGGAAGGCCGGGTGCAGGCCGATCGGGATAGGGGGGAGTCTCGCGACTCCACCCCTCCCACACCACCGTACATACGGATCACGTATACGGCGG
>NZ_JAUHJF010000035.1:0-39459 GCF_032380995.1 Bradyrhizobium sp. SZCCHNR2028 | reverse complement strand
AGACAACACAGCAGTGATCGAATAGTGTCAGGGATCAGCCCGGTCCAAAATGTCAGGGATCAACCCGGTCGGTCACCCCCCGCAAACGGATCGATCGAAGGGCGACACCCAGCGGCGCGAGCGACCGAAGCTGCCATCCGCTTCAGCGCGCGTCACCCACCAGGCGAAGATCGATCCTGCCGATCAGGTCGGCGCGAAACGTCTCGGCGGCGGCCATTGCCGCCATGGTCTGTCGCAATGTGCTGACGTTCGATCCGAGCGACACGATGCCGCCCAGCACCGCCGCAATCGCCCCGAGGGCGACGACCGCATTGGATCCCAGCAGGCCCAGCACCGCGCCGAGCAGCAATCCTGCACCGACATAGATCACGACCCTCGAGGCCAGGATGATCTTGCGACACCGCTCGGCCATCTCGGCAAGCTCCTCGATCTGCGCCTCGATCCGGGAGATTTGATCGCTCGGGTCGTCCTCGTTCATCAGACCAGCTGTTCTCCATGGTGTTTGCTTTGAGCACTATTCCCTCTCCGCCAGCCAACGTACGGCCAATGACTGGACAATCCAAGAGATGGTTTGCAGCCGTGAGGCATCGACCTTGGTCAGCGAGATAGTCAAGTGCACTGTCAGCGCAATCCCGCAATCGCTGGCGCGAACGCACCGAGAGCGAGCTGGTCATCCTTCATCGAACAGACGACGAATATCGGCCATCGAACGAAACAACTTCATCGGATGGCCCAGCACGATTTAGTGCACTGTCACCCGCAATCTCGCCGCGCCTCATTTCTGCTACGATCTACCCTGAGTCGAGCGGAGGACAGGCACATCATGGCTTTGACCATCATTTGCGTAAGCGGACCTGCTAACAGTCCGGCGATGTTCTCGGCATTTTTGAGATGCCTTACCGCGGATATTTGGCGACAGCGTACCGCTTCATATTCACCACAACGAGAACCGTTCGCTGCTGATGGCAACGCAGGCTGGCGAGCCAACCCATAGAGGTCAGAAAGAGCCAAATCGCAGCGAAGGCCCCGAGCTCGCGCCGGATTGACTCAGATCAACACAAACGATTGACGTCGAGAGCATGCTGTTGTGACCCACCATAGAACTGCGCTCTGCTCGATAGAGACCCCTGCTCGCTGGAACGCCTACGGAGCCAGCCGACGCGCCGCGGATCAATCCCCGATTAGGAATGAAGATGAAGCACCTTTTCACGGCACTTTTTGCGGCTGCAATCGTCACCTTAGCTTCGGGCGTCTCGCAAGCCGATTCCGGAAAAACTTGGTACGTGAATCAGGCAAGTAAGAGTGCGGGGGACGGGCACGCCTGGAATGCCCCGTTCCAATCCCTGCAGGATGCACTATCAGCGGCCTCTAAGAACGACGAAATCTGGGTGGCGCGTGGCACGTATTATCCCGATGCGACCGATCAGACCAAGTCATTTGTCCTCAAGGAGGACATCGCCGTCTATGGGGGCTTCTCAGGCAACGAAACGGCGCGGCAGCAAAGGGATTTTCGAAGGAATGTAACCATACTCAGCGGCAATATCGGCAAGGGCGACAAGACGAAAAACACAAAGACCATTATTATGGGCGCTAACCGAGCCATTCTGGATGGCTTCACGGTCTCGGATTCTTACGGGACGGACAAGCCCCGCATGCATCTCGTGCCGGCCGACATTCTCAAGAACGACATGGTCGTTGGCGGCGGCATGAGAAACTTCATGACCAGCCCCATTGTGCGCAACGTCGTCTTCAAGAACAACTACTCGCCCAAGGGCGGCGCCGTTTACAATGTGCACAAGGCGGGCGCGGACCAGGCCGCCTTCATCAATGTCGATTTCATCGACAATGTAGCCGAGCTGCGCGGCGGCGGCGTAAGCAACGATCTCGGCGCTATGCCGCGCTTCATCAACTGCCGCTTCATCGGCAACCGCAGCAACGACAAAGGCGGTGGCCTTTACAACGACTTTGCCGCGTCGCCGCTTGTCTTCAACACGCTGTTCACAGGCAACTCGGCCGTGAGCGCCGGCGGCGTCGGCAACGACGGCGGCTCGGCACCACTGCTCGTCAACGTGACAATCGTGGGCAACAAGGCCAGCAGCGCGTTGGGCCCGGACCTTTATCAGGGGACAGGTGCGAACAGCAATCCGATCCTCATCCGCAGCGTTGTCGGTAAGGTCTATAATTGGCATGAGGACATTGTGTCGGAGGTCGGCTCGCTCGCTCCTGCGGGAAGCACGCTGCCGCTGGCCGACTTCATCCCCATCAGCAACCTCAAGGGGGAGTTGGAACCCGTTGCCCTTAAATCCGCGCCCGCTTATGCGCGCGGTTACCAGCCCGGCTTGGACGGCGCGCTCCTGCTGAAGAACGGCTTGGTCGAGAAACTCGTCCAGATTTACGTGAAGAACAGCGGCGCGGTCGAATATCAGGGCGAGTACATCCGGCCAGCGGTCAGCGCCAAGGCCGTATCCGCGCCGGTCATCTATGTCGTCCCGGACAACCCGGCCAAGGCACAGGACGGACTTTCCTGGGCAACCGGGTTCTCCGACTTACAGGCGGCCATCGACCTCGCCTCGGCCTCGAAGGCGGCGGTTTGGATCAAAGCCGGCACGTACAGGCCTGCCAAGAAGGACGGCCGTATCGCGGCCTTCATTCTCTACGACGGCGTGAAGCTGTACGGCGGGTTTGCCGGCACTGAAACTGCCTTAGAGCAGCGTCGCGCCGCCGGCGCGCGGACAATTCTGAGCGCGAGGGCCGCCAAAGGCGGCTATCGATATGCGCACGTCCTCTATGGCGCCGATGACGCGCTGCTCGACGGATTGACGCTGCGTGACGGTCGCGCGGTCGGCCGGACTTACAACGGCAAGGGCGGCGGGTTGCTTGCCTATCATGCCGGCAAGAAATTTCTGCCGCGCGAGGCCGCGATCGGATTCAAGATGACGCTGCACAATTGCCGCTTCGAGCACAACGAAGCACTCGAAGGCGGAGCGATTTATGCCTACGGCAAGGCCAATCTCACGATCTCCGATACCGTCTTTGAAGGCAATCGGGCCGTCTATGGCGGCGCCAACGTCAACCGCGAGGGCGTCGTCGTCACATGTCAGAAGTGCTCGTTCACCGGCAATCGGGCATCGCAGGATGGCGGCGCAACCTACGAGGATTACGGCTCGCATGTGAGCTATGAGCAAGCCCGGTTTACGGCCAATAGCGCGCGCCATCAGGGCGGCGCCATCTATGAGATCAGCCGGGCCTCGCAATTGGAAGCGACAGTCGTCGGCGTCAGCAAGTCGGCATTCGTCAAGAACAAGGCGCGCGACGGCGCCAGCATCTATAATCTCGATGGTAGTACGCTGACGATCACGAACTCGACCTATCCGGCCAAGACGGTCTACAGCCGGACGCCATCCGAGAGCAAATAGAGGCGGCAACGCCGCGCCACTGAAGCCACTCACCCTGAGATGAAGCAAGACGACGACGGCGACTGCGATGGCGCGCAGACCGTCAATATCTGCTCGATACTCGCCAGTGCCCTTCTACGGCCATATCAACATCGATCGAAAAGCCGACACCACAGCGCTGGCTGAGCCTTCAGGCGGCGGCTATGTTTGGCCCATCGCCCAGACGTCATGGGGCCGGCCGCGGCCGGATGATGGGTGATGCAGGACTCGAACCCGCAAAGCCATGAGGGCGGATTTGCCGTCGGTCGGACGTCGTCGCCGTCGATGACGCGGATGATTTCAACGGAGTCAACCGGACCTTCGTCCGTGTCGGGGACGGTTCGGTAAAGCAGCAGGTAAGGCGCCTCGACCAGCATACGCATGGACGGGCGGATCGGAACGGCGGGCGCCCATCCGCGGTTGCGATCTCAGCAGTTCGAATTTCGCTTCGATTCGGTCGAGATGACGCTCAGCGGCGGCTGGCTGATCGACCCCGATCAGCAGGTAGATGTCGAGCAGATCGGACCAGGCCTGGTTGGACCAGACCAGCTCAATCGGCATTGTGGGAGGCTTGCTTCGCTCCCTTCAGCCGTCCCGGGCGTCCGTGCGCAGCTGCTTCATATCGACCTTGGCAGCAGATCCGCTGGCGATGCCTTCGCCCCAGGCCTGCCGCAGGCGCCTGACGTCCTCCCGGCACAGCTCACGCTTCAGCTGCCAGTCGCGCACCGCCTCGCGGACGATCTCGCTGGTGGTGGCATATTCGCCCGACTCGACCGCTGTCTTGAGGGCTGAGACCTGCTCGCTCGTCAGCGCAACGCTGAGTTTTTCGACAGATGCCATCGGATGCTCCAAGACCGGGGAGCATAAATTGCCACCATTTGCTACCGCAAGCCAACAGCTCCCGCCTCCGTGACCGGTCCGTAGCCCGCCACGAGCGTAGCGACATGCGGGGCCGGCCTCGCCCCGGGGCCGCTCCCGCCGACGACCGTTAGGCATCGGCGGGCGCTCGCCCTGGCTACGCGACGAGAACACGACGCGCGTCACCCATGTGAGCGCGGCCAGGAGTATGCTCACTGCGCGTCCGGCGCGATCACGCCCTTGCTGAACAGGAAGCAACCGTAGAACCGGCGCTCGCCGGTCGCGATCACGCAATAGGCGGTCTTGGCTTTTTCATAGAACGCGTGCCGTTCGACGCCGACCAGCGGCCAGGACCTGCCTTCGGCGCGGTTGATCACAGCCTGAACCTCCTGCTGCACCGGCGGCACCACCTCGGGCTCGCCGACGACCTCCATCCTGACCGCGGCATCGTCGACGAAGGTGTCAAGCGGCAGCACCGACAGCACCGCCTGGACGGCCCGGGCCGCGCTGACATTGTCGATGCGCAGGAGCTCGCCGAACACGGTCCGCCGCGCGATCGCATCGGCCGGAAAATTGCTGTCGCAGATCACGAGACGGTCGCCATGCCCCATCGCCCTGACAGCATAGAGCACGTCGGCATTGAGCAGCGGATCGATCCCCTTGAGCATGGTTTACTCTCTGCGTCTTCTTTTTCATTGCTATCGTAGGATAGGTCGGGCGCCGGCGAAACCATCCTCTCACGTCAATTGAGCTGATTGGCTGAGCTGATTGGCATCGCGCGAGGCCGAATCCGCGCTACTTGCCGATCAGAACCCGGACCGCGCCGTTCACGGCAAGTCCGCAAATGGATCCAGCACGGGGACATCCAGCGGCTCGAAATGTCCGAGGTTGCGCGACAGGATCGTCAATTGATGCCGGCGCGCGGTCGCTGCGATGATGATGTCGGCGAAGCCCGGCGCCTGTCCAAGCCCCCTCGCCCGATCCGACAATCGGCCCGCGATCCGCGCTGCCCGCATGTCAAACGACAGAATGCGCTCACCGTACAGATGCATGACCGTCTCGAGCCACTCGGCGAGATCAGCACTCTTGCGCGTTGCTTATATATAGCAGCTCGGGCTGCGCACGGCAAGGCGATACAGCCTACCTGAACCCGCTTTGCTCGACAGGTCGCGTTGATCCGGTGTAGTCAGTTCGCGCACCGTCACCGCCCCCCGCAAACGGATCGCTCGGAGTGCAACACCCGGCGGCGCGAGTCACCGAGGCTGCAATCCGCTTCGGCGCGCGTCATCAACCAGACGAAGATCGATCCTGCCGATCAGGTCGGCGCGAAACGTCTCGGCGGCGGCCATTGCCGCCATGGTCTGTCGCAATGTGCTGACGTTCGATCCGAGCGACACGATGCCGCCCAGCACCGCCGCAATCGCCCCGAGGGCGACGACCGCATTGGATCCCAGCAGGCCCAGCACCGCGCCGAGCAGCAATCCTGCACCGACATAGATCACGACCCTCGAGGCCAGGATGATCTTTCGACACCGCTCGGCCATCTCGGCAAGCTCTTCGATCCGCGCCTCGATCCGGGAGATTTGATCGCTCGGGTCGTCTTCATCCATCAGACCAACTGTTCTCCATGGTGTTTGCTTTGGGCATTATTCCGTCACCGCCCACCAACGTACGGCCAATGACTGGACAATCCAAGAGATGGTTTGCGGCCGTGAGGCATCGACCCTGGTCAGCGGAACAGATCAAATAGCTCGTTCGAGCGCATCGCCGATGAAGCCGCGATTTCCCCTCGACGGAAGGCCCGATTGCCATGAATAGAAGACCACCCGTCTCATCTCTTGACCTTATCCGTGCTGCTTCCAACAATGCAGGAGCTCGGATACGAACGGCCGAATGCAAGATCAATAGACTACCGTCAGACCCGGCGGAATTTTGCTCGGGACCTGCGATCCTTTGAGCTGCGACCTCCGCTTGAGGCACATCAATTGCTCATGACGACAAGCTATCAGGCGCGTTTTCCATAGCGATCAATTCGTAGGACGGGTTGAGCAGCAGCGAAGCCCATCTTGACCAATCATCCGATTGATGGGTCTCGCCTTCGGCTCAACCCATCCTACTTACCGAGGCGAGCTCTGCACCGGGAGCGGCCGTTCAATGAAGCTTGCTGTCATCCGAGACAGTACGGTGTTGGATCACACGAACGAATCGCATGTGGCTTTGTCACAGCGCGACCAAGGCGAGGAGGCTCTTGAGGCTAGGCCGGCACGGGAACCCCGGCTTTCTTCTCCAGCGCGGCCACCCGGTCGCGAAGGCTGCGGATCTCCGCGACCAGGTCAAGGACGTCCGGCGCGGGTTGATGCCCCATCATCCCAACATGGCTCGTTGTCACACGAATGGTCGACGAGCTGATCTCCATGCTGGTGCGGGAGCTCGCAACTGATAGACCCGGTTGCAATGCGGGCGGTGCGGGGACTGCGATCGTAACGCCACCCGCGACAATTCCGTCTGGAGCGGTAACGGTTTTCTCGAACCGCGCGGCGCCTTTAACGGTCACGTCTTCGAGTTTCGCTGCACCGTGAATCGAAACGCCCCCGGCGTAATGCTTGCCATCGTTGAGAACAAGTTCGTCAGCCTGGGAGTGAGAGAGCGCCGCGCGCGCCGCCGGAGGCACTTTCGGGCTCTGGAGCTGCACGGTCTCGACGTTGCATGCCATTATCGCTCGCCCCAACCAAGCCGGGGCTAGCAAGAGACGTCCCGCGTGGGCCTCCGCGCCGTCAAACTCGATTCTGAGCATGCCGGGATAGCCCTGCGCGTCGACGGGAACCCTGACGTTGCCGCTCTGCAGCACAGTCGTTGATCCTTCTAGGATGACCGACGTGTCGGTGAGTTTGATGTCGCTCGTCATGTTCGCTGCCTCACGCTGAAGATGTACTTTCAAATATCTTCAACTCGGCCGCCGCGGCTTGATTCACGTCAACGATCGATCGGCTGGCGCCTGCGATCGTTAGCTGCGAGGCAGGATGTTTTGGCGCGCGCTAGGCCGCGCTCAGAACATGCGAACTGGCGGGGTCCTGAAATGCCCAATGATCTGCACACCGTCCTGAGCAGCATTCACGGACTGAAGGTAGACGCAGTCGCGAGGTCGGTTCCGGCCTGCGCGGACCACGCCTTCGCCTGGGCAGGCAAGCTGCTCGCCGCCCCCCATCCTCGAGCCCGCGCCGATTTCAGCTCGGCTCATCAGCAGGCCTGGCTCGAGGCAATGGGCAATCTAAGTGCATGGAAGACACGGCAGATCGATGTGAACCTGCCGGCATCGGAGAAGCTGCTGATTGTCGGATGGTACTTCCCGGAGCTTGCGAGCCTGCTCGGCACTGCGGAAAAAAAGCATGTGGTCGTTCTGGTATCGAATGATGCTCCCTGGCTCTCCGAGCTAAAGGACGCAGGCACCACACTGAACTTTCGGGCCGAAGGCGGTGCGTCGGCGCTCGCCGCGTACATGCGCGAAGGCCGCAACGTGTTCGCGATGATGGACAACATTCATCCGGGCACCGAGTTCGTCCGCAGCCCATTCTTCGGGCGCCCCGCCAAGACCCCGGCCGCCATTCTGAGGCTTGCGATCGGCAACGGCTACACGCTGGCGCTGATAGCGCCTAGGGACAACCGTGTGGAAGTGGTGGCGACACTGCCCACCGCCGGCAAGCAGCCGGAGGATCTCGCTGCCTGGGTGAACCAGAAGATCGAACAGGAAGTCAGACGGGCGCCGGAACGCTGGCTGTCCTGGCCAACGCTCGCCTACCGGTTCCAGGCAAGCTGATTCACCAGTCAGGAGGATGCGCGCATGCCCACCACGTCGTTCAATCAACTCGCGCAGCAGGCCGACGCACTTTACCCGCCGCAATCGATGCACAGCCTCTTGTCCAGGCTGCGCTACCCGGGAGCGGCACCGGGAACGACCCTGCCGACGGCTTCGTTTGCCGACGCAGCTTGGCGCCTGTCGGGCCCCTCCACAACACGAATTTCATTCTTGCACTACAACATCTGGTGCCTACGCGCGAAGGTCGGAGTCAAGGAGATCGTCGCCGCTGCAGGAGGGGTGGGCCACTTCGTGGCTTGTCTTGGGGTATCGTCGGCTGACTTCATCGGCAAGACGCTGGAGATGATTGGGGCCGATGTCGGAGATGTCTGCGATCGCATCTTCCCGCCGATCGTGGAAATCTGCGGCGTGCCCGCCAACCCGTTGAACGGCACTTGCAAGCTGGTGGGCGACAGCCTCTCGCTCGGCGGATACATCATCGAACATCTCAGTTCCGACCTCGACTGGCTGATAAGCCTCTTCTCGATCCCGGAGGAGGTCGTATTTGAGGCGCTGATGCAGCTGGTCGCGCCGGTGCTTGGCGTGTTCGAAGTAACTGCCAAGGAAGAGCCGGTTATCCCGGAGCGCGCCGACGAAATCGGCCGAAGGGTGTTCGCTTACGACGTCGTATCGCTGATCGAGGCTTGGGACCAGGATACGAGGGATACGATCCTGGCACATGGCAACGCGCAGCATTTAGACGGACCGGCCGGCTCCCTTGCCTACAAGCAGCTGCAGAGTGGGATCCTCGTACTCAGCCCGACCCGGACAATCGAAAATGGGGGCGGGCATGTCTATGCGGCGGACGGCGTGTCGCGAGTCATGCCCGGCGGATGCGAGATGGGTTACATGTTCGATTCCGACAAATGGGCGAACAAAGGGGTGCAACTCACGCGTATCCCGGTTGGCTTCGGTGCGATCGAGCTATATTCGACGCATCTTTATGCCGGCGATGGCGGCCTTCTGCCGCCTGGCCCAACTGACGCGGAGAAGATCGACGTGAGACGCAGGCAGATTGACGAGTTGATTGCATTTATCAAGGCGACGCACCTTCCACCCAACGTGGCCATTGTCGCCGGAGATCTCAACATCGGCGCGGACACCGACGAGTACCACAACCTAGTCGCGGCGATGGAGCAGGCCGGCTTTTATGACCTACGGACCGTACCGTTTGATACGATGAAGAGCGATGGCTTGACCGACCGTCACGGCGACGGCGACGAGCCGATCTACAACGACTTCAATACCAACTGTAAGGTCTATCGCGCCAGCGACGCATATCGGCAAGCCTATGATCCGGCCATTGCCACGCCGACGATGTCGGACAATGTCGATTACTACTGCGACGAAATGCAGCCGGACGACGCGAATCCGACCGGATCCAGGATCGACTACCTGTTCATCGAACGTGCGACTGCGGTTCACGGCTTCAATCTCGACGTCTCGCGTGTGCGCCGGCGCGCTTTCAAGTCACGCATCCGCTGGATCGTCACCCCCGGCCCGCAAGACTACCTCTCGGACCACATCGGACTGGAAGCGACTCTGTTCGCCAGCCCAAGGCATTAGCGCACTGGGCGTTCAAGAAGCGCAGCAACAGGCTCCAAGTCACTGAATAGGTCGCTTGCCGTCGACAATGCCGACCTAGCCGTCTGCGCAGCGCTTGACGGCGGGGAGCCAAGTTAAGGCGTCTTGGCACTCTACCTATCGAGGATCGGAGCGGGCTCCTTTTCTCCCGGGTTCGCGGAGGCGCCGCGATCGTGCCGCGTGACGTGGCGTAGCTGGTGTGGCACCAAGTTCACCGGCGCGGGCCGGGACGGTTACGGGAAGGTCAGCCTGATAGCGTGGAGGCTGACGGTGGGATCACCGCTGAAGGGTGCTATGGTTTTCAGCGGCCGACGCCGCCGAGAGTCACGTGTGTTCGGTGAGATCACGTGACGCGCTGACAGCTCAAAGCCCCGCCCCCTTCGCGATCGCCGCAGTGAACGAACGGTCGAGGATGCCGGCCGCGTCGAGCCGCTCCTTGATCAGGCCGGTGCGCCTGTAGAGGTCGATCGTCTTCTGCTCGTCGGCGACGACGGCATCGTCGACCGGCACGATGCGCACCTTCGCACGCTTGAGCCAGTTCAGTGGTACGGAGGACGGAATGTTCATCAGCCGGCCCCAGGTCTCGGCATAGCTCTCGACATTGCCGAGCGACCACGCACGCGCCGCCGCAAGCCGTTGGACGAAGTCCTCGAGCGCCGCGCGCTTGTCCCTGATGGCGGTGGGGGTCGCGACCTGGAAGCTCAGGCCGGGCGTCAGTCCTTCGCCGGTGATGATGCGGCGCGACTTGAACAGCACCTCCTCCTGGCTCACATACGGCTCCCAGGTCGACCACGCATCGACCGAGCCCTGCGTATAGGCGACCTTGGCATCGGAGGGCGGCAGGAACACGAGCTGGATGTCGCTGGTGGTCCAGCCGCGTGACTCCAGTGCCGCCAGCACCAGTTGATGTCCGATCGAGCCGCGGCCGGTTGCGATCTTCTTGCCCTTGAGGTCGTCGAAGCTCTTGATGGCCGAGCTTTCGGGCACAAGCATCGCAAGACCCTCCTGGGTCTGGCGAATGGCGGCGATCGCCTTGACCGGCACGCCCGAGGCGGCAGCGAAGGTAAAGGGCGCGTCGCCGACGAGCCCGGTCTCGATGGCGCCCGCGCTCAGCGCTTCCAGCAAGGGCGCAGCGGCGACGAACTCCTTCCACTCGATGCTGTAGGGCACGTCCTTGAGCACGCCCGCTGCCTCCATGACGGCGCGCGCATTACCCTTCTGGTCGCCGACGCGCAGGGTCGCCTGCGCGAAGGCGGAAGCCGTGAACGCGAGCAGAACACCCGCGGCAAGCAGAACGCGCTTCATTCCGCGGCCACTCCCTTCGCGCCCTGCCGCCGCGCGATCAGCTCGCGCGTCGCGGGGATCAGCTCGCGGCCGTACTCGATGGCATCGATCAGCGGATCGAAGCCACGGATCAGGAAATGGCTGATGCCGAGATCGTAGTAATCGCCGAATACGTCGGCGACCTGCTCCGGCGTGCCGACCAGCGCGGTGGTGTTGCTGTTGGCGCCGGTAAGCTTGGCAATCTCGGTCCACAGCCGCTTGTCGACCCGCTTGCCCTGCTCGGCGATCGCCAGCAGCCGCTTGGCGCCATCCGTGGCATGTCCGTCGGCCGGCTTGCGGTAGCCGGTCTGATCCTGCAGCGCGGTGGCGCGCTCCAAAATCTCCTGCGCCTTGGCCCAGGCCTTCTCCTCGGTCTCGGCGAGGATCGGCCGAACCGACAGCGAGAAGCGCGGCGCCGGCCGGCCGTGCCTGGCGGCGGCCGCGCTGACGCGGGCGACCTGCTCACGCACCTGCGCATAGGACTCGCCCCACAGCGCATAGGTGTCGGCGTGACGGCCCGCAACATCGATCGCGGCATCGGAGGCGCCGCCGAAATAGATCCGGATGCCCTCTTTCCGATACGGCTTCACCTGCGCGAATGCATTCTCGACCTGATAGTGCTTGCCGGCATAGCTGAACGGCTTCTCGCTGGTCCACTCGGCGCGGACGATGTCGAGGAACTCAGCTGTCCGCGCATAGCGCGCCTCCTTGTCGTCGAGCGTGTTGCCGTCCTGTCGCAACTCGGTTGAATTGCCGCCGGTGATCACATGCAGCGCAACGCGGCCCCTGGAGAACTGGTCGAGCACCGCGAACTGCCGCGCCAGCAGGGTCGGTGACGTGAACCCCGGTCGCTGCGCGATCAGCACGTTGAGCCTCGAGGTGACGCCGAGCACATGCTGGGCGACCTGCAGGCTGTCCGGCGAGGTCGAGTGGAACGCGAGCAGCGCGCGGTCGAAGCCGGCATTCTCATGCGCCTTCGCCACCGTCTCGATGTGGACGGGGTCGAGCACCGGTCCCTTGCGGACGATGGTCTCGGACGAGTTGTTGTTGGAAATGAAGCCGATGAATTCGATCTCGGACATGTGTCCTCTCTCCTCAGGTTCTCAGAGTCCAAGCGCCAGACGGCCGGCGGCGATCCGCGTGGCGTCGTCCTGCGGGGTATGCACGCGGCCGCACAGCACGTCGCGATAGTGCCGCTCGAGCGGGTTGGCGCGGCTGAGGCCGTGATTGCCCGACAGCGACAGCGCGTCCTCGACGGCCGCCACCGCATTGTTGGTGACGGTCAGCTTGATGACGTTGCCTTCGACCGGGCTGACGACCCTGCCCTCGTCGAAATCGCGCGCCACGCTATCGATCAGCCGCGCATTGACCTGTAGCCGCGCCTCGATCGCGCCGAGCACCTCCTGCGCCCGGGGCAAGGTCGCGAGCGGTGCACCGAGGCTCGACGGCGTCCGCGTCCTCAGGAAGTCGACGATCCAGTTGCGTGCGGCGCGCGCGACGCCGTCATAGATCGCGCCGACGAAAGCGGCGTGAACCAGCGCCTGCGTCGGGTTCTGCACCCGCCAGCCCTCCGGCTTGCGCAGCTCGATCTCATGGTCCAGCGGGATCACGACGTCATCGAACACGACGTCATGGCTGCCGCTCGCGCGCAGGCCGAGATGATCCCAGGTCTCCAGAATGCTGATGCCGGGCAGTCCGGCCTGGACCAGGAAGAGTCCAAGCCGGGGCTCGGCCTCGTCGGTCTTGGCCCACACCGAGTACCAGCTCAGGATCGGCGCACCCGTCGAGTAGATCTTGCGGCCGCTCAGCCGCCAGCCGGTGTCGGTGCGCCGCGCAATCGTTTCCGGCAGGCCGCCGCGCGACGGCGAGCCCAGCGCCGGTTCGACGCGGAACGTGTTGATCAGCGCGCCGCGCTCGACCGACTCCCGCGCGAGCTTGCGCGCAAGCCGCGGCGGATACTCCTGGTGCCGCGCCATCACCAAGTGCTGGATGTAGTGCATCGCCAGCACCAGCGCCGTCGACGGATCGGCTTCGGCAATGATCCCGAGCACGCGCGCGGTGAGACGTGCGCCGGCGCCATGCCCGCCAAGCGCGGCCGGCACGGTCAGCGACAGCAGGCTCGCGTCGAACAGGTCTTGAAAATTCTGAAACGGGAAGCTGCGGTCACGGTCATGCGCCGGCGCACGCTCGGCGAAGACGGGCACGAGCCGCACGGCTCGTACAATCAGCTCTTCGTCGTCCACCGCACCGGCCGGGCGCGGCGCGATGCCTTCGATGACGGCTACCATGTTGCCTCCAGACCGAGGAGTCCAAGGATCTGCCGGCGCAGATCGGCAAGATGCGGATCACCGCGATGCCGCGGATAGGGCCGGTCCACAACGATGTCGGCCTTGATGCGCGCGGGGCGATCGCTGAGCACGATGACGCGATTGGCGAGCACCAGCGCCTCCTCGACGTCATGGGTGACCAGCAAGGTCGTAAATCCCTTGCGCTGCCACAGCGCCACGAGCTCCCCCTGCATCGCGATCCGCGTCAGCGAATCGAGCTTGCCGAGCGGCTCGTCCAGCACCAGCACCTTGGGATCGTTGACCAGCGCCCGCGCCAGCGCAACGCGCTGCGCCATGCCGCCGGACAGCTGATGCGGATAGGCGTTGCGGAAGTCGGACAGGCCGACCAGGTCCAGCGCGGCATCGACACGATGGCGCTGCTTCTTCAGGATGCCCTGCGCTTCCAGTCCCAGCGCCACGTTGTCCCAGACCGTGCGCCACGGAAACAGCGTCGGATCCTGGAACACGACGACGCGCGAGGGATGCGGCCCCCTGATGCTGACCTCGTCCTCGCGCAGCACGCCGCTACGCGGCTTGTCGAGGCCCGCGATCAGACGCAACAATGTCGACTTGCCGCAGCCCGAGGGTCCGAGCAGCGCGACGAACTCGCCGGGCTCGACGTTCAGGCTGACATCGTCGAGCACCTTCAGCTCGGCGCCGTCGATGTCGAAGGCGTGGTCGACATGGGCAATGTCGATCGCGGCACCCGGGAACGGCGCCCGTGCAGCTTCCGCAACGGCTACCATTTCACGACACCCTTCTGCCAGACCAGCACGCGGTCACGGGTCTTGAACAGCAGCGTAATCGCGCCGGAGCACAGCAGTGACATCACCAAGAGCGCCGCATACATGTTGGCGTAAGCCGCCCAGCCCTGCGCCCATTGCAGGTACCAGCCGAGACCGGCCTTGACGCCGATCATCTCCGCGACGACCAGCACGGCGAAGGACGCACCGAGGCCCATGAACAGGCCGACGAACACATGCGGCAATGCTGCGGGGATCGCGACCTTCAGCACCAGGAACGACGGCTTGGCGCCGAGCGTGCGTGCCACGTCGTAGTACGCGCTCGGCACGCTGGCGACGCCGGACCAGGTCAGCACCGTCACCGGGAAGCCGGTGGCGAGCGCGATCAGGAACGTCGACGCGCTCCAGCTGGTCGGAAAGGTGAAGAAGGCGATCGGCAGCCACGCGGTCGCCGGCAGCGGCCCGATGAAGCGTAGCACCGGATGCACCCAGTAGCCGATCCGCGTCGACCAGCCGATCGAGACGCCAGTGACGAAGCCGATCGCTGCGCCAATGACGTAGCCGCCGAGCTGCAGCTTGATCGAGGCCCAGATGCTATCGAGGAGCTTGGGGAAATCGTCGGTGTAGACTTCGACGATGGACTGCGGCGGCGGAAAGAACGGCAGCGGCAGCCAGGCGTATTTCGCCGTCGCGAGCTCCCACAGCGTCATGAACACGCCGAGCGCGATGAACCAAGGACTGCGCTTGCGCAAGCCCAGGCCCACACGTCCGAGCAGGTGCGCACCGAGACTGGCCACCAGCAGGGTCGCCGCGGTGACGAACCCGGCGATCGCGAGATCCGTCGTGCGCGACCAGTCGCCGACGTCGTCTCGGACGACGCAGGATGCGCCGAAGGCAGCCCAAGCCAGCGCCGCAGCGATGCCGGGTGCCACCTCGCGGAGCCTGTCGGCCAACCCGCTGCTTTGCGTGAGCTCGCCGGCTGCGACGTCAGACAGCGAAAATGTCGACATAGATGCGCTCGGCGAATTTACTGGTGTCGGTGCTCGGCTTGAATACGGAGACGACCTTCAGGTCGTCGGCATAGGCCTTCAGCTCCTGCTTGAGCGGAGCACCATGCGGATGATGATGGTGGGTGTGATAACGCACCATGCCTTCGAGATCGGCGAGCGACGCCTGCTTCGGCGCGTAAGGCTGGAACGACTTCGCGGCCTCGACCGGGTTCTGCGCCGTGAACATCGCAGCATCGAGCAGCGCTTGCGTGATGGCGCGCCCGACCTGCGGCTCCTCGCGCACCAGGCTGCCACGCAGGCCGAGGATGCAGCAGACACGGTTCTGATACTCGCCGTCGAGATTGGAGGCGACCTCCTTGTAGGCCGGGTCCTTCAGCCAGAGATAAGCGAGCGGATCGGACGCCAGGAACGCCTGCGTCTCGCCTTTGTCAGCAGCGACGTTGACGACAGCGCCGGGATAGACGCGCCAATCGACGTCCTTCACCGGATCGATGCCGAGCCGCGCCAGCTGGATCGAGAAGAAGTTCTTGTCCGGACCACCGAGATCGCCGACCGCGACCGCCTTGCCCTTCAGGTCGGCCAGCTTGGTGATGCCGGACTCGTTGCGCGTCAGCACCCGCATGCAGCCGCCATGGGTGCCGGCAGCGATCTTCACGTCAAACCCCTGCTCCAGCGGCTTCAGCCAGCGCAGCGCCATGCCGAGGCCCGCATCGCTCTTGCCGGTCGCGATCGCCTCGAGCAGCTGATCAGTCGAGCCCGAGTAGTTGATCAGCTCGACATCGAGATTGTACTTCTTGAAGAAGCCCTGGTCGATCGCCACCGGAACCGGCGTCAGACACACCGCGCCGGCATTCCACGACAGCTTCAGCTTGCGCGGCGCGCCGGTGAGCGCCGGCGCTTCAGCCGCCGTCCGGCAGATCGGAAACTGCGAAAGATCAATCTCCGGCACGGCTCGCAACGACAGGGCCTGCGCGGCCAGGCCGCCGAACGGCGCCACCAACGCGGCCCCGGCGCCTGCCTGCAGCAGCCGACGCCGGCTCAAAGCGCTTGTCTTCTCGGTGTTATCCATCACCCTCTCCTGCCGACAAAGCTCCGCCGGTGCGCAGGCGCATAGCGCCGGCACTCCCTCCGCGGAATGCATCGATGTCTCGTTGACCGTGCGCTGTCGTCAGCGCCCCCAATGATGAATTGATGATGCGTTCGCTCCCGCACATCGTCAATGAAATGGATTTTCGAATGTGGCGCGACGGGGAGCGAATATCTCCCCGCGCAACGAACTTCACAAAGCAATCAGTTCTTCTGCGCGCTTCGCAGGCGAGATCATCCCACGCGACGACCGGAATCGGCGTTCGCAGGACCGAGATCACGCTGCCGCTGCCGCACACGCGGAATGACCTCCTCCGCAAACCGCTTCATCTCCGCCTCGAACGGCTGGAACTGCAGCATGAACAGCTCGATGCCGGCAGCGTGGAAGTCGATGATGCGGTCGGCGACCTCCTCATAGCTGCCGACAAGACCAGCGGCCGTGCCGCCATTGCTGCCGACACCAGCGCTCCTCTGTATGGTCTGCATCATCACGACCTTAGGGTCGGTGTTCTGCTTCTGGATCGCCTTCATCGGCGCGTCCTTCTCGGCGAGAAGCAGCAGGCGCTGATGCGCAGCTTCGGCCTCTGCCGCGGTTGGACGCGCGACCACGAAGGCCGAGAGGCCGAAGCGAAGCTGAGCAGCCGCGCCCCTCGGCCGCGACGCGACGTCGCGGATCAATCCGGCGACGTCGTCGAGCGGCTGACCATTGATAAACCAGACGTCGCCATGATCGGCGACCAGCGCCCGCGCCGGCTCGGACTCGCCGCCGACATAGATCCGCGGCCGGGCCCGGTAGAGATCCTTCGGCCGCAGCGCATAGTCCTGCACATCAAAATACTTGCCCTTGTGCGTCAGGCGCTCACCCTGAAGCAGCCGCGACACCACGGAGATCCATTCGCGGCCATAGGCGTAGCGCTCATCATGCTCGGCAAAGCCTATTCCCGCGCGCTCCAATTCGGGCCTGTTCCAGGCGTTGACGAGATTGATGGCGAAACGCCCGCGGCTGATGTTCTCGATGCCGAGCGCCATCTTGGCGAGCACCACGGGATGATAAAGATAAGGCTTGATCGCCGTGATGATCTCGATCCGGCTGGTGAGCGCCGCGAGCGCTGCCGCCGCGCTCCAGGCCTCCAACTGATCGAGATCCTCCTGATGCGGATTGATGGTGTGCTGGGCCACCAGCGTCGAATCAAACCCGAGTGCCTCGGCCTTCAGCACGAGATCGCGATTGCGCTCCCAGGAGGCATCATAAGGCTCTTCCGGATCCTGATGCGCCGCTCGCGGACCATGCACCAGGGCCCAGATTCCGAAACGAAGCGGATATGTCATGGTCGAGCCTTCCGATATCAGCGTCCGGCATCGTCATCTCGACGAAGCGCGATCCTAGGCACGTACTAACAAATCCGGAAAAGAAGTTCTTGCCGCTTTTGGCCCGCGCAGGAAATCGAAAACCTCCAGGCGTGACAACAATTGGAAAACGGCTCTATTTCGATCAGCCAAGTTTCGTGGGACATTTTGCCGGCGCGCAACGAGGCTGCTGCATCAGCCGATCGCCTGCGCGTCATGGATCCGCAGATCTGCCGGACGATCTCGACCGGCAGACGTACGACATCGCGAGGACGACGCACTCTTGAGCAATCTCGAACAAGCTGCCGGGACGATCGAGCTGCCGCGGAAAAGCGACGGCGTTCGCCCCAGCGCGGACCGCCGCCGCACGCTGAGTCCGGCCGCCCTGCAGGCTCTGTCATGGCTCGCGCCGGCCCTGCTGGTCGTGATCTGGGAAGCGGCGGCGCAGGGCGGCTATCTGTCGCCGCAAGTCTTGCCGGCCCCAAGCAAGATCGTGCGCACGGCCTTCAGGCTGACGACGCAGGGAACGTTGCTGAACGATCTCGGCGTCAGCCTGCTGCGCGCAGCAGCCGGCTTTGCGATTGGCGGCGCCGTCGGTTTCGCGCTCGGCATTCTCGTCGGCTTCTCGCGGATCACCGAAGCGCTGATCGACCGCAGCGTCCAGATGATCCGCGCGATTCCGTTCCTCGCGATGCTGCCGCTGGTCATCGTCTGGCTCGGCGTCGGCGAGGCCGAGAAGGTGTTTCTGGTCGCGCTCGGCGTGACCTTCCCGATCTACATCAACACCACGCTCGGCATCCGCCAGGTCGATCCCAAGCTGCTCGAGCTCGGCCGCGTCCAGGCGCTGTCGACGCTGCAGCTGATCCGCCGCATCATCCTGCCCGGCGCCCTGCCCTCGATCCTCACCGGCGTCCGCTATGCGCTCGCCACGGCCTGGCTCGCGCTGGTCGTCGCCGAGACCATCGGCGCACAATCGGGCCTCGGCTTCCTCGCGATGGACGCCCGCGAATTCCTGCGCACGGATGTCATCGTGTTGACGATCGTGATCTATGCCCTGATCGGCGTCGGCGCCGACCTGATCGCGCGCTGGCTGGAGCGGCGGCTGCTCGCCTGGCACCCGAACTACGGAGCGGCGCGATGACCGTCCAGTTCGCGCCGCCGCTGCAGGCCGCCGCCGCGCCGGCGGTGATCGTCAACGGCCTGCGCCGCGCCTATGGCGAGCGCACCGTGATCGAGGGCCTCGACCTTCGCATCGAACGCGGTGAGTTCGTGGCGCTGCTCGGCGAGAGCGGTTGCGGCAAGACGACGTTGCTGCGCGCGCTGGCCGGGCTCGATCCCATTCAGGCCGGCCGGATCATCGCGCCGCGCCGGCCTGCGGTCGTATTCCAGGAGCATCGGCTGCTGCCCTGGGACAGTCTGTGGCGCAACGTCGCGCTCGGTCTCGACGTCCCCGACGCGCGCGCCCGCGCGGCAGCCGCGCTGGCCGAAGTCGGGTTGGGCGACCGCCTCGACGACTGGCCGCGTAACCTCTCCGGCGGTCAGGCGCAGCGCGTCGCGCTCGCCCGCGCCCTGGTGCAGCAGCCCGAGCTGCTGCTGCTGGACGAGCCGTTCGCGGCCCTCGACGCGCTGACCCGCATCCGCATGCACGCGCTGGTGCGCGAGCTCGTCGCCAATCATCGTCCCGGCGTGCTGTTGGTTACACACGACGTCGACGAAGCGATCGCGCTCGCCGACCGCATCCTGGTGATGCGCGACGGACGGATTGCCTACGAGCACCGCGCGGATCGCAACGGCGCGGTCGCCCGTGGCGACCTGCTGGCCGAGCTCGGTGTGCTCGGCTCCCACACTTGAAATTCTTTCCCGGAAGGATCGATCATGTCTTCGGATGACTTCTCCCGCCGCCAGTTCCTCGGCACCGCTGCGTTCGGCATCGGCGCACTCGCCGGCTTCACGCTGACCGATGAGGCCTGGTCCGCGCCCGGCCGCGTCACCGACACCGTGCGCCTCACCTGGGGCCTCGCCGGCCTGAACAACATCGCCAAGGAGCGCGGCGAGTTCGAGAAGCTGCTCGCCAGGGACGGCATCAAGGTCGAATGGCTCGGCCCGTTCCCGAACCACGCCCCGACCTTGCAGGCCGTGACCGGCGGCACCGCGGATTTCTCGTTCGGCGGGTCGACCACGCCGGCGCTCGCGGCGATCATTGCCGGCTCGCCGCTGGTGTTCACGCAGTTCGTGGTCTACGAGCCGCGCACGACAGCAATCATCGCCCGCGACGATTCCGGCATCAACAAGGTCGAGGACCTCGTCGGCAAGTCGGTCGCGGTCAACCGCTCCGGCCTCGGCGAATTCCTGCTGGTCGCCGCACTCGAGAAGCACAAGGTCGACCGCTCCAAGGTCAAGTTCGTCTATCTCAACCCGCCGGATGCAGCGCCGGCGCTGGCGTCCGGCAAGGTCGATGCGTGGTCGATGTGGAGCCCCGGCGTCGACATCGCCCGGCTCGACTACAAGGCGCACGACATCTTCCTGGAAGGACGCGATCTCGAATTCCAGATCGACTACACGTCCTATCTGACCACCCGCAAGTTCGCGACCGAGAACCCGGCCCTGGTGCGCGCCGTCAACGAGGCGTTCCGTGCCGAGGGCAAATGGATCTCGGAGAACAGCAAGGACGCCGAATACATCGCGCAGAAGGCCGGAAAATACAGCGACCAGATCCGCGACCAGTTCATCGCGCTGGACCGCAAGTACCGCTACTTCTCAGTCAACGACAGACAGTTCGTCGCCGACCTGCAGAAGGCCGCCGACTGGCTGGTCGAGCGCAAGGTGCTGCCCGAGCCGGTCAAGGTCGCCGACTATCTCGCCCAGATCGACGAGCCGGCGCCGCAGCGTTGAGCCGCTCTCTCCCCTCTTCTCGCTATCGTTCGGGTCCGTCATGAACAAGCCGCTGCCCACCCAGACCTTCACCGCCGAATCAACCCTTCCGCTCACTCCCGGCGCGCTCGATGCCCTGCTGGCCACGATCGCCGAGGGCGAGTCGGACCGTGAGCGCGAGCGCATCCTGCCGCACCAGCAGATTGCGCTGATCAAGCAGGCGCGCCTCGGGGCGCTGCGGCTACCCGTCGCGGCAGGCGGGGCCGGCAGCGCGATCCGCGATCTGTTCGCGATCGTCATCCGGCTCGCCGAGGCCGATGCCAATGTGGCGCACATCCTGCGCAATCATTTCAGCGTCGTGGAACGGCTGGTCCGCAATCCGCGCGACGACCAGGCGGCCGAATGGCAGAAAGCGGTCGCGGACGGCGCGATCATCGGGCTTGCCACCACCGAGCTCGACAGCCCCCAGGTCGGCAACATCACGCCGAACACGACGTTCACGCCTGATGGCGACGACTATCTGCTGAACGGCACCAAATACTATAGCACCGGCACCCTATATTCCGACCTCGTGCTGGTGCGCGCGGCCGATCCGAGCGGCCGTCCCGGCGCCACGATCATCCCGGTCAACCGCGACGGCATCGAGCTGATCGACGACTGGGACGGCATGGGGCAACGGCTGACGGCGACCGGCACCACCCATTTCCGCAACGTCAGGGTCAAGCGGCAGGAGATCGTGTTCGACGCTCCGGACATCGGCTACGGCGTGCCCTATTCGAACACGTTCGCGCAGCTGTTCCTGACCGCCGCCGTCGCCGGCATCAGCCGCGCCGCCCTGCGCGACGCAATCGCGCTGGTCCGCTCGCGCAAGCGCACGTTCTATTATGCGCCGCATGAAAAGCCGACCGAGGACCCGCTGCTGCAGGAGACCATCGGCAAGATCGCGAGCGCGGCGCATGCCGCGGAGACGGTCGTCCTTGTCGCGGCCGAAGCGCTCGACGCGGCCACGGAGGCGTTCGATGCCGGACGCGCCGATGCCGAGGAGCTGGCCCACCGGGCTGCACTGCTGTCGGCGCAGGCCAAGATCATCGCGGATGATGCGGCCATCAAAAATGGCGGACACATCTTCGACGTCGGCGGCGCCTCGTCGACCAAGAAGGCCACCAATTTCGACCGGCACTGGCGCAACGCCCGCACCCTGTCGTCGCACAACCCGGTCACCTACAAGGAGCGGGCGATCGGGCAGTATCTGATCAACGGCACGCCGCTTCCGGCCAAGGGCTTCTTCTGACCGACGGCGCTGCCGCGACGAGGGACACGGCCAATACGGCGCGTGCCCGAGGGAGGCGACGGATGAGCAAGCGTGACCTTCATCTCGTATCTGAGACCGCGTTCGATCCCCAGCACTTCCACTCGGCCCTGCGCCGTGTCGCGGCCGGCGTCAGCGTCGTGACCGCGGGCCGCGGCGAGGAGATCACCGGGGTGACGATCGCCTCGCTGATCTCGCTGTCATCAGAGCCGCCGCGGCTCATGATCAGTCTCGGCAGCCGGTCGTCAGCGTTCCCGCTGATCGCTCGCGACGGCTGGTTCGGCATCAACATCCTCAGCTCGGACCAGCTCGCGCTCGCTGATCGCTTCAGCACGCCGCATCTGTCGGGACAGCAGAAGTTCGAGGGCATCGACTGGTCGCGCGGCCCGGCCGGCGTCCCGCTGCTGCAGCACGCCCAGGCAGCGATCGCGTGCGAGGTCGACGAGATTATCGAGCGCTACGCGCATGCGATCATCGTCGGTCGCCCCGACAGCGTCGAGCTTGCGCCCAAATTGTCGAGCCTGCTGTATTGGAACGACCAGTATGTCGAGGTCGACCGCAATGCGGATCTCGACCTGCTCGCCGAGGTCAGCGTGCCCTTGACCCATGTCCGGTGATGACGCGCATGCGCACGGAGGAAACGGCATGAGCTCTCGCCCCACCACGGGATCGGGTCCGGACAACGCCACCTCTGCAGGCGAACGCTGGGGTCTCGACCGGCTCGTTGCGGAGCTGCGCGTGTCACGCGAGGAGACGCACAGCATCCGCAAGGACGGCGTCATCCACCGGCCGCCATCGCGCGACAAGCTGGCGCAGATCGTCTCCGCGCTCACCGAAGCGATGTTCCCGCGCCACTATGGCCAATACGATCTCGACGGCGAGAACATCGACTATTTCGTCGGCCACCGGCTCAGCATCGGGCTCGATCTGCTGTCGGATCAGATCCACCGCTCCGCTTTGTTCGTCGGCGATGAGCTGATCCCGGGCTTCCGCCAGCCCGAGGCTGTGGAGCTGACCCGCCGCTTCGCGGCTGGGCTGCCAACCCTGCGCGGTGTCCTGATCAGCGATCTGCGCGCCGCCTTCGTCGGTGACCCCGCCGCCAAGAGCTTCCCGGAGATCCTGATCGGCTATCCCGGGATGACGGCGATCATCCATCACCGGCTCGCCCATCTGCTCTATGGCCTCGACGCTCGCCTCGTGTCGCGGCTGATCGCCGAGATCGCCCATAACAGCACCGGCATCGACATTCATCCGGGCGCCCAGATCGGCTCCGGTTTCTTCATCGATCACGGCACCGGAGTGGTGATCGGCGAGACCGCCGTGATCGGCGACCACGTCCGGATCTACCAGGCCGTGACGCTCGGCGCGCGCCACTTCCCGACCGAGGAGGACGGCACGCTGATCAAGGGTGACGCCCGCCATCCGATCGTCGAGGACGACGTCGTCATCTATGCCGGCGCCACGATCCTCGGCCGCATCACGATCGGACGGGGCTCGACGATCGGCGGCAACGTCTGGCTGACCCACGACGTGCCCGCGAACAGCGTCGTGACCCAGGCCTCCCTGCGCAACAAGGTCGGTGGACCTGCGCTGCAGAAGTCATGATCGACTCATTTTGCGGTGACGGCGACAGTCGCCGCGACCGAGCACACGGTCGATCGACGATCCGCTGTGCAGGAAGGCAGCCGCTCGAAATGTCGCTCCCCCGTTCCTGATGAGGACGACGTATTCATGCTCGTGCCCCGGTCAACAATACAAATCCATTTCATCGACAGCATCGGGACAGGGCCACTAGATTTTGATCTCCCGCAGCCGGCGCCAGTCGCTCCGATGGCTGCAGCGTTTCAACGGAAGCTGCGATGTTCGACCCTCTCGCCGTGATCAGTCTTCAGCAGAATACGCCCGGGCTTGCCGATACCGGTGAGCCGCCCGGCGGCATCCAGGACCATTCCGGCAAGCGCTGCCCGGAGGGCCACAAAGCAGGTCCCGACCTCCGCGCCGGCATCAGCCGGCTGGCCCGTCACGCAGCCCGGCGCCTGCGATGGCCTCACGCCCTGAGCTACGCATCCGCCCGCGATCCGCACTAGCCGGCATCAGCCGATCACCGCTCCGCCTCCTCCTCAAGACCGCCATAACACGAGCGCCCCATGAGCCAGCGTCGCCAACTGAACCTCAACCTCTTCATCTATCCCGGCGGCCATCACGAGGCGGCCTGGCGCTACAAGGGATCGTCGGCCAGCCGCGCGCTCGACATCACCTATTACCAGCAGCTGGCGCGGACCGCGGAGCACTACAAGTTCGATGCGATCTTCTTCGCTGACGGTCCGGCGCTGGCCGACAACGTCCGCTACGCGCAGCGCTTCCGCTTCGAGCCGATCACCTGGCTGTCGGCGCTCGCCGCCGCGACCAGCCACATCGGTCTGATCGGCACGGCTTCGACCACCTATCACGAGCCGTACAATCTGGCGCGCCTGTACGCCTCGCTCGATCATCTCAGCGGCGGCCGCGCCGGCTGGAACATCGTCACCACAAGCGCGCCACAGGCGGCGCAGAACTTCGGCCTGCCGGAGCATCCGCCGCATCATGAACGCTACGAGCGCGCCAAGGAATTCCTCGATGTCGTGACCGCGCTGTGGGACAGCTGGGAGGACGACGCGGTCGTCAACGATCCCGCCTCCGGCATCTTCGCCGACACCGACAAGGTCCATGCGCTGAACCATGTCGGCAAGTATTTTCGCGTGCGCGGTCCGCTGAACGTGCCGCGTTCGCCGCAGGGACGGCCGGTCTACGTCCAGGCCGGCTCGTCGGAGGACGGCCGCGCCTTCGCGGCGCGCTTTGCGGAAGCCATCTTCACCGCGCACCAGACGCTGGCGAGCGCGCAGGAGTTCTATACCGATATCAAGCGCCAGGCGCGCGCGCTCGATCGCAATCCGGATCACGTCAAGATCCTGCCCGGCATCAGCCCGTTCGTCGGCTCGACGCAGGCCGAAGCCGACCGCCTGCAGGAGGAATTCAACGACCTGATCCAGCCGGAGTATTCGTTGGTGCAGCTGCGCCAGATGCTGGGCCTCGACCTCCAGGGCTTCGATCTCGACGGCCCGTTCCCGCGACACCTGATCGAGACCGACGGCGCACGCGGCGTCGCCAGCCGCTTCAAGCTCGTGATCGACATCGTCGATCGCGAGAAGCCGACGATCCGGCAGCTGATCCAGCGCCTCGCCGGCGCGCGCGGCCATTGGGTGATCGCCGGCACGCCGGAAAAGATCGCCGACAACATCCAGACCTGGTTCGAGAACGGCGCCGCCGACGGCTTCAACGTGATGCCGCCCTGGCTGCCCGGCGGCTTCGACCTGTTCGCCGAGCACGTCGTGCCGATCCTGCGCAAGCGCGGCCTGTTCCGCGAGGACTACACCGGCAAGACCCTGCGCGAGCACTACGGGCTCGACCGTCCAGACAGCGCCTTCAGTCACCAGGTCCAGGCGATTGCCTGAGATCCGTTCTCGGGCGGCGCGAACGCCTTGCAAGGCATCCGCGCCGCTCTTCGTTTGTTGAAGCTTTGGAAGTCCCATGCCTGCATTGACACGATCGCAAGTCCTCCGCCTGCTCGCCGCCTCGACGCTCTCCCGGTTCACCGTCACCAGCGCGTCGGCGCAGTCGGCCGAGAAGAAGGAGCTCAAGGTCGGCTTCGTGCCCGGCCCCTATATCGACGAATTCAAGATCGGCGTGGCGCCCGAGCTTGCAAAGAAGGGCTATCAGATCCGCTATGTCGAGTTCTCGACCGGGCTTGAGGCCAACAATGCCGTGTTCAAGAGCGAGATCGACGCCAATGTCATGCAGCACACGGTGTTCCTGAACTCCTACAATGAGCGGCAGAAGACCGATCTCACCGGCATCGTGCACGTGCCGACGCCGCCGATGGGGATCTATTCCAAGAAGCACCCGCTCGGCACCAAGATCGGCGCCGGCGCCAAGATCGCGGTGCCGAACGATCCGGTCAACCTGCAGCGCGCGCTGTGGATCCTGCGCGATCTCGGCCTGATCGAGATCCGCGACTCCAAGCCGGTCGACGTCACCGAGCTCGACGTCATCAAGAATCCCGGCGGCATCAAGATCGTCCCGCTGGAGGCCGCGCAGGCGCCGCGCGCGCTCGACGACGTCGACTTCGCCGCCGTCCAGGGCAATTTCGCGATCTTCAGCGGCCTGAAGCTGACCAACGCCTTCGCGCTGGAAAAGATGACGACGCCCTACATCAACGTGGTCGCGGTCAAGCGCGACAATGCCGACACCGCCTGGGCGAAGGACATCGTAGCGGGCTACAAGTCGCCAGGCTTCAAGGCCGCGATCCTCGCCGATCGCTTCTATGACGGCTTCACGCTGCCCGATTACATGAAGTGACCAACGGCGGCGGCCCGCGCTCGTCACGGGCCGCCGCTGATCTCGGTCGACGCCAGCTCTACTTCAATCCGAAGCCGAGCGCGCGCAGCGCCTCGGTCAGCTTGTCGCGGCCGTTGAGCGCCTTCGCCGAGCCCAGTCGGTTCAGCACGGCTTCTCGCCAGCCGACTGCAGCGATGCCCTGGCTGGTCTGGAAGTCGCGCAGCGTCTCGTCATAGGCGGCGATGCCGTGGATCTCGTCCGTCGGCGCATAGCGCTCGCGATGCAGGATCACGCTCTGGCGCAGCCGCGGCTTGACGTCCTCGCCGGCGGCCCGATCGGCATAGCCGACGCAGAGGCCGAACACGGCAAGCACGTTCGGCGGCAGGCCGAGCTCCTCGGCCACCGCCTGCGGGCGGTTGCGGATCGCGCCGATATAGACCGAGCCGAGCCCGAGCGCCTCCAGCGCCACCACGGCGTTCTGGGCTGCGAGCGCGGCATCGATGACCGCAACGAACAGCGTTTCCAGGAAATGGATGCCGTCGTCGGAGCGCCCTTCGCGCCGTGCCAGCCGTTCGGCCCGCGACAGGTCGGCAAGCCAGACCAGGAACAACGGCGCCTCGCGGATGTGCTTCTGGTTGCCGGCGAACTCCGACAGCCGCTGCTTGCGCGCGGAATCCTCGACCGCGACGACGCTCCAGGTCTGCAGGTTAGAGGACGACGCGGCCGACTGCGCGGCGGCCACCAGCGTCTCCACCGTGTGCGGCGGCACCGGATCAGGCCGATAGCTGCGGATCGAGCGATGCGCCAGCAACTGGCCGAGGATGTCCTCGGCGCCAGCGGCGACCGCAGGGATATGCGCGCCATAACGCTTGCGCAGCGCCGCCGTGACGTCGTCTTCCGCCGCGCGCGATGTCCTCGTTTCAACAATCGTCATTCCAGTCCCTCACGTCATGCCGTGCGCTTTTCGCGCCGGCAGCCATCTCGTCCAGCTCGCACTTCGATCCGCAGCAAAGCCGACCTCGCGGACGACGGCAATCCCCATATCGCCCGCGTCGGTCGGCGCTCACGGCTACTCGGCGGCCTCCGCAGCAGCAGGATGAGCCACTGTCTCAATCACGGGTTTACGCAAGCCCGCCTGCTCCATCAGCGGCAGCACGCGGCGGCCGAAGAAGTCGAGGTCGGGCTTGAAATCGTAGAACGACAGTTGCAGCCCATCGACGCCGGCCTTCTTGAGCTGGACGAACTGCTCGACCACCTGCTCGGGGGTGCCGATCACCTCGATGTTGCCGCCGATCGCCCGGCGCTTGGGCGCATCGACGCCGACACGGCCGCGCCAGGCATGAGCGTCGCTGTCGAGCCGGTGGAAGTCGCCGACCGGATCGGCATGGGCGACGATGGCATCGTGATAGGTCCAGGTCTCGCGCTCGGTCTCGCGGCAGATCACCATCGGATTGAGCAGCGTCCGCACCTCGCGGCCGAGATCGCGCGCCGCCTGCTTGACCCTCGCCGTATGCGCCGGCAGCGCAGGAATGGCGCTCTCGAAGCTCGAGCCTGTCGGGCTGGTGATGAAGACGATGTCGGAATAGCGCGCGGCGAAGGCGATGCCGGCGTCCGAGCCGGTGGCGTTGACCAGCACCGGCCGGCCGTAGCGCGGCTTCGGCGTCACGAAGGCGCCGTTGAGCTTCCAGGACGACTGGCCGGAGAATGAGTAGTTCTCAGTGTCGCCCCACAGCCGCTGCAGCACTTCAAGAAACTCGGCGGCAAGCTCGTAGCGGCGGTCGTGATCGATCCGGCTCCAGCCGAACGCCTCGTGTTCGGCGGCGCGATGGCCGGTCACGACATTGATGCCCCAGCGCCCGTTGGAGATGTGATCGAGCGTGGCGCCATATTTGGCGAGATGCAGCGGATGCAAGGGACCGTAGAGCACGTGGATGGTCGAGACCAGGATGATGCGCCGGGTCAGACTGGTCAGCGCCGCCGTGGTCATGAACGAGTCGAGCGCCTCGCCGGTGAACACGCCGCCATAGCCGCCCTTGGGCAGCCATTGCGACAGCGCGAACACCAGGTCGAAGCCGAGATTCTCCGCAGCCAGCACCAGGTCGCGGTTGTAGTCGAAATGCCAGGACGTCGTCCGCAGCAAGGTCGACGCGCTCCAGCCGCCGGCCTGGATCGGCAGGAACAGGCCGAGCAGCAGCGGCTGCTGCAGCGCTTGCGACAACGGGCTGTCCGGCCGCTCGGCCGGTCCCGGAAAGCCGTCGAGGCCGACAAGGGCTCCTGGCCGGTGGGTGATGATGGTCATGCCGTCCTCCTGTCGTCTGCGGCGGCTGCACGCACGGTTTCGCCGGCGCGGCGAAACACCGTTTCCATCAGCCATTGCTCGTTAGGAAATTGCCGGGCCCATTCGTCCCAGCCGGAATTCTTGCGATATTGACCGAGGCGTCCCGAGGCCACCGCCTCGTCCGGCGTGATCGTGACGCGGCGGTCGCAATCGGGCGCGACGTAGATCGCATCCGCGCGGCAATACAGCTCGCACATGAAGCAGGTCTGGCAATCCGCGACCCGCGCCAGCAGCGGCGGCCCCGACGACGCGCGGTCGAGCACGTTGGTCGGGCACACCTCGACGCAGGCGCCACAGTCCGTGCAGCGATCGGCAACGATGAGCTCGATCATGACGCGGCTTCCAGGGCGATTGGAGCTGCCGGCACACGGCGCGTGTTGGCTGCGATGTCGACGCGATCGAGGCCGCGGCTCACGAGGCGCACTGCGAGGTCCGGGTCGAGACCGGGATGATCGATCCTGCGATGCAGCCCCCGGCTCTCGGTGCGCTGGCGCGCGGTCCCGATCGACCAGCGCGCCGTTGCGACCAGCGCCGCCGTCTCGCGCGACCGCAGCGGATCGCCGCCCGCATGGTCGGCGATCTCGCGCCAGAGCCCGTCGAGCGAGCGCTGCGATGCGGCGAGCATCGACTCCTTGCGGAACAGGTTCTTGTCGAATGGATGCATCTCGGCGCGGACGCCGGCCCTGATCGCGTCGAGATCGAGCGCCCTGCTCCGCACCCCCGGCCGCAGGCCGGCCTGTCCGAGCGGAACCAATGGCGAGGCTTTCGCCCCGATGTTGCGCGCCAGCCGCGCGGCCGCCTGCCCTGCGCGCACGCCGGACGACAGCGCCCAGGCCGAATTGACGTTGCCGCCGCCGGAGATCGCACCGGCAACCTTCTCGCGCGAGGCGTTGTCGCCGGCGACGAACAGCCCCGGCACCGCAGTGCGACCGTCGAGATCGTCGACCCTGACGCCGCCGAGACCACGGATGGTACCGTCATTGTGCAGCGTGACCTCGAAGCGATCGCGCCAGGGATCGATGCCCCAGCGATCGAACACCAGCGGCACGTTCGGCGAGATCGTGTGCAACCGGGCCTTGATGTCGTCGGGCAGAAGATGGAGCGAGCAGAACACCGGTCCAGCAAGCATAGCCTTGGCCAACCCGATCGTCTGCTGCGGCCCGAACGGCAGATCGAGTTCGCGCCCGTCGGCGTCGTAATAAGTCGCGAACGCATAGGCCATGCTGCGCGTCATCGTCGAATGCGCCGGCGCGATCGTGTAGGCCGCGGTGAATTCCATCCCAGAGAGATCGGCGCCGGCTTCCGCCGCCAGCAGATAGCCATCGCCGGTATTGGTGCGCGCCCCCAAGAGATGCGACAGGAAGCTGGTGCCGCCGGCAGCGAGCACAGTCGCACCTGCGGCGATCTGGTAAGGCCGCGCCCCATCCTGACGGCGAAGGCCTCGTGCACCGCCGATCGTGCCGTCACTGCGCGCCAGCAGTTCCAGCACTGGCGAATGGTCAAGGATCGTGACGCCATGATCACGCGCAAAGGCACGCAGCGCCCGCATGTATTCGGGACCGCGAACCGCGCGATAGTTGGTCTGCCCTTCATCGTCGATGCCGAACGCGTAGTGGCTCGCGAGCGTTGGCAATGTCCGCCAAGTCTCCGCGATGATCCCATGCATCCACGCGGCTTCGCCGAGACCGAGACCCGCGATGACACGCTGGCTGACGGCTTGCTCGCGCGCCTGCGGCGGCACCCACCAGTGACCGGGGCCGGCCGCGGCCGTGACGCCGCTGGTGCCGCAATAGCCCTTGTCGACGAGGATCACCCGCGCACCGGCGCGCGCGGCCGAGACCGCAGCCCAGGCACCGGCCATGCCGCCGCCGATGACGAGCACGTCGGCGGTGAGCGATAGTGGATCCGGCCCTGAAGCAGTCACGGCGACACCGGATGTGTCATCCGCAAAGCGCGCGCTCCCGTTCGTTCTGCCGGCGTGGCCTGCGCAACCATGTTCCGAACTCCGCTGCCGTGCGTAAACGACGCACGCGCGCGATCATGGTCAACCAGTGCGGCGCTGCTGGCAATTTCAGAGTTGCGCGATTTTCAAACGCTCTGTTCTCGCCGCGATCCTTGATCGGAGAAGATTTCGGTCGAGTGTTCCAGGCTTCCATCGCCGCCCGGCGCGCCAGCCGGCTGCAAATAATATTTCTATCGCAGCGTCGCTCATGACGACACACTTGCGACAGCAATCTGTATGTTCTTGGAACACCATCGGTCGGAACGCGCCAACAAGTAGAATATTCGTCTTTCCGAATCCGGCCGATGTCTTACGTGCTAGACTACAAACGTAGCACATCGTCCGCGCGCGAGAGAAAAGGCATCTTTGCATGGGCCGTTTTCCAGAACGACACGTGATCATCGTCGGCGGCGGCGCATCCGGCGTCCTTCTGGCCTATCAGCTGCTGCAACGCCCGAAGTCCGATATCCGGGTCACCTTGATCGAGAAGCGTTCGGAGGTCGGTCGCGGGCTGGCCTATCACACCGGCAATGCTGATCACCTGCTCAACGTGCGCGCTGCCAACATGAGTGCGCTGCCCGATGATCCCGACCATTTCTGGCGCTGGCTGTCGGCGCACGAGCATGGCCTGCGGCTTTGTCCCGATCCGTTCTGCTTCGTGCCTCGCCGCCTTTATGGCGACTACATCGCCAGCCTGATCGCGCCGTTCCTGGAGACCGAGGACGGCGCCCGGCGTCTCAGCATTATCCGTGGCGAATGTACCGCGGTGAGCGAGGGCGCTCACACCGTGACCGTGAGTTTGGCGGATGGGACGCGGCAGGTTGGCGACGTCGCGGTGTTCGCGACCGGGCATGACGCGGCCATCCCGCGCTCGGCCTGGCATGCCGATCCATGGATCTCGCCGTCCATTCCCGGCTTCAGCCGCGATTCGGCGGTGCTCATTCTCGGCGCCGGCCTGACTATGGCGGACTACGTGCTGTCGCTGCTGCGCGAGGGCCATCGCGGCCCGATCCTCGCGATCTCGCGCCGCGGCCTGATGGCCAAGGGACATCGGCGTATCGCTCCCTGCAAGATCAGCGAGGATGAGGTTCCGTTCGGTGCGCGCGGCAGCGTTCTGCTGCGCTGGTTCCGGCAGCGGATCGCCGCCCACATCGCCGAGGGTGGCGACTGGCGCGGCGTCATCGACGCCGTCAGGCCGTTCAGCCATCGGCTGTGGCAGGACTTGCCGCTGGCGTCCAAGCGCAGCTTCCTGGAGCATGCGCGGGCATGGTGGGATGTGCATCGGCACCGTATGGCGCCGGAGGTCGAACAGCGCATCGCACAGGCGATCGCGGACGGCCAACTTCGCGTCGCCGCTGCCAAGCTCGTCAAGATCGACGGTGGGACGCACGGCGCTCGGGCGCATTATCGCCGGCGTGGCCGCAGCGAGATCGAGACGCTCGAGGTCGGTGCCGTGATCGACTGCACGGGGATCGTCAGGGACCCCCGCGCCACCGCCAACCCCGCCGTGCGCAGCCTGTTCGATCAAGGACTGGCACGCTGCGATCCGCTGCGGATCGGCATCGAGGTCACGGCGGACTGCGCCATCGTCGGTGCCGATGGCACGCCGTCACAGCGCCTGTTCGCAATCGGCCCGCTGACCCGCGCCGCCTTCTGGGAGATCATCGCGATCCCGGACATCCGGAGCCAGTGCGCCGATCTGGCGGACCGGCTGTTGCAGGCCCGCCCGATCGTCGTGCCGCCGATCGAAGCGCCGGCGCTGGCGGCGGTTGCCGATCACCAGGTCGCGATGTAGGTGCCCTTGAAGCGCGTCTCCAGGAACGCCTTGACCGGCTCGGAGTGGTAGGCCTCGATCAGCTGCTTGACCCAGGGCTTGTCCTTGTCCTCCTCGCGCACCGCGAGGATGTTGACCCAGGGCCCCTCGGCATTTTCACGCGCGATGGCATCCTTGGCGGGATTGAGCCCGGCCTGAACCGCGTAGTTGTTGTTGATCGAGACGAGGTCGACGTCGGCCAGCGCGCGCGGCAGCTGCGCCGCGTCGAGCTCGACGAATTTCAGCTTCTTCGGATTGTCGGTGATGTCGACCACTGTCGAGGCGACATTGCTCGGATCCTTCAGCTTGATGACACCGTGCAGCGCAAGGATCATCAACCCGCGCGCGCCGTTCGACGGATCATTGGCGATCGCGACCTTGGCGCCTTCCGGAAGCTCGGCCAGCGTCTTGTATTTCTGCGAATACACGCCCTGCGGCGAGGCGATGGTGGTCGCGACCTTGACGATCTTCCATCCGGTCTTGGAGATCTGGTTCTTCAGATAGGGCTCGTGCTGGAACGAGTTCGCCTCGAGATCCTTCAACGCCAGCGCCTGGTTTGGAATCACGTAGTCGGTGAACTCGACGACCTTGATGTCGAGCCCGCGCTCGGCAGCGACCTTCTTCACGACGTCGATGATTTCGGCATGCGGCCCGGCGGTCACGCCGACGCGGATGGCTTCCGCTTGTGCGGGAAGGATCAACGACACAAGGGCGGCAATGGCAACAATGGGAAGGCGCATTCAAGTCTCCAACGAAACAACCAAGTTTCGTTGCTCACTAGCGCCGCAACAGCCGGGCCGCAATCGCAGGTGCGAACAAAGCAATGGACGCGCTCTCGAAAGTGATCATCGCGTGCAAATGTTCTTTCTTCTTAGCCATTCTGATCGATTCATTCTCTCAACCTGTAGCCCGGATGAGCGAAGCAACATCCGGGCTCACACGAGGCGTGGAGAAGAACCCGCATGTCGCTGGCGCTCATGCGGGCTACTGATGTCCTTCAGTTGAACAGATCCGGCTCCTGCGCCGTGATCCAGTCCCACAGCGGCTGGAAGCTGAAATAGCCACCCTTGTGGGTGCCGACCTGCCCCGCCGTCAGCTCGGCGATCTCGTGCGGGATCGGCTTGGTGGGACCGGCGGCCTCGGCCAACAATTGCGTGCGCGCGGCATTGTCCATCGCGATGTACCACCACGCTACAGCCTCGATGGTCGGGCCGACAGTCAGCAACCCGTGATTTTGCAGGATCGCGGCCTTCTTCGTCCCCAACGCCTGGGCGATCTTTCTGCCCTCATCGGCATCGAGCACGACGCCGGTGAACGGGTCGAACAGCACGTGATCCCCGTAGAAGGCGCAAGAATCCTGCGTCAGGGGATCGAGCAGTCGGCCGAGCGCGGACCACGCCTTGCCATAGGTCGAATGCGTATGCGCGGCGGCGATCACATGCGGATGCGCCGCATGGATCGCGGAGTGAATGACGAAGCCGGCCTGGTTGATCGGCCTGTCGCCGATCAGGATGTTGCCATCGTGATCGACGAGCTGCAGGTCGGACACCTTGATCTGGCTGAAATGCGCCGACAGCGGATTGATCCAGAACCGGTCGTGGAATTCCGGATCGCGCACGGTGACGTGGCCCGCCAGGCCCTGATCGAAACCGTAGCGGGCAAACAGGCGGAAGGTCGCCGCGAGGCGCTGCTTGCGATGCAGCCGCTCCTCCGCGAACGTGGCGGCGGGCTGGCGCTCGACGAGCGCAAACTTCCTGGGTTTCTCGACGAGCGTATTCATGGCCGTTCACCTCTTGCCTCGAGCGCGCGCGTCCATCGCGCGGTCAACTCGTTAGGCTGATGGTAGAACGAACGGCGCGAGACGATCTTTTCAAAGATCAGGGCTCACCGGAAATGCCGGCGAGCCCTCGTATCTCACGTCGACCGAAAACGTCTCCGCCGCGCCGTCGCGACACAATCTCTGCTCAACGCTGCCGCAGCCGCCGATTGAGCCTGCGCGCGAGATGATCACCGACGGTCTGCACCGTCTGCACCAGCGCGATCAGGACGACGACCACGGCCAGCATCATCTCCGGCATGAAGCGCTGATAGCCGTAGCGAATGCCGAGGTCGCCGAGACCGCCGCCGCCGACCGCGCCGACCATCGCGGAATAGCCGAGCAGGCTGACCACAGCGAGCGTCAGCGCCAGCACGAGGCCCGGCAGGGCTTCCGGGATCAGCACCTTGAACACGATCTGCAGCGGAGTCGCGCCGAACGAGGACGCGGTCTCGATCAGGCCGCCATCGACCTCGCGGATCGCCGCCTCGACCAGCCGCGCGATGAACGGCGTCGCCGCCACCGTCAGCGGCACGATCGCAGCCCCCGAGCCGATCGACGTGCCGGCGACGAGGCGCGTGAACGGGATGATGGCGACGACCAGGATGATGAAGGGCGTCGAGCGCGTGGCGTTGACGACGACGCCAAGGATCGCGTTGGCCGCGGGCGCTGCGAACAACTCCCCCGCGCGGCTCGTCGCCAGGAAGACGCCGAGCGGCAACCCGAGCGAGGTCGCGACCAACGCCGCGGTCGAGACCATGAACAGGCTCTCGCCGGTGGCCTGGATGATCAGGTTGATGAGCTCAGGAGACATAGCCGAGACGCTCCGCTGCGAAGTGATGCAGTGAGAGATAGGCCAGCGTCTGCCGCGCCGCCGCCTCGCCGCCGGGAATGCCCAGGATCAGCGAGCCGACATGCTGGCCGCCGATCTCGTCGATCCGCGCCGACAGCAGCGCGACATCGATCGACAGCTCGCGTGCCAGCCGCGCCACCAGCGTGTCGCCGGCATCCGAGCCGCGCACCTGGACGCGGAGCACCGTCTGTCCGATCGGCACAGGCTCCTGCACGAGGCGGCTCGCCAGCGACACCGGCACGGCATCGCCGAGCACCTCGGCCAGGAACGTCTGCGTGATCGGATGCTTCGGATGGGTAAAGATGTCGGCGACATGGCCGCGCTCGACGACACGGCCGCCATCGATCACGACGACCTCCTTCGCAAGCTGACGGACCACGGACATCTCGTGGGTGATCAGGATGATGGTGACGCCGAGCTCGCGATTGATGTTGGCGAGCAGGTCGAGGATCGCGCGCGTGGTCTGCGGATCGAGCGCCGACGTCGCCTCATCCGACAGCAGCACGTTCGGCCGCGTCGCGAGCGCGCGCGCAATGCCGATGCGCTGCTTCTGACCGCCGGACAACTCCGCCGGGTAGCGATCATGCTTGTCGGCGATGTCGACCAGCTCCAGCAGCTCGGCGACCCGCGTCCTGATGTCGGCCTTCGACCAGCCGGCGATCTCGAGCGGGAGTGCGATGTTGTCGGAGGCCGTGCGCGACGACAGCAGGTTGAAGTGCTGGAAGATCATGCCGATCGAACGCTGCGCCAGCCGGAGCGCCTGGCCGCGCAGAGCCGAGATGTCGCGTCCATCGACGACCACCCGTCCCGCCGTCGGCTTCTCCAGCCCATTGATCAGCCTGACGAGGCTCGACTTGCCGGCGCCGGACCGTCCGATCACGCCGGTGATGGAGCCCCGCGCGATCGCGAAGTCAATATCCTTGAGCGCCTCGACATCCGGCTTGTCGCGATAGGCGGGATAGATCTTCGACAGTCCCTCGAAGCGAACCATCGGCTCGGCGACGAGAGACGAAGGGATGAGACCGGCCGGCACGACCGGCTCGGCGATCCCCAGGGTTGGGTGGGCATTCATGGACTGACCTTGGACTGACCTTGGCTTCAGATGCTGCAGCGCACTCGAATTGCACTCACCATCGCCTGCGATCAGTCCAGAGGCAATTTCAGAAAATGCCCCCAAGTTGGACGAAGCATCTCGCGGCGTCACCGTCCGTGAAACGTCATCCTCCTGCTCACGTTCAATCGAAGTGGAACACCAGCATCCGCAATTCGATGCTCTCGCGCGGTGGCGCATCGGCCGGCGTCGTCGGGTCGACGAACGCGGTATGCGGTCCGAACCGCGTGCGCCCGTCGGTCGCCGAATCGTAGCACTTCAGCAGCAGTGCCTCGTCGGGTGTCATGTCCGGGAAATAGAACCAGCGATGAGCGGGATTGTACGTGACGGAGTAGATCTCGCCGTTGCGGTTGGGATAGATCAGGTCGGACGCGACCAGATCATCCGGCGCGACCGTGGTCCCGTCGCACATCGCCAGCGGCGTGTCGCGCAACGGCCCGATGATTGGCCGCCACAGGTTGATCACCTGAACCCGCCCGCGCAGCAGGTCCTCCGCCTCGGCGCCGAGATGCTCACGCACCCGGTTGGCACCCGACGTCGCGGTCTGGTCCACATGCACGCGCGTCGCCGGCTGGCGCGGCCCGCCGTCACGGACGTCGGGAGCACCGGCCACACGCTTGCGCAGGGTGTGGTCGAAGATCACGACGCGATCGGCGCGCAAGGTCGCACGAATGAAGGCCTCCGCCGCCGGATAATAGATGCTACGGACTTCCTTCTCGTTGGTGAAGTCACGCACGAATGTGGGGTGTCGCACCAGCGCAAAGCCCTCACGGTCGAGCGAGAATGATTGCGCGATCGGGCGGCCGTTGAACACCGGCACCTGACGGGGCTCCGGCAGCGCGGTCGATTTCGGCTCGCCCGGCGGCGGGTCGAACGCATAGGTGCGCGGCTTGCCCGCGGTGGGCGCCAGATAGTTCAGCTCGGCGAGAACGAAGGGCAACGCTTTGATCTTTCTCTCGACCAGGCTCATGGATGTCTCCGGGCAGTTTCATGCGATTGCATGTAGCTTGATCGGCGCCGGCGGTCAGAACAAGCCGGCGCCCGAAATAGCAACGCTCCTGCTTTCGCTGCGGCCCGGCGTAGCAAGGAATTGCTCGTCGAACACAGTGCTAGACCGAAGTTTTCTTCTGTGTGTCGCGTCCTGCGCCAGGACATGGCTGGCATGACATCACCGCAGCCAGACTCGGCGCCATCGGGTCCCTTGCATTCGGGTCACGCCGCCCGCGCAGAACAATTCTTGCTCGATCAGCCTGAAAATCGCGCGACCCATTTTATTGACGGCATGCGGCGTCCTTCTACACTCAGCATCAGAGCACCAACGCGCCCCGCGCCGAACAGACACGATCCGACGCCACCGCATGTCAGCCGCACCTCCGCAGGTCTTCGCCATCGATCTTGGCCGGCGCCCGGCCTTCGTGTTCGCCGCGAATGATCACGACATGGCGCAGAGCCTGGTGCGGTCACCGCGATTGCTCCACGCGATCGACGCTTTCTGCCGGCTGAGGCGTCCTGCCCAGGCCGAACGGCTTGCGCTCCGCGGAGCAACCGACGACGAGGCCGTCGTCTATCGCGACCGCGCCGACGAGCTTGCCGACGCGGCGATCTCCCGCCTTCTCTTGGTTCATATCAGTCCGGACTGACACCGCAGGGAGCGCAGGCCCGTTCGGGCCCGCGCCTGTGCAGCGCGACCGACCTACTCCGCGGCCTCGCTGAGCCCAAGCCGCGCCCGCGGCACCTCGCCGGTCACCACCGACACACGCTCGCCCCAGCGCTCTTCGGGATAGTAGTCCCACACCGCATGATGCTGGCTCGCCCAATTGTCCCAAACCAGCAGCGAGTTCGGCCGCCACTGCACCCGCGTCTGCAATGCAAGCTGGCCTTCGATGTGACGGAACAGGAGCTGCAGCAGCGCATCGCTCTCGCGCCGGGTTAGCTGCACGATGTGCGAGGTAAAGGACGCATTGACGTACAGGAACTTGCGGCCGGTACGCGGATGAGTCACGACCACCGGATGCTCGGATTGCGGATAGGTCTTGCCGGGATCGGGCTTGGCGCCATAACCCGCGGTCCAGGCCAATGATCCATCATGGATGGCCGTGAGGCCATCCAGCAGCTGCTTGATCGGATCCGACAGGAATTCATAGGCGAGATACATGTTGGCGAAGGCCGTGTCGCCGCCGAGCGGCGGCGTCTTGGTCACACGAAGCAGCGAGACCGCAATCGGGCTGGGATCGCAGGACACGTCCGGATGCCAGCCGTCGCCGGCGGTGAAGCGCGAATTCGCATCGGTCTTCCACGACAGGAATTCCGGATCGAACAGCCCGTCGTGCCGGAAGCGGGTCGCGGCCAGCTCGTGCCGGTGCAGCGACTTGCCGAAGCGGCGCGCAAAGCGCTTGTGGTCGTCTTTCGAGATCTCCTGATCGCGGAACACGATCGCAAGATTCTCATCGAGCGCGCGGTGGATTTCCGCGAACTGCTCGTCCGGCAGATCCTTGGTGAGATCGACGCCGCCGATCTCGGCGCCGACCGTCGGACTGAGCTGCCGCACCTCGATCGTGCGATACGGCTCGCGCCGGGCGCTGTTCCATGCCTGGATGGCCAGCTTGTCGTTGAAGTCCCTGTAGAAGCTCATGACTTATCCTTCTCGAAAGTTGCGATGTGGGAGATCAGATGACCGCGCGGCGCAGGCGTCCTCCGCCGGTCGCGACGAGCGCACGGGCCGCGCGTTCGGCCTCGCGCGCGGAGGCAAAGTGCTGTCCCTCCAGGCTGTCGAATGCGCGTTCGGATGAGAAAAAGCTGAAGCCGCGCTCGTCGGCCGTGACGATGCCGGCGGTGCGGTTGAGAACCTCGATGACATAGGCTTTGGACATGACCGATCGTTCGCCGCGTGCGTGCGGCGCTCCTGTCTGATCTGCAGATGGTTGAAGGCGTTGAATTCGGCTGCAGCGATCAGCAACAGGCCCCGGTCGCCGCAGAGAAACAGCGGCCGGCAAGGCGCTTGCGCACCAGGCGATCGGCTGCGGTTCGGGTTCTCATCTGGCGTTCCGTGGTTGAGCGATGACGACAGGGAATATCGGCGCGAGGCGCTATGCGGTCAATGAAATGGAACTTCAAAGATTGCAAACCAGCGCATCGTTTATTTCAGAACGACACATCTCGACGCAAATAGTCGCTCGCTTATCCGGAAGCTGGGATTGAGACGGACTTGCAGATGACGCGGCGTGGGACATCGTACGACAAAAGCTTTCTCCACGTTTCAAACAGCAGGCATGGCTCGGGGATCTCGCGGCCGCATGCGCCCGAGCTTTGCATTCGTTCGACCTCTCCTTTGAAGAAGAGGCGCAGGGAAGACCGGGTATCGGCTGATACCCGCGGTCCGCGTGCAGCAGAAAGCACGCGGCAGAACC
>NZ_JAUHJF010000034.1:0-44393 GCF_032380995.1 Bradyrhizobium sp. SZCCHNR2028 | reverse complement strand
ATCCGCAGCTCGCCAAGCGACTGTGGGATGTGTCCGTCAAGATGACCGGTATCGACCCTGGCTTGCCCTCCGTCGATGGCGTGTCCTGATTTAGGGATGGAAGGCGCCGCGGTCGACGCGAAACGGCTCAGATTAATCCAAGACTGTCGGTTCAATGACCAGAAGGATGAGATAATGCTGCAAATCGATCTTTACACCGAGACCGCCTGCCCATGGTGCATCATCGGGCATCACCGTCTCGACAAGGTCCTGGCGGAACGTTTCCCTGAGCTGGATGCCGATATCCGCCAGCACCCGGTCCTTCTGCTTCCCGATGCGCCGGAGGAGGGCCTCTACATTCCCGATCTTCTCTTGTCGCGTTACGGCGTGACGGATCCGAAGGCCTCCTTCGCCCGGCCCGAGGCGGAGGCCCGGGCGTCTGGCCTTGACCTCGACCTGAGCCGCCAACTCTGGACTTACAGAACACAGGCGGCGCACGGGTTGATCCTTGCGGCGCGCGCACGAGGGACGCAGCATCCGCTCGCCGTCGCGATCACTGATGCGCATTTTCTGGAAGCAAGGAACGTCTCAGACGCCGATGTCCTTGCGGATATCGCCGTGGCCTATGGGTTCGAACGGGAAGAAGCTCGTGCGATAGCGCTTGACCCCGAGCAACATAGACGTGTCGAGCAGGAGGCGGCCCGATCGATGGCAGCCGGGGTCAGGTCAGTTCCTCACTTCGTCTTCGGCGGGCGCATCGCCATCAACGGAGGACGCAGCGAAGACGAGATTGCATCAGCCATCCGTGAGGCTGCTGCTGTCGCTCCCGCCTAACGGCGATCTGGCCGCCATCGCAGCGAAACATGTAAATCAATGTATCAAGTTCCTTGACGGAGAGCACTTGCGACCCCTCGGCGCAATAAGAATAATTTGGGGTTACGTTGACAGTGCACTTAACTCTGCCGTCGCAACCCGCCGGTCGAAGACCGGGGCCGCGACACCCGTTCGCCGCTATCGCGAGCGCAGGGGCGTTTGAGGTGTGACCGATCTCAAACCACTCCACTTCGAAGCGCTTGCCGCGTATCATGATCGATCCGGGTTCGAATGCAGCGTAGGGCCGCTCGACCTGCATTTTCGGACACAGGCAGGAGAGTACTCGCGCAAGACCATGGCTGCGCCCTTCGTGGGAGATGGCGGATCATTTGATGCGTTCCCGGTCGCCGGGCGACTACTTCAAGCCCTCACCCTGAGGAGCCCGCTGAAGGCGGGCGTCTCGAAGGGCGAGGCCCCAGCTGCGGCCTCATGGTTCGAGACGCGCCGCCTTGGGCAGTCGTCGCGGGACGGGCTGCGGAGCCCGGCGCTCCTCACCATGAGGGTCAAAAGCCGAGGACGGCACTGCACATCGGCCATGAGCTGCGTGTTCATGGAGAGGGTCCAGCGCCGAAATCCGCGCGGCACATTGGCCGTGAGCAGCGTGTTCACGGTGAGAGCGAACGCCAAGCAGCGCTGCGTCGACGTCCGGTGGTGTCGCCGATCGGCTGACTGACCATCTGCCCGACGGGCAATCCTTGCATGCCCGGCATGCGCCAACCGCCCGTCGTGCCGGTTTGTCGCAGACTCATCCCTTGCGTTGTCGGGCAAATCACCTCCACATTCTCGCGCATCCCGGCTCGCTGAAGAGGGACGTTTCGCGATCGTCACGAGCGTCGAGCCGGAAGATGCGACGGGCGCGTTGCTCCGCAGCCGGGTGTCACAGCCCGCGCCGACGAACGGAGCGATGCGACGGCGAAGTGGTGTGGTCCTGGCATCGCGGTGCTGATGCCAAGCCGGCGGTGATGATGATCCGCTGGCGACGGGGGCAAGACAGCCGATCCCCGGGGAGAGCGCCTATAACCCGTCAAACCGTCGCGCAGGGAAGGCCGGATATTGGGCTGAACCTGTGGTTCTGCCGCGTGCTAATTTGCTGCACGCGGACCGCGGGTATCAGCCGATACCCGGTCTTCCCTGCGCCTCTTCGTTGAGAGGCGGTTGAATGAAGACAATAACTCGGGCTCGGGCGGCCGCGAGATCGCGTCGTCACGCCTGCTGTTTGAAACGTGGAGACAGGTGCCGTGACGATGTTCCGCGCTGGTGTTCGGCGCTCATTCAAAGCTGACCGTGGACGAGAACCAGTCCGCCGGTGAGGGGCGGCTTCATTGCCCGCGCATGCGCCGCGCGAAGGCCGTAAGACGTGTCCGTGCGATGTCCATCAGGAGGGCAAGTGCGTTGAGGCGCTGCGGCTCGGCAGTCTCTGCCGGATTCAACGTGCCGTTGAGATGCCGCTCGCAGTTTTGCGCGAACGTCGTCGTGAGGCGCGCCGCTAGATCGCGCACCAACCCGTCGCGCGCGATCTGCGCTAGTGGACCGGAGAGGCTGTAGCGTATGGCGAGCTCGACGCGGGTTGCCCGTCCTTGGTCGATCGGAAGCATGCGCCAGCTGATCTGCCCGGAGGTCGAGCTGCGGCTCTGCTGGTCACGTCCGGTGCCGATCAGCCGGCCGGACAGACTTGCGTCGTCGCGCTCGATCCGCGCGGCGCCGCGGAACACGGCCGCAAGCGGGCCAAGCGCGACCCTGATCTCGCCTTCGATGCGATCGGGGGCCGGCATGGCCGTGATCATCGCGCCGGGAAAGCATGCGGTCAGGGTCGTGAGGTTTCCGAACAGCGCGAAGACCTGCGCAGGCGCGGCGTTCACCGTGAAGGATGCGTCGAAGCTCTTGGCGGGCACGGCCTCGGGAATATCGCGTGTGCTGATGGCAGCGCCCCGGTTAACCGCCGTCTCCGCCATTGCTGGCCGCGCTGACGACGCAGCGGTCGCGACCGCGCCCGACTGCGATCCCACGGGTCCGAGCGTCGTGCGTCCGGCGCCGATCACGGACGCGATGCCGCGTTGCCGCCGCGCCTCGATCACCGCGCGGACAGCGCGGACGATCCCGACATAGCCGGTGCAACGGCAGAGATTGCCGCTCAACCCGACACGGATGGCCTGCTCGTCCGCGTGATCGAGGCGCAGCACGAGGTCGCGCGCCGACATGATCATGCCGGGTGTGCAGTAGCCGCATTGCAGCGCATGCTCGCGCGCAAAGGCCGTGCGCAGCTCGGCTGCGATCTCATCCTCATCCAGGCCTTCGATGGTCGTGACCGCGGCACCATCGCAGGCCACCGCGAGCGTGATGCAGGAGCGGGCCGGAGCGCCGTCGAGCAGCAGTGTGCAGGCGCCACAGACGCCATGCTCGCAACCGAGATGCGTCCCGGTCAGGTCGAGCCGATCACGCAGGACGTCGGCGAGATGGGTACGCGGTTCGACCGTGGCCTCGGTCGCGCTGCCGTTGACGGTGAGCTGGAGCTTCATCACGCCACGGCCTCCGCGATCGCCCGCGCGAGCACGGTCACGTGGATGTGCCGGGCGGCCGGATCGGTCACGCCGGCCTGCATCAGCAGGCGGTCGGCGAGGTCGCGATCGAACTGCTGCCCGAGATTAGTGTTCGCTCCGCCAAACAGCGATGAATCGTCGACGACGATCGGCGTCCTGTCGATGGCGCCGATCACAACTCGGCTGCAGGCCTTGTCCGGCTCGATCAGGACGGCGGCCATCGCATGCGCGAATTCGCCGGGCTTGCGGCAGGCCTTGGCGTAGCCGAAGCGCGTCGTGGGCGACAGGGAGGGAAGGCGGATCGCGGCGACGAACTCGCCGGGACGCAGCGCGGTCTGCAGTGCGCCCTGGATGAACTCTGCCACGGCGATGTCACGTTGGCCGGTGGAGCTCGTCAGCCGCACGCCGGCGCCGAGGGCCGTGAGCGTCGTTACCCAGTCGGCGGCCGGGTCGGCGTGACTGAGCGAGCCTCCGATTGTGCCGCGGTTGCGTACGGCGCGGTAGGCAATGCCGCGCGCGATCCGCCGCAGCACGCCATGAGTCACGTCAGGAAGCCGGCCGTCCTCGATGTCGGCATGGGTGACGCAGGCGCCGATGACAAGATCATCGCCGTCACGCTCGGCCGTACGAAGCTCGGCGAGCCCCGCGATGTCGACGATCAGTGGCGGCTGCACCAGGCGCAGATTGAGCATCGGCCCGAGCGACTGGCCACCGGCCATGATCCTTGCGCCGCCATTGGCGTCCGCGAGCAGGGCGAGCGCGGCGCCGACGCTGTTGGGACGCTCATAGGCGAAGGATGCAGCCTTCACGGCGAGCTCGCTTGCGCCTGTTTCGCTGCCAGCACTGTCGCGACGATGCGGCGTGGCGACAGCGGTGACTGCATCAGCTCCGCACCAAGCGGCCGCAGCGCGTCGTTGACGGCATTGGCGATCGCCGCCGGTGGCGCGATCGCACCGCCCTCACCGATGCCCTTGACGCCGAACATCGTGTAGGGCGACGGCGTCTCCATGTGGAACAGGCGGGGCTCGGGGACTTCGGTCGGACCCGGCAGCAGGTAGTCGGCCAGCGTCGTCGCCAGCGGCTGCGCGGCGTCGTCGAACGGCATCTCCTCGTACAACGCGGTGCCGATGCCCTGCGCCAGGCCACCGAGAATCTGGCCGTCGACGATCATCGGATTGACGAGGACACCGCCATCCTCGACGATGACGTAGTCGAGCAGCTCGACCTCGCCGAGATCCGGATCGACCGCGACCGTGACGGCATGGGCCGCGTAGGAGAAGGTGCCGCTGTCGCGCACCGGCTTGTAGCCGCTGGTGACCTCGAGGCCGGCCGGGTCAACGTCGGCGGGAAGGTCCTGCGGCCGGCGGTACCAGGTGTGGGCGATCTCGGCGAGGCTGACGCTGCCGTTCGGTCCGCAGGCGCGTCCCTCGCGCCACACGATCGCCTCCGGCGCGAGCTGCAGCAGCTTGGCGCCGATGCGCGTGGCGCGCGCGACGAGCTGCGCGCAGGCGGTGCCTACGGCTCCGCCGGCCATCACCATCGAGCGCGAGCCCCAGGTGCCGGTGGAATAGGGCGTCATCGCGGTGTCGCCGAGCACGACGCGGATGTTGCCGGGATCGACGCCGAGCACTTCGGAGGCGACCTGAGCCAGCGTGGTCTCGAGTCCCTGGCCGTGCGAATGAACGCCGACGCGCAGCTCAAGCCCGCCGTCGGGCGTCAGGCGCGCCGTGGCCTGCTCATGGCCGGGTACCATCGGGATGCCCCAGCCGGCATAGACCGAGGTGCCATGCGCGGCCTGCTCGCAATAGATCGAGACGCCGGTCCCGATCAGCCGGCCGTCCGCCTCGCCGCGCTGTTGCCGGGCGCGGATCGCGGGGACGTCGATCGACGCCAGCGCCCGCTGCAACGCGCCGGGATAGTCGCCGCTATCGAAATGCTTGTTGGTGATGTTGTCGAACGGCATGTCCTGCGGTTGCACCAGATTGCGCAGCCGGACCTCGCCGGGCTCGAGCCCGGCTTCGGCCGCGACGGCATCGAGCAGCAGCTCGAGCGCGAAGCAGACGCCGGTGCGCGCCACGCCGCGATAGGGCAGGATCGGGCATTTGTTGGTTGCGACCGAGTAGGTGCGGCAGCGATAGGCCGGCATCCGATACGGCCCCGGCAGGATGCTCGCGATCTGCGCCGCTTCGAGGCAGGCCGAGAACGGATAGGACGAGTAGGCGCCGGAATCGACGATCGCCTCGCAGTCGATGCCGCGCAGGCGGCCGTCGCGATCGGCATAGACCGTGATGTGATAGGCGTGCTCGCGGCAATTCGCGCTCGCACTCAAATGCTCGCGCCGGTCCTCGAGCCAGCGCACCGTCCAGCCCTTTTCCATGGCGAGCCAGCTCAGGCACACTTCCTCGGGCAGCAGGATGCCCTTGTGGCCGAAGCCGCCGCCGATGTCGGGTGCGATGATGCGGATGCGGCCCTGGTCCATGCCGAGGCAGTCGGACAGGCCGTTGCGCACGATGTGTGGCATCTGCGAGCCCGTGTGCAGCGTGAGCTGATCGAGCCGGTGATCGAAGGTCGCGACGACGCCGCGGCCCTCCAGCGGCGCCATGCACTGGCGCGCCGTCGAGATCTCGCGCGTCACCTTGATCGGCGCGTCAAGCGCCGCAGTGATGTCGACCTCGAAATTCGTTTCCAGGAAGACGTTGTCGCCCCAATGCTCGTGCACGAGCGCGCCGCCGGCCGCGCGCGCCAGCCGCATGTCGTGCACCGCCGGCAGCGGCTCCAGGTCGAGCTCGACGGAAGCGGCGATGTCCTCGGCCTCGGCGCGGCTGCGCGCGACGCACATCGCCACGAGTTCGCCGACATGGCGCACCTTGCCTGTCGCCAGCACCGGCTGCTCGGAAATCTTGAACCCGGGCAGGCCTGAGACGGCGCGGATCGGCTTGATGCCGGCGAGGTCGTCGGCCGTGAAGACGACGTCGCGGTACACCGTGGGAATATGGATCGCCTTGATGCTGGCGTGCGCCATCGGGCTGCGCACGAAGGCGACGTCCTTCATCCCCGGCAGCCTGATGTCGGCGACATACTGGCCGCGGCCGCGCAGGAAGCGATCGTCCTCCTTGCGCTGCAGCCGCGCGCCGACGCCACGCGGCGCGCGCTCATCCGAGACGGTCGGCGCCGCGCCGGCCACGTCAGGCCGCGACCGCTGCAGGCAGGATCGGCGCCGTTGCGTCGTGCCTGACGCCGGCGCGCAGGCAGAACACCGGCTGCAGCAGCCGATCGGCAATCACCTCGGTCTTCTCGTTGTCGCGCAGCACGAAGCGCTCTTGCTTCTCCTGGAGCACGCTGACGTCGGCGTCCATGCCCGGACGCAGTGCGCCGATCTGATCGGACAGGCCGAGCATGCTAGCCGGGTTCGACGTCACCATCGGCACGACCTGCTCCAGCGTCAGCCCGAGCGCGACCAGCGAGCTCATCGCCTGCACGAGGCTGAACTTGGCCTGGCCCGCGAACGGATGGTTCTCGTCGTCGGCATGTTCGTCCGGCGTGCCGGCCGGTGCTGGCACATGCGTGTTGTAGCCGTGGATGTCGGCGCCGAGCGTATGCGGCACGATGCCGGCGTCGATCGCCTTGCGCGCCAGCCGATAGGAGAAATGGCTGCCATGACCGACGTCGACCTTGAGCCCGCGGTCGAGCGCGGCCTGGATCACCGGATGTACATCGCCCTTGGTGTTGACGAAGCCGCCGGGATGCCGTGTGAACGGGTGCGCCAGCACGTCCCCCGGACGCAGCAGCGGGATCACGCGCTCCAGGATGGTGTCGACGTCCTCGCCATTGGTGCCGCTCGCCGGCAGGCCCCAGAGCTGGCCGAAATGCACATAGACCGGCAGCTCGGCGCGGCGGCCGATCTCGGCGGCCATCTCGATCACGCGGATGCCCCAGCGCGCGAAGCCGCCGATCTCGGCATGTGCCTTGATGCCGCGGACGAGGTCGCGGTTGGCGACCGCGGATTTCACCGTCGCGTCGATGTCGACACAGTCGGGCCGGTAGAGATCGGGGTAGTAATGGCCCTCGAGGCCGCCGACCAGATAGGCCGACAGGAACGCATAGACGCGCGATTGCGCCTGCTCGGCGACGAAGTGCCGGAAGCCGGGCAGGGTCATGCAGGACGGACCACCCTGGTCGATCAGGCTGGTGACGCCCGACTGTACGCCGACCATGTCCGCATTCATGCCGAAGCGGCCGGTGACGTACTGATAGGCATGTGCGTGGGTGTCGATCAGTCCGGGAAGCACGAGCTGGCCGGTGACGTCGACGACGTCCCTGGCGCTGGTCGGCAGGATATCGGACTGGACAGCGGCGATGCGGCCATTGCGGATGGCGACATCCTTCAGTCCATCGATGCCGGAGGCGGGGTCAATGACACGACCGCCGCGCAGCAGCAGGTCGAACGAGGCGCTCACGGACATGCAAGGTCTCCTTTCCGGGCAGCGTGCTCGTCCCGGTCAAAGCCTTCCTCGATGAGCCGGCACCGATGATGTGCCGACCGATTTACGAAGCATACTTCGCATTACATCAAGATCCGTGCCATAGACAGCTTCAAATTGATGCAGCGTGATCAGCGCTTATGCGGGAGCCGTTCGATGGCAGGAAGGACTAATCCGAAAGCAGATCCGTCATGGCCGCTCGAGGCGCGCCCGGGCTATCTGATCCGGCGGCTGCACCAGATCCACGTCGCGCTGTTCCAGCAGAAATGCGCCGCCTATGAGATCACGCCGTTGCAGTACAGCCTGTTGACGGCGCTGGCGAAACGGGGGACGGCGGATCAGACGGCGCTGGCCCAGGACATCGCGCTCGACCGGACCACGACGACCGGCGCATTGAAGCGGCTGCAGGCGCGCGGCTTCGTCGATCGCAGCGTCGGACCGCACGACCGGCGGTCGCGGACCTGCCGCCTGACCCGTTCCGGCGCGGCATTGCTGCGCAAGATCGAGCGGCCGGCACGGGCGGCGCATCTCGCGACGGTCGCGGATCTCACCAAGGCCGATCAGAAACGCTTCATTGCCATGATGCAGGCGATCGTCAAGGCGCAGGGCGAACGGCTCGATGCGACGCGATCGCCAGACTGAGCGCGCCCGACCGCGATGAGTTCCGATTAGATAATGGGCATGGTGCTGCCCGAAAAGCAGCGCGTCGCCGGAGTGCAGTATCCGGTCGGGGCGCCGTCGCCGTAAATACGAAGCATGCTCCGCATTCAGGTGCTGCGGCGTTTTGTCCGCAACCGGCGCATTTGGCTGCTCATTTTCGGTGAAGATCGTTGCAGGAGCGGTCGCGCTGCGCCAGGCCCCGCGACATCTGGCATGTCCCTTGCTCACATCTCGAATAATAGCTGCGGAAGCCGCGGCGAAATCGATCCGGGGCGGCGACACCGATGTCGCAGCGCGTGGGGTGAGCAATGCGACGTCTGCCGCTGCGGGATCCGCCGATCATGGCTCAGGCCAATGGCGTTCGTTCGACCTGGCGCGTCGCGCGTGATGCAATAGGGGCGCTGTGATGTCCGAGCATGCCGATGCCCTCGCCACACGCTTCGGAGACGGCGGACCCGATGGCGGCGATGTCGAGGCCAATGCGTTCCTGCGCGGCGTGCTGTCGCGCAAGACGGTGCGCCGCTATAGCGACCGGATGCCGGAGGAGGGGCTGCTCGACCTGCTCGTCGCCTGCGCGCTGAGCGCCTCGGCCAAGTCGGATTTCCAGCAGGCTTCGGTGATGCGCGTGCGCAATGCCGACAAGCGGGCGGCGATCGGCCGGCTGTTTCCGAGCATGCCCTGGATCGGCGCGTCGCCGCTGTTCTTCGTTTTCCTCGGTGACGCGCGGCGGCTGCAGCGGATCGGCGAGCTGCGCGGCAAGCCGGTCAGGAACGGCACCCTGGAAGGCTTCTTCAACGCCTCGGTCGATGCGGCGCTGGCGCTGCAGACCATGATCCTGTGCGCGGAGTCCGCCGGCCTCGGCACCTGTCCAATCAGCGTGATCCGCAATGAGATCGACATTGTCGCCAAGGTGCTGGAACTGCCCGACATGGTGTTTCCCGTCGCTGGGCTGTGTCTCGGCTATCCCGCCGCAGAAGGCCATGTCAGCCTGCGGCTGCCGCGCAGCATCACCACCCATGTCGACTGCTACGGCGACGATGCACTGCCTGCGGCGCTCGACGATTACGATCGGCGGCGCCATGCGCGGCACGCGATTCCGAAGGAGCAGCAGCGCGGCAATGCCGAGTTCGGCGAGGCCGATTTCTACGGCTGGTCGGAGGACAAGGCGCGGCAGGCCGCCAAGGCCGAGGGGGCTTCCTTCCCACCTTATCTGCGCGCGCACGGCTTCAGCTTCGACTGATCAGTTCATGTAAGGAGATACGAGATGACCAAGCCTTCGTTTCCCCGCCTGTCGGCACCGTCGCGGCGAGCAGCGCTTGCGCTGCTGGCCGCCGCGCTGACCTTGCCGCCCGCGTTCAGCGCCAAGGCCGGCAGCCTCGACGAGATCAAGAAGCGCGGTCTCATCGTCGCGACCGAGGACGATTTCCGTCCCTTCGAGTTCGTCAAGGACGGCAAGCCGACCGGCTTCGACAACGAACTGATCGAGGATCTGCGCAAATACGCGCCGTTCGAGATCAAGCAGCAGATCCTGCCGTGGACAGGCATCCTGGCCGGCGTCTCCACCGGCAAGTACGATGTCGCCATCACCGCGGCGATCATCACCAAGGAGCGCAAGAAGTCGCTCGACTTCACCAGCCCGATCGCCGACGCGACGCACTATTACGTGAAGCGCAAGGACGACAAGAGCATCTCCGCGATCAAGGATCTCAGCGGCAAGACCGTCGGCGTGCAGGCCGGCAGCGCGCTGCTGGGGCGGCTGCCCGAGCTCCAGGCGATGCTGGAAAAGGAGGGCGGCAAGCTCGGCAAGGTGGTCGAATACACCTCTTATCCCGAAGCCTATCAGGATCTCGCGCTCGGCCGCGTCGACTACGTGGTCAACACGATCATCAACATCAAGGCGCTGATCGCCGAGAAGCCGAACGTGTTCGCGGTCGGCCAGCCCGTCTCCGGCAAATCCTATCCGGCCTGGGCGGTCGCCAAGGGAAACACGGAGCTGGTCGAATTCCTGAACGGCTTCATCGCCAAGGAGAAGGAAAGCGGCCGGTTCGCCGAATTGCAAAAGAAGTGGTTCGGCGAGGCCTTCCCGGATCTGCCGGTCACGTTCGAGCCGGAATTCTGACGCCGCGGTTGGGGTGCAGCTGATGTGCGGGTGGCGATCGCTGCGCGCCGGTCCGCTCGACGGCGAGTTGACCCTCGACGGGACGCGGCTGCTCGGCGACGCCACGGGTGGACGGCGATGAGCGCGGCCGACGTGCTGGCCATCCTGCAGGGCGCGGTGGTCACGGTGACGCTGTCCTTGGTCGGCATCCTGATCGGGCTGCCGATCGGCCTTGGCCTGGCGCTGCTGCGCTGGGCCAACGTTCCGATCGTCGCCCGCGTGGTCGCGGTCTATGTCTCGGTGCTGCGCGCGACCCCGCTCGTGACGTTGCTGCTGCTGCTGTTCTTCGCGCTGCCCAATGTCGGGATCGCAATCGGGCCGGTGTCGGCGGCGATCCTGGCGCTGGTGATGAACACCTCGGCGTTCAACTGCGAGGTCTGGCGCGCCGCTCTGATGAACTTCCCGAAGGAGCAGTACGAGGCCGCGCAGTCGGTCGGCATGCATGCGAGCCTGCGCTTCCGCCGCATCGTCCTGCCGCAGATCGTGCGGGTCAGTCTGCCCGGGCTCGTCAACGAGATGTCGCTGCTGATCAAGGTCACGCCCGTGCTGGCGGTCGTTGGCGTCGTCGACATCACCCGCGCGGCGGTGCGCATCGGCGCCGAGACCTATGAGCCGCTGCCGCCGTTCCTGGTCGCCATCGCGATGTATGCGCCGATCGTGTTCGCGCTGGTCTCGCTGCAGCGCTTCATCGAGCGGCGCCAGCTCGCGGCCGAGGCCGCATGATCCGGGATTTCGCCATCGTCTGGAGCGAGCGGGGTCTGCTGCTGAGCGGTCTCGGCAACACCACGATCCTCTCGGTGCTGTCGGCGATCGCCGGGCTCGTGATCGCCTTCGTGCTGACGCCGGCCCTGATGTCGAAGCGGCGCTGGCTGGCGCTCACCGTGCGCGTGTTCGTCGACGGCATGCGCTGCGTGCCGTTCCTGCTGTTCGCCTACATCGTCTACTACGGTTTGCCCTCGTTTGGCATTAGGCTCGACAATTGGAGCTCGGGGCTGGTGGCGCTGACCGTCTATCACGCCGCCTATCTCGCCGAGATCCTGCGCGGCGCCTGGGCGGCGCAGCCGCGCGAGCCGATCGAAGCCGGCGTCGCCTTCGGCTTCTCCGGGGCGCGATTGTTCCGCCGCATCATCCTGCCGCCGCTGCTGCTCGCCGCAGGTCCTGTCATCGGCAACCAGATGATCCAGATCGTCAAGGACAGCGCTTTTCTAACTATCATCGCACTGCCCGAGCTGACGCATGCCGCGAGCTCGATCCAGTCGCGCCACTACGTGCCGTTCGCCGCCTTCATCACCGCCGTGATCCTGTATTGGGGGCTCTGCCTCGTGATCGAGGCGGGTGTCAGCGGCATCGACCGGCTGGCCGCGGCGCGGCGCTGAGAAGGAGCCCGGGATGACCGACGACATGGCCGTGCTCGACGTCGCCGGCATTTCCAAGCGGTTCGGCGAGCTCGAGGTGCTCTCCGATATCAGCTTCACGGTGACGCGCGGCGAGACGGTCTGCGTGCTCGGCCCGTCCGGCTCCGGCAAGTCGACCCTCCTTCGCTGCATCAACTGGCTGGAGCGGCCGAATGCCGGCCAGATCTATCTCAACGGAGACCGCATCGGCATCAACAATGGTGGCGTCGTTATGTCCGACCGTGAGCTGTCGCGGGTCCGCACGCGGATCGGCATGGTGTTCCAGCATTTCGCGCTGTGGCCACATCTGACGGTCCTTCAGAATCTCATGGAGGCGCCGGTGCAAGTGCAGAAGCGTCCCGTGGCCGAGGTGCGCGAGGAGGCGATGGCGCTGCTCGCCAAGGTCGGGCTCTCCGACAAATGCGATGTGTTCCCGGCGCGGCTGTCCGGTGGGCAGAAGCAGCGCGTCGGCATTGCGCGTGCGCTGGCGATGAAGCCGGACGTCCTCTTGTTCGACGAGCCGACCAGCGCGCTCGATCCGGAGCTGGTCGGCGAGGTGCTGGTGGTGATGCGCGAGCTTGCGCGCGAGGGCCGCACGATGGTGATCGTGACCCACGAGATGGGCTTTGCTCGCGAAGCCGCCACCCGCATTCTGTTTCTCGATCGCGGCCGCGTGGTCGAGACCGGGCCTCCGGAGCGCTTCTTCGTCAACCCGGAAACCGAACGCGCGCGCCAGTTCATCCAGCGCTACGCCGCCGGATGAGCCAGAAACAACGCGAGGAGACACGCCATGGATCCGATTTATCATCTGCTCCCGGACGCGCCGAAGCCGGTCACTCCCTACAGCCATGCGGTGCAGGCCGGTCCGTTCCTGTTCGTCACCGGCCAGCTCGCGACCGATCCCGATGACGACGCGCTGCCGCTCCCGGACGGTATCGACGCGCAGACCCGCAAGGTCATGGATAACCTCGCGCGTGTGCTGAAGGGCTGCGGCATGAGCTTCGCGAACGTCGTGTTCGCCCGCATCTACCTGACCGATTTCAAGCGCGACTACGCCGCGATGAATACGATTTTCTCCAATCATTTCGACGATGCGTACCGGCCTGGCCGGACCACGATCGGCGTCTGCGATCTGGCGCGCGGCGGCATCGTCGAGATCGACATGGTCGCCTACAAGCCCTGAAGGAGAGAGCGATGGATCCGATCGAGATTCCGGCGCGGCGCGGCAAGGCGGCGCTCGTCACGGCCAGCCAGGTGGTCACCGTGATCAATACCCATGGCGAGCAGGTGGTCGACACCTGGGCGTTCAATCGCGCCGACTTGTCGGAGTTCATGTCGAACGAGCACACGCGGGCGCATTCGCTGCATCTGGTGCCGCGGCCGGGAGACGTGCTGCGGACCAACAAGCGCCGGCCGATCCTGACCTTGATCGAGGATACTTCGGGCGGCATTCACGACACTCTGATCGCCGCCTGCGACCGCTATCGCTACGCGTTTCTCGGGCACGAGGGCCACCACGACAATTGCACCGACAATCTGTTCGCCGGCATGGCCGAGCTCGGCCTGACGCCGCCGGAGGTGCCGAGCCCGCTCAATCTGTTCATGAACATTCCCTGGGAGGCCGACGGCACGCTCGGCTTTGCCGCGCCGCCGCGCCCCGTTCCCGGCGGCCAAGTGCGCTTGCGCGCGGAGATGGATCTGGTGATCGCGTTCTCCGCCTGTCCGCAGGATATCCTGCCGATCAACGGCAAGGCCGGACGGCCGGTCGAGGCGCATTTCACGGTGACGGACGCATGAGCGGAGAGACCAAGGCGGAGCGGGCCGCCGCCAACCGCCGCCGCTACGAGGAGCTGCGCGCGGCGGGGCAGGAGCTGAAGCAGCTGCCGCCGCCGACCGCGCGCGACGGTGCGCCGATCACAGCGAACGCGATCATCCAGACCGAGCAGGTGCCGCCCGGCTGGCACGCGACGATGCGGCTGTCGCGCGGCGAGGCGCTGCGCATCAGCGATGATCTTGGCCGCTCCAGTGTCTCGCTGCTGGCGTGGCGCAGCGAGGATCCGTGCGAGCGGATCAACTGCGCCGACACCGTGAAGGTGCAATGGAGTGCGGCGCTGTCGAAGGGCCGGATGATCCTGTCGGACATGGGACGGGTGCTGCTCTCGGTGATCGAGGATACGTCCGGCGCGCATGACCTTCTGGTCGGCGGCTCGACCCCTGACTCGACGTTGTCGGCCTATGGCGAGGTGACGCGCAACACGCAGGCGAATTTCATCTTGGCCGCTGCCAAGATCGGACTGGGCCTGCGCGACATCCCGCCTTGCGTGACCTTTTTTGCGCCGGTGACGACGGACGCAAACGGCCGCTTCGTCTGGCACGCGGAGCGCAAACTCTCCGGCGATTTCGTCGCTCTGCGCGCCGAGATGAACCTGATCGTCGCCGTCTCCAACTGCGCCCATCCGCTCGATCCGGCGCGACCCGCAGCGACCGCGCCGATCACGCTGATCCGGCACCGGCTGCCGCCGCCCGCGGCCGACGACGTCTGCCGCACGGCGTCGCCGGAAGCGTTGCGTGCCTACGCATTCACCGATCGGCTGTTCGCCTGAGGAGCGTGGTCATGTCATCGATTGATCTGGGCCGCATCGTCTATGCCTTCGACATTCCCGCCGAGCAGCCCTGGTCGCGGGTGCTGAAGAGGGGCCAGACGCTCCGCATCATCGACAGCGAGGGCGAGCAGGCGGTGGACGCGCTGATCTATGTCGCGGAGGACACCGCCGAGCGCTACAGCGCGCAGGACACCTTGCGCGTCCAGGGCTCGGCCTATCTCGAGCTCGGCACGCGGCTGATCTCCAACCGCGGACGGGTGATGGCGCGGATCACCGCCGACACCTGCGGCCGCCACGAAACCTCGGCGGGCTGCTGCTCCTGCGAGAGCAATGCCGTGCGCTTCGGTGAGGCGACGCGCTACCTGCATGCCTGCCGCGAAAACTTCATCCTGGAGCTGTCGCGGCACGGCCTGACCAAGCGCGACATCGTCTCCAACCTGAACTTCTTCATGAACGTGCCGATCGAGCCCTCCGGGAATTTCACCGTGCTCGACGGCCCGTCCGCGCCGGGCAACTACGTCGACGTGACCGCGGAGATGGACGTGCTGTTCGTGATCTCGAACTGTCCGCAGGTGAACAATCCATGCAACGGTTTCGATCCGACTCCGATCCGTGTGGAGATCAGGGAAGCGACGGCATGAACCCCTGCTGCTGCAGGCGCACGCTCGTCGGACCGACCTGCGGCGAGAGGCGCCTCAACTCGCCTCGTCGCGCAGGTGATACCAGCGATAGAGCAGGCGCTGGCCGATGCGGCGGAACGGCGCGAAGGGATGCGTCGGCAGCGCCGAGGTGAAGATCGGCAGATCCTGCCCCTTGAAGGCTTGGCCCGCGAGCATCTGCGCCATCCGGCGGCCGGCCTGCGCCGAATAGGAGACGCCGTTGCCGCCATAGCCGAGCGCATAGACCAGCTTCGCCTGGGCATCGGGACGCACGATGCGCGGCATCATGTCGTGGCTGACATCGACCCAGCCCCACCACGAATAATCGATCTCGATGCCTGTGAGCGCGGGAAACTTGCGATGCAGGCCGTCGATCAGGAGCTGGAGGTGCCGGTCATGCGTAGCGTCGGCGTCAGTGATGGCGCTCCGGCTGCCGATCTGGATGCGGTCGTCCGGCAGCAGCCGGTAGTAGAAGCGCAAGGTGTGCGTGTCGGTGATCACCTGCCGGGTCTTGAAGCTGGTCGCCGCGAGCTCGGCCGCAGTGAGCGGGCGCGTCACCAGCGAGTTCGACAGGATCGGCATGCAGCGGCCGGACAATTCCGGCGTCAGCCCCAGCGAGGTATAGGCGCCGGTGGCGATGCCGACGCCGTTCGCGGTCATGTACACCCGATATTTGTGATCAAGCTATGCGATCTTGGAACAAGTGAGGTCGAGGCAGAGGCGATTGCCGGAAGACATCTCGTTATGCCTGCCCAGAGACATGAATCGAGCCGTAGCGGGTCGAAGAGGCGCAGGAGATGCGGAAATGGAGCGCGAGGCCGAAGCCCTGCCTGGGCTGACCTCAACGCTGGCTGTGCAACCAATTCTCGCCAATTGGCTAAGTGGCTGCCAGCTTCCTTGCCGTGCTCCAAAGACTCTCAGCGGCATGGATCATCCGCGCCCGCGCGCGGATGAGGCATATGTTGATCTTGATGTCCCAGTCCTTCGGGCCGGCTCTCACCAATCGGCCGCTCTGGAGATCGAGCTCGACCAGGCTGCGTGGAGCCCAGGTGATCCCGCGGCCTTCCCGGGCCATGTTGATGAGCAGCATCACCGGTGCTGAGAAGCTGGGGAGCAGCATGGCGCTTGGCTGCTTCGTCGCGAGGAAGGCGGTCACGATGCGGCCCACGCCTGAACCCGGATGATAGGCGAGATAGGGCAGCGGCTTGTCCGCAGAGCCAGGCAGCGCAAACCGCGGCATCGATTGCCGCCGGCGCCCGCTGCGCGTGACGGCCCTGTAACCGGTCGCGCTGATCGGGACCAGGACGTCGTCGGCGAGATCGATGCGCTGAAAGCGATCGTTGTCCAGGCGGCTGGCGAGCGATGGGTGGTAATGCGCCAGCATGAAATGCGCATGGGCCTCAAGCAGGAGCTTCTCACACCCGGCGAAGTTCGACGCCACGAGTTGAACAGCGGAACCGGATCGCGCACGATCGACCCGGCGGATCCAGTCCGGAAAGAACGTCTGCGACAGTGCGTGGGTGGCGACGAATTGAACGGTCTCGGCCTTGAGGCGAGCCGCTTCCAGGGCCTCCTCGCGGCCGTTTGACAGCCTGCGAATGACGTCCTCCGCCACCGGACGAAAACTCTCCCCTGCCGGCGTCAGCTTCACGACATGGGTGCTGCGCTCGAACAGAGGCGCTCCAAGCCACGCTTCCAGCGACTTGATCCGCCGGCTCAAGGCCGGCTGCGTCACGTGCCGGCGCAGCGCTGCGCGGGAGAAGCCGCCGTCCTCCGCAATAGCGAGGAAATCCTCGATCCAGCTCAGGTCCATGATGCCAATTCGTTATTGAATTATTCCAATCTGGCATTAGCACCGCGGCACCGGCTGGTCCAATGTCAGGCCAAAGATAAGGGCCGCGGAGACGCTGTTTGCAGCGCCGAAGAGCACGAGGCGGGAGGACACGGAATTGACGATCACAACGACTCCTTTGTCCGAGGCGCTCCCGACGCAGGCTGCTGCGCCTCGTGCCGGCTCGCTTTGGCGGGAGCCTTATGTCCTGATCGTGGCGGGCGCCGTGCTCGGCGCACTCGTCGGCGCGCTGTTTCCGGCTGCGGCACTCGAATTCAAACCGCTCGCCGACGGCTTCATCTCGCTCATCAAGGTCACGATCGCGCCGCTGGTGTTCCTGGTCGTGGTGACCGGCATCGCGCAGGTCGGCGACATGAAGGCGGTCGGGCGCATCGGACTCAAGGCGTTCCTGTATTTCGAAATCGTCACGACGCTCTGCCTGCTGTTCAGCTTCGTCGTGGTGCGATGGGTCCAGCCCGGCGCGGGTGTGGCGCACGCCACCCCGCAACAGGCCGAAGCCGTGGCCCGCTATGCGCAGACCCATGTCGGCTCGTTGTCGGCGTATATCCAGCACATGATCCCCGAAAGCTTCTTCGGCGCGTTTGCCAGCGGCGACGTGCTTCAGGTTCTCGTGCTCGCGCTGCTGTGCGGCATCGGCCTCTTGATGCTCGGCGAAAAGGCGCTGTCGCTGCGCTCGGGCATGGAGCGGTTGACCGCGCTCGTGTTCAGCGTGGTCCATGTCGTCGTCATGCTGGCACCGATCGGGGCCTTCGGCGCCATGGCTTTCACGGTCGGCAAGTTCGGCGCCGCCACATTGTACGCCCTCGCGCTCCTGGTCGGGACGGCCTGGGGGATGATGGCGTTCTTCATCTTCGTCGTCCTGGGAATGATCTGCCGTCTGGTCGGCATCCGGCTGATGGACCTGCTCCGGCTGTTGCGCCCCGAGCTTCTCGTCGTGCTCGGAACGTCGTCGTCGGAGACCGCGATTCCCGGAATGATGGAGAAGCTGCCAAGGGCGGGGGTGGGACGCGCCGTGACCGGTCTCGTCATTCCGTCCGGCTACTCCTTCAATCTCGACGGCGTGGCGCTGACATTGCCGCTGAGCACGATCTTCGTGGCGCAGGTCTACGGCATCGAGCTGAGCACGGCGCAGCAGTTGAGCCTGTTTGTCGTGATGCTGTTCACCAGCAAGGGCGCAGCCGGTGTCACGGGCGGGGCGTTCGCCGCGTTGGCGGCGACCATCGTTGCGGCCGGGCTGCCTGTCGAAGGCCTCGCGCTATTGCTCGGAGTAGACCGCTTCATGTCGCTGGCGCGCGCCATCACCAACACGATCGGCAACGCAGTGGCCGCGATCGTGGTGGCGAAATGGGATGGTGAATTCGACCGCGACGATTGGGGGCGGGTCGTCCAGATGAAAGCAGCAAAGTAGGATCCATGGTTCTCTGTGAAGACTTGCCAATCGTGGCGCTGGTTCCCGGTGATTGCACCGGTATCGGTCCTGAGCAGACGGCGCGAATCCTCTCCGATCACCGGCTGGCCGATGCGGCGCGCCTCGTCGTGGTGGGCGATGCCCGCGTGCTGGAGATGGGAATGGCGCATGCCGGCGTGAGCTTCGATATCGAGCGGATCGGCTCCCCCAGCGAGGCTTCCTGGGCTTCTGGCAAGATACAGCTGATCGATCTCGGCAACACAGACCCGTCGAGGCACCCGATCGGAAAGGCCAGCGCCGAGTCCGGGCGACTCACCGGAGAGACGCTGTCGCGGGCGATCGATCTTGCCAAGGACGGCGCGATCAATGCCATCACCTTCGCGCCCTTGAACAAGCGGGCGATGTTCGACGGCGGCTGGAGGTACCCGGACGAGCACAAGATGTTCGCGGACCTGCTCGGGCACCGTACCTATTTTTCTGAAATGAATGTGCTGGATGGTCAATGGATGTCGCGCGTCACCGGGCACCAGTCCCTGCGCGAGGCGCTGAACGACATCAGCCCGGCGCGGATCGCCGATGCGGTGGTCCTCGTCGACAGGATGATGCGGAGATCCGGAGTCGCTGCGCCGCGGATCGCCGTGGCCGCGCTGAATCCGCATGCCGGCGAGGGCGGCTTGTTCGGTCGCGACGAGATCGAGATGATCAAGCCGACGGTCGAGGCGATTGCGAAAAAGGGCATTGTCTGCAGCGGTCCGTATCCAGCGGATACGGTTTACATTCGCGCCTTTGCCGGCGAGTTCGACAGCGTCGTCGCGATGTATCATGACCAGGGGCAGATCGCGACGAAGCTGCGCGGCTTCAATCGCGGAGTGACCGTCACGGCCGGCCTCGAGACCGTCTTCACCACGCCCTCGCACGGCACGGCGTTCGACATCGTCGGCAAGGGCGTCGCAAACACCGGCGCGCTCGAAAGCGCGGTCCGGCTCGCCGCGCAATTGGCCTCGTTCAAAGCCCGGGAGACGTCACATGTACACTGATCGCAGGACCCTGCTTCAGGCCGCCGCCGCTCTTCCCTTGTCCGCGGTCGGCGCGAATGCGGCTTTTGCACAGGCTGAGGCACCGGCGGCGCCCGCCGCGGCGCAGCCCAAGGAGGTCACGCGTACGCTTGCGCGGTACATCGTCTCGGCGGGATACGATGATCTGCCGGTCAAGGTCCGCAAGGAAGGCGTGAGGACGCTGCTGAACTGGGTCGGCGTCGCGATCGGTGGGTCGCGACATGAAACGGTTGATATTGCGGTTGCCGCGCTGGCACCGTTCTCAGGCCCGCAGCAGGCGTCGCTGTTCGGCCGGCGCGAGCGGTTCGACATCATGAACGCCGCCTTCATCAACGGCGTGTCCAGCCACATCTTCGATTTCGACGACACCCATCTGAAGACGATCATCCATCCGGCCGGCCCGGTGGTTTCGGCGATCATTGCGCTCTCGGAAATGCAGCCGGTCTCCGGAAAGGAGTTCTTGAATGCGCTCGTCCTCGGTGTCGAGACCGAGTGCAGGATCGGGAACGCCGTCTATCCGAACCACTACGATGTCGGCTGGCACATCACCGGGACCGCAGGGGTGTTCGGCTCGGCGGCAGCTGCAGGCAAGCTGTTGAAGCTCAACGAGCAGCAAATGACCTGGGCGCTGGGCCTCGCCGCGTCGCAGCCGGTCGGCCTGCGCGAATCGTTCGGGTCCATGAACAAGAGCTTCAACCCCGGCCGTGCGGCGTCAAACGGCATATTCGCCGCCATTCTGGCGTCGAAGAATTTCACGTCGTCGGACGGGATGATCGAGGCGAAGCGCGGCTGGGCCAATACGATCAGCACCAAGCAGGACTATGGCGAGATCGTCGGCGATCTCGGCAAGCGTTACGAAGCCGCGCTCAACACCTACAAGCCGTTCGCCTGCGGCATCGTGCTGCATCCGGCGATCGACGCTGCGATTCAGCTGCGCAACGAGAACAGGCTGACGGGCGACCAGATCGATCACGTCGATCTCAAAGTCAATCCGCTCGTGCTCGAGCTGACCGGCAAGAAGACGCCGCAGCAGGGGCTCGAGGGCAAGTTCAGCATCTATCACGCGGTGGCCGTGGCGATCGTGGAAGGCGCGGGCGGAGAGAAGCAGTTCAGCGATCGCGCGGTAACCGATCAGACGGTGCTGTCGCTGCGTAGCAAGGTCATTCCGGTCATCGCGCCCGAGATCAAGCCGGAGCAGGTCGAGATGACGATCGTGCTGAAGGATGGGCGGAAGCTCAGCCGCCGCATCGAGCACGCCGTCGGCAGCGTTGAAGTGCCGATGACCGACCAGCAGCTCGAGGCGAAGTTCTCCGATCTCGCCGACGGCATCGTTCCTGCCGCATCGATCCGGCGGATCATGGACGCCTGCTGGAATGTCGAGGGCCTGTCGAGCGCAGCCGACATCGCGAAGATGTCGGCGTCGGCGTGACCATGGAGAACGGGGCCCAGCTGTCACGTCGCCGGCTCCTGCAATCGGCGGGGGCGTTTGCTGCGATCTCGGCGATGCCGATCCGTTTCTCCCGTGCCGCCGGCTCGGGCGTAACCGAACGCTTGGCGCGCTACATGGTCGCGGCGCGCGACCAGGAGCTGCCGGAGCAGGTGGTGCTCGCATGCAAGCACCGCATGTTCGACACGCTCGGCGCCATGGTGTCCGGCGCTCGGATGCATCCGGGCGAGATGGCGCTGAAATACGTGCGCAGCCTCGGCGGCGCGCCGCAGGCGTCCGTCGTCGGCTCCGACTTCCGGACGACGGCCGTCAATGCGGCGATGGCAAACGCCATGTGCGCCCACGCCGACGAGACCGACGATTTCGAACCGGTCACCAAGGCGCATCCGGGGTGCGCGGTCATCCCTGCCGCGCTCGCGATGGCTGAACGGGAGCATTGCAGCGGGCGCGACGTGATCCGCGCCGTTGTGCTCGGCTACGACTTGACCTGCCGGCTTCTGATGGCGCTCGGGCCGGACCTGGTGCGCGGCTCGCATCGCAGCGCCGAGGGCACGTCCTCGACATTCGGTGCGCTCGGCGCGGCGGCCTCGCTGGCCCGGCTGGACGAGCGGGGCATGCGTCACGCCATTTCCTATTCGGCGCAGCAGGTCTCAGGGCTGTGGAGTTGGGTGAAGGACAAGGACCACATCGAGAAGGCATTCGATTTCGCCGGCATGGGCGCGCGCAACGGCGTCATGGCCGTCGACATGGTGATGGCGGGGCTCACCGGCGTCGATGACGTGCTCGATGGCACCCACAACCTGTTCATCGCGCTGTCGAGCGATCCGAAGCCGGAGGAGATGGTCAAGGATCTCGGCAGCCGCTTCTACGTCACGGAAACCGCCATCAAGACCTTTTCGGTCGGCTATCCGATCCAGTCGCCGCTGGATGCGCTGCTCACGCTGCGCCGACAGCACGGGCTCACTCCAGACAACGTCCGCAGCATCCTGGTCAAGCTTCCGACCGACGCGATGGGCATCGTCGGCGACAGCGCCATGCCCGACGTGAACTGTCAGCATCTCGTCGCACTCGCCTTGGTCAAGGGGGCCGTCTCATTCGCCGACAGCCATGATGTCGCGCTGATGCGCGACCCGATGATCCTGGAGCAGCGTGGGAAGGTGACGCTTGTAGGCGACAAGAGTCTGATGGATCCGGCCGCGCCACGCGGTGCGATCGTCGAGGTGACTCTGGTCGATGGCCGCAAGGTCGATCATTTCACCAGGCATCCGCCGGGCACCAGGGAGAATCCGCTGAGCACGGAGGCCGTCAACGCCAAGACCAGGGATCTGATGACGCCCGTTCTGGGGCGTGAGAAGACGGAGAAGCTGATCGACATGGTCGGGCGGCTCGAAGAAATCGACGACATCGGCCGGTTGCGCGCACTATTCGCGGCGTGATCGGCTGTCATGGCGATGAGAAGCGAGATCGACGATCCCGACACCAGCTGAAGGGACGAGGTCTGTGGACCATGACCGGCACGCGCGCGAGCTTCCACGGCGAGGGCGGCAAGGAGGCGTCGCCGAAGGTCTACAAGGTGCAGATGAGGCCTGATCCGCTGGCCCACTGAAGCAAAACGCCACGGGGAGCCTTCATGGGTCGTCCCGTTCTGGGACTGAGAGACATGAAGACGACATCACGACGCGAACGGACGTGTCGATCAGGATCGTCTGAGGTCCCGCGCCGCGTTCAATTTCATCGTCGTTGGATCGACCAGAAGGAGGGGCACGTGATCAATCTCAACCGTCGTCAGTTGTTGGCCGGCGCAGCCTTGGCAGGGACTGCGGCCGCTACTCGCCTCGGCACGGCGCCCGCCGGAGCGGCTATGAATCCGGCCGGCGCGCAGGCAGCCGGCTTCTACCGCTACAAGGTGGGATCGTTCGAGTGCATATCCATCAATGACGGTGCGCGCACGTTTCCGGTTCCGGACAAGTTCGTCACCAACGCGTCCAGGGAGGAGGCGGTCGCCGCCGCCGACGCCGCCTACATGCCGAAAGGGATGGTGACCATCCCCTTCAACCCCCAAATCATCAATACCGGCAGCAAGCTCGTGCTGATCGACACCGGGAACGGTGTGGCCAATCTCGAGCCCAGCAAGGGCGCGGTCGGCCGAACCCTGCAGAACCTTGCTGCGGCAGGCGTCGATCTGAAGGCCATCGATGTCGTGCTGCTGTCGCATCTGCACCCCGACCATACCAACGGCATCCGCGCAGCCGACGGATCGATAGCGTTCCCGAATGCCGAGATCATGGTGCCTGCGAAGGACTGGGACTTCTGGACCAGCGAGGACAACGCGGCCAAGGCGCAGTCCAGCGAGATGATGAAGAACTACTTCGCCAATGTGAGGAAAACCTTCGCCGGTATCGAGTCGAAGGTGACGAAATATGACTGGGACAAGGAGGTCGCTCCGGGGATCACGTCGATCGCGACCCCCGGCCACACGCCAGGTCACACCTCGTTCGCGGTCGCGTCGGGCAACGCGAAGGTTCTGATCCAATCCGATGTCACCAACATCCCGGAATTCTTCCTGCGACATCCGGATTGGCACGTCGTCTTCGACACCGACCCCGATCTTGCGCAGCAGACCCGCCACAAGTTCTACGACATGGCGGCGGCGGAGAAGGCGATCGTGATCGGATTCCACTTCGCGTTCCCGTCGGTCGGACACGTCGAGAAAGACGGCGCCGGCTATCGGCTGATCCCATCATCGTGGAATCCGACACTATGAAAGACCGGCACATTGTCAGCACGGCGGTACCCATGTCGGATCGCGCCAGACCACGCATGAAATCGACCGGTCCGCTTGCATCGCTTTGTTGTGCCATCGCAAGTCTTTGCTTGGGCTTCTCGGCCATGATGGCGGGAGCAGCTGCGCAGGATGCGCGCGAGATCGCTCCGACCGGCGTGTTGCGCGTCGCTGTTGCGGTCGGGCCGGCCGCCTCGGCGTTCTGGACGACACGCGATCCGGCGACAGGCAAGCCTGTCGGCGTGACAGTCGAACTGGCCAAGGCGGCCGCAGGCAAGCTCAATGTGCCGCTCGAGCTCGTAGAATATCAGAGCTCGGACGAAATCGCGGCCGCCGGCAGCAAAGGCGCGTGGGATCTGTCCTTCATGCCTGCGGACCGGAAGCGAGAGCAGTTCGTCGATCAGGGACCCGCTTATGTCGCCTACATGAGCGGGTATCTCATTCGCGCCGGCTCAGACATCACCTCCGTTGCCGAGATCGACCGTCCGGGAATCCGGGTTGGCTGCATCGAAGGCACCTCGACGTCCAGAACGGTCGAGGCGAGCATGAAAAGTGCCAGCGTGACGAAATTCGTCAAGCCTGAAGAGGCCGCTGAATTGATCGGCCGGGGTCAGCTCGACGCCCTCGCCATGGGCATGGAAGCCTTGGAGGAGCTGTCGCGGCGCCTGCCGGGCAGCCGGGTCTTGAACGAGGTCATCCAATCAACGGGCGTCGTCGTGGTCGTCCCGAAGGGCAAAGTGACGGCGCGGGAGTGGGCGGCCCGGTTTCTTGCAGATGCCAAGGCGAATGGCACAGTACGCCGAGCGCTCAATCAAAGTGGATTTGTCACCGCCAGGGTCGCCCCGTGATGCCGCGGTGAGCTCCGGCCAAGCCATATCTTTCGCTTATGAGCGCCAACGCCAAATCGTATTTTGGCTGTCCTGGAATTCCGTCTATCTCCAATCGGCGGGCGATGAAGCTGTCGGCATTCATAATGGACACGACCGGCAGGCACGCGCAGAAAGTGCGCCTGCATGGTCCATGCGGCCACCCGATTGTACTGCACTCGCGCTTGTTCTTCCGGCCAACGAAGAAGCGCATCTGGTTCGCGTCCTGGCCTGAAAGTGAACGATCATGAAACTGGGCTGGTATTCCGAACTCGACGAGGTCGAACGCCGGACGTATTGGGCTTGCTTCGCGGGCTTTGGTCTCGATTCGTTGGATTCGACGATCTATGCGCTGGTCATCCCGGCGCTGATTGCAACAATCGGACTGACGCGCCCTGAAGCCGGCTATCTCGCGACCGCAGCCCTCGTCGGTGCAGCTGTCGGTGGCTGGGGCGGAGGGATCCTTGCCGATCGCATCGGCCGCATCAAGGTCCTGCAGCTGACGATCCTCTGGGTTGCCCTGTTCACGCTCGCATCGGCTTTCGCGACGGGCTTCAACTTCTTGCTGATCGTGCGTTTTCTCCAGGGCCTCGGCTACGGCGGTGAGGCGGCCGTGGGTGGCGTCCTGATCAGCGAGGTCGTCAGGCCCGCGCTGCGCGGCCGGGTGGCCGCGTCGGTGCAGAGCAGCTACGCGGTGGGTTATGCGATTTCCGTCGCGCTGCTCCCCGTCATTTCATCGCTGTTTCCTGAAGAGCTCGGCTGGCGCGTGTTCTTTGCGGTCGGCATCGCGCCGGCCTTTCTCGTGTTCTTCATCCGCCGCCTTGTGCCGGAGTCCGGGCTTTATCGTCAAAGCCGCGCGGACAAGACAGCCGGACTGCCGGCCTGGACGATCTTCACCAGGGCCCATGTGCGGCGTACCGTGGCGGCGGTCACGATGGCCACCGGCATTTTCGGCGGTGCCTATGTGATGATCACGTGGCTGCCGACCTATCTGCGCACCGTCCTCAACCTGACGGTGGGGAGCAGTGCAGGCTATCTTGCCATGAACATCCTGGGTTCGTTGGTCGGACCCTTGCTCTATGGCTGGCTTTCGGATCGCACGGGCCGGCGTCCCGCATTCATGATCTTCCTGCTATGCCAGGCCGTGAACGCGAGCATCTACCTGCTTGCTCCGATCGGCGCCAACACGACGATCCTGCTCAGCTTCTTTCTGGGCGCGTTCCAGGGTGGGTTGGCATCAGGAATGTTGCCGACCTTTGCCGAATTGTTTCCGACCGAGATTCGTGCGAGCGGGCAGGGCTTCTGCCTCGGCGGCGGGCGTGGGTTTGGCTCGGTCGTGCCTGCGACCGTGGGCGTGCTTGCTGCGTCGCATCCTCTTGGCTTGTCGATGGGCCTTTGCGCGCTCGCCGCCTATGGACTTGCTTTCATCGCCGCGATGGCTTTGCCCGAGACGAGCGGCGCTGACCTGCAGCGTATGACACCGTTGGAGATGCAAACAGGGCAGCCCGAAGATATCGGCAGCTTGGAAGCGCGGCGGTCGGAATGAAGCGTAGAGACGCGCCGGGTGCCGCCGGCGCGGAGCGCGCGCCAACGGAGGCAGAGAACGACACGCCTCGTCGAGTAAAACAAGGCGGCCAGGCTGGCCGACGAGCACGAGAAGGCAACAGGGTCGGGAGGAAGACATGCACTATCGGGCCATTTTGAGCATCATCGCATGCGTCGCAGCTTTGCACTTATCGAGCAGCCTCGCCCAGACATCGAACACCGACAACCCCAACGACGCGGTCGCGGATGCACTGAATCCGCCGCCTTATGGCGAGCCGATCAGCCTGGAGATGGCCAAGAAGGTGGCTGCTGCGGCCGTTGCCGAGACGACGAAGCGCAACTGGAACGCCTTCTGCATCTCCGTGGTCAATCCGAGCGGCGATCTGGTCTATTTCGAAAAGCAGGACAATTGCCAATATGCGTCGGTCGGCCTGTCTCAGCACAAGGCGCGCACGGCGGCACGTTATCGACGCCCCACGCTGGTGTTCGAGACGCTGCTCGGCAAAGGCGCGTATTTCGCCTATCTCGCCACGCTCGATGACGTGATCGCATCGCGGGGCGGCAATCTGCTGATGGTGGACGGCAAGATCATCGGTGCCGTCGGTGTGAGTGGTGGGTCGGGCGCCCAGGACAACGTCGTATCTCTGGCCGGGCAGGCGGCGCTGAAGTAGACGAGACCGGGCCGGGGGCGGATCGCGATGCCGTCGCGATCCGCCGGTCAGCGCGTGCGCTAGGCCGCCGGCGGGATCGCGGAAGACATGGAGTCGTCGACCAGGCTGACGCCGCGCCATTGTCCGGATGTGACGAGCGTTCGCGCCGTATCCTGGAGCTCCTTGGCGACGGCGAGGGCTGCAGGCGCCAGCAGGTCTGGCTTGATTGAATAGACATAGTTGCGTCGCGTGATCCGGGCGTCCGAGATGGGCAGGGCGCGCCAGTCCTCGCTGCTTCGTCCTCCTGCCTGCAGCGCCGACATCGGCTTGATGGTGACTCCGATGCCCTCACCGACGCAGCTCATCACCAGCGAGAGCGAGTCGATCTCGGCGACCACATTCGGCGTGATGTTGCGCCGCTCGAACTCTGCAGCTACACGCCGGCGCAGGCCATGAGTTCCCGTCGGCAGGATCAGGGGCAGCTTTGCAACTTCCGCAACTGTGATGCTGCAACGGTGTTGCGGCACCAGCGGGCTGTCGGCAGGGAGAAGCACGAACAGTTCCTCGTCGAGCAGCGGAATCGCGTCGAGCTTGGACGACACGTCGTTGTTGAACAGGATGGCCAGGTCGAGCTGGCCAAGCCGCATCATGTGAGCGATGTGGCCGCTCATTCCCTCGACGACATTGAGCAGGATACCGGGATATTTGGCGCGGATGCACTTGGTGAGTGGCAGCCCGATCGCGAGCACGGTCGTTGCGGGTAAGCCGACCGACACCATGCCGCTCACCTCTGCCGAATCCTGGCGGGCAATCGACAGCGCATGGTCGAGCTGCCGCAGCATGAAACGGGCGTGATGGTAGAGCGCAAGGCCGTTCTCGGTCGGGATCACGCCGCGCGAGGAGCGCTGCAGCAAGGGCCTGCCCACTTCCTCCTCGAGCTTTGCGATCTGCTGGCTCAAGGCGGGCTGCGCAACGAACAGGCAGCGCGACGCCTTCGACAAACTGCCGCTCTCGACGATCTGGGCGAAATAGCGCAACTGACGCAAATCCATGGGCGGGCACCGCACTGCCGGGGAAGAACGAGACGTTTCCGCCGAGCTATATGCTCAGCTTATAGCAACTAATCCAAAACAGTATTTTTGCTAATGTCAATTTCTCTCTAAGGACGAGGGTAACAGGCGTAAGACCCCTTTGGGAGGAACCAGACGATGGCGGACGCTGCGGTTCAGAGACAGGCGTCGGCCGAACTGCCATCGTGCCGCCTCTTGATCGCCGGGGAATGGGTGAAGAGTACGCACACCGTCGCCGTGCTCGACAAATATCGCCTACAGCCCGCCATGTCCGCGCATCTGCCGTCGCGCGAGCAGGTCCGCACCTGCATGATCGCCGCGGAGCGGGCGTTCCAAGCCAATGTGCTGACGCCCTATGATCGCGGCCTCATCCTCGATCGCGCTGCGGTCGAGCTAGAGAAGCGTGCGTCGGAGCTGGTGGAGGTGCTGCGCCAGGAGGCGGGCTTTCCACGCCGCGATGCAATGGGCGAACTCCAGCGCTGTGCGACGACATTCAGGCTCTCCGCCGAAGAGGCGCGGCGGCTTGCCGGCGAGATGGTGCCGATGGAGGGAGCAGCTGGCCAGAAAGGCCGTATCGGTTTCACCATCCGTGTGCCGCTCGGCGTCGTAGCCGCGATTACGCCGTTCAATGCTCCGCTCAATACGGTGGCGCACAAGGTTGCGCCTGCACTGGCGGCTGGTAACGCCGTGGTGCTGAAACCGTCGCTGCATACGCCGATGACGTCCTGCATCATGGCCGAGTGCCTGATCGCAGCCGGTCTGCCATCGGGCCTGATGTCGGTAGTCCATGGCGATAGCGAGGTTGCCGATTGGCTGATGAGCGAAGCTGCCGTGAAGTTCTTCGCTTTCACCGGCAGCACAGAAATTGGCCGCATCATCCAAAGCAAGGCGGGACTACGCCGAACCCAGATGGAGCTCGGCTCGATCTCGCACTGCCTGATCTGCGAGGACGCCGACCTCGATATTGCACTGCCGAAGGTCGTCAACGCCGGCTTCCGCAAGGCCGGCCAAGTCTGCACATCGATCCAGGTGCTGCTGGTGCAGCGTTCGCTGATAGGGCAGGTCGAGCAGAGACTTTCAGAGCTCGTTGCCGGGCTGCCCTACGGAGACCCCGGCGAGGACGACACCGTGGTGGGTCCCGTCGTCAGCGAGGCCGCGGCTCAGCGCATCGAGGCCTGGATCGCGCTGGCTGAGCAGAACGGCGCGCGGCGTCTGGTCGGTGGCGCGCGGGTGGGCGCCGTGGTTCCTCCAACGCTGCTCACGAATGTCGACAAGGCGACGCCGCTCGGCTGCCAAGAAGTGTTCGGACCCGTGATGTGCATCGCGCCCTTCGATGTGCTGGACGAGGCGATCGCGCGCGTCAACGACACACCCTATGGGCTTGCCACGGGCATTTTCACAAAGCGCTTGGACGAGGCTCTGCAGGCCGCGCGGCAATTGCAAGTCGGTGGCGTTCACATCAACGAGACTCCGAGCTCCCGCGTGGACCTCATGCCGTATGGCGGCTCCAAGGATTCCGGGTTCGGCCGCGAAGGGCCGCATTACGCCATCCGCGAAATGAGCGAAGAGCGTATCGTGACGATCCTCGCATGACGCGGACCGTTACCTGACAAGGATCTGACCATGACCAAGATGAAGGGCGGCGAAGTCATCGCCGAATATCTCGTCAAGCAGAAGGTGCCTTTCGTGATCGGCATCTGCGGCCACGGCAACGTCGGCATCCTTGACGCGCTCTACCAGGTCCGTGATCGCGTCAAGCTGGTGTCGCCCCGCCACGAGCAATGCGCCGGTCACATGGCCGACGCCTATTTCCGCGTCAAGCACAGTCCGGTCGCGACCCTGACGTCGACCGGGCCGGGCTCGGCCAACATGGTGATGTCGCTCGCGACTGCGTTGTCGGACTCCTCGAGCTTCCTTGCTATCACCGCCAATGTTCCGACGTCGCAGGCCAATCGCGCACCGTTCCAGGAATTGTACGCGCACAACCAGGCTGATTTTGCCCAGGTGCTGCGCCCGGTGGTGAAGCGTTCGTTCCAGCCAAGCCGCGTCGACATGCTGCCGCTGGCGCTGCGCCAAGCCTTCGACACCATGGTCACGGGACGTCCCGGCCCGGTCAATCTCGATATTCCGTACAATGTTTTTCAGGAGGAGGCCGACGTCGTGCTGCCGCCGCTGTCGCATGTTCACGGCAGTCACCGGCCGAGCGCGAGCGAGGCCGACGTCACCAAGGCGCTCGATCTGATCGAAGCCGCCAGGCGGCCGGTGTTCTTCATCGGGCAGGGCACGACGCTCTCGGAGGCCGGTCCCGAGATCAGCGCGCTGCAGAGCCGCTACGGCATTCCAGTCATCACCTCGCCCAATGGCATGGGCTGTGTGCCGGCGGATGATCCACTGACGCTCGGCTTCATCGGCCGCAACGGCGCTTATCCCGCCAACCAGGCCGGCCGTCATGCCGATCTCGTGCTCTGCATCGGAACGCGTTTCGACGATCGCTCGTCGTCGAGCTGGCACCAGGGCTACTCCTGGAATTTCCCGTCGACCAGGCTGCTGCAGGTCGACATCGATCCGGCGGAGCTCGGCCGCAACTATCCGCCGACGCTCGGCATCATCGCCGACGCCAAGACCTTCGCCGGGCAACTGCTCGCGGCGCTGGAGCGTCGCCCCGCGATCCGCCGCGAAAATTTCGCGGCGTGGCGCGACCAGATCGGGACCTGGAAGGCGGAGTGGGAGGCGTTCGTGCGGCCGCACTTCAGCGCCGACACCACGCCGATCCGGCCGGAATATGTCGTCGGCGCCCTGCAGGACGTGCTGCCGGACGACGTCATCCTGTCGCTCGACTCCGGCGTGCATCACAACTGGTTCATGCAGTTCTGGCAGCCGAAGCGGCCGCAGAGCATGATGAACAGCTGGGGTTTTTCGTCGATGGGGTTCGGCGTCTGCGGCGTGCTCGGCGCGCAGCTGGCCGCGCCCGACCGTCCCTGCGTCGCGGTGGTCGGCGACGGCGGCTTCATGATGGCGCCATATGTCGTCGCCACTGCCGTCGAATATGACCTGCCGTGCGTCTGGATCGTCTGGAACAACTTCGCCTGGAGCGCGATCCGCGATCTGCAGTATGGCCTGTTCGAGGGCCGCGAGCTCGGCACCGCGTTCTATCGCGGCAATCAGGGGCCCGGCGGGGATCGCTACAACCCCGACTTTGCCGCCTGGGCGCGCGCCTGCGGCGCTGACGGCGTGACGGTGACCCGCAGCGCCGACCTGCGCGGTGCAGTCGAGACCGCGATCAAGAACCGCCGCCCCTGCGTGATCGATCTGCATGTCGACGCCGAGGTGCGCCCGCCATCGACGGGCACCTGGGAGCTGCCGCCGATCCCATTCAAGGAGCCGGTGTTCGGCAAGCCTTACAAACGCGACTGACGATACAAAACAAAGATAACAACATCGAGAGGGAGGAGCACCATGTTGAAGCGTGATCTGAACCGGCGATCTTTCATGCGCGCGTCGGCCGGCGTGGCTGCCGCATCCGTGCTCGGCGTCGGCGGTCCCGCGCGAGCCCAGTCCGATGGGCCCGTCCGCATCGGCATGATCTATGCCAAGCAGGGGCCGGGCGCCTCGATCGGTGAGTACCTGCAACGCGGCAGCGCGCTTGCGGTCGAGCAGGCCGGCAGCAAGGTGCTGGGTCGCCCGATCGAGCTGGTCTGGCTCGACGAGCCCAATCCCCAGGTGTCGCAGCAGAACATGCAGCGGCTTGTCGACGAGAGCAAGGTGGTCGCCGTGGTCGGCGGCAACTACTCGTCCTCGGCGCTCGCCATGATGAGCGTTGCCAATCGCGAGAAGGTGCCGCTGATCCTGACCGGCGCCGCGGCCAGCGAGATCACCGGCAAGAGCTGCAGCAAGTACACGTTCCGCACCCAGGCGACCGTGCCGGTTCAGATGGCCGGCCTGATGCCCTACGTCTCCAGCATCGGCAAGAAGGTCTATTTCATCACGGCGTCATATGCCTTCGGCCAGGACATCCTGCGCGCCTCGCGCGCGATGCTGAAGCAGGTCGGCGCCACCGAGGTCGGGGTCGACGAGGTGCCGATCAACACCGCGGACTACAGCTCCTACATCCTCAAGATCCGCCAGGCCAAGCCGGACGTGATCGTCGGCGGCCTGGTGGGCGGCGACTTCTCCAACTTCCTGAAGCAGTGGAACGAGATGGGGATGAAGGACAAGATCCCCTATGCGGCGGTCGCCGTCACGGACACCGACTTCTGGGACGTCGGGCCGCAGGCCTCGACCGGCATCTACATCAAGCCGTGGTACTACAACAATCCGAAGAATACCGCCGCCGAGCAGAAGCTGATCGAGGATTTCAAGAAGAAGTACAATCAGCCGCCATCGGACAAGACGTGGTCGGGCTGGATCGGCATGCGGGCGCTGTTGGAATCGATCGAGGCGGCGAAATCGACCGAGGCCGCTCAGCTCGTGGCGCATCTCGAGCAGTGGAAGAACACCGAAGGCGAGTTTCCGTTCTTCTTCCGCGACTGGGATCACCAGCTGGTGCGTCCGGCCGTCATCGTCCAGATCAAGAAGCAGATCACCGACAAGTTCGACTATTTCGACGTGCTGAAGAACACCTCGGCGACCGCCGAGGAGACGGCGAAGGCGTTCGGTACCAAGGAGGATATCGGCTGCAGCCTGCCGTCGCTGTGAGGCGGGGCGACCCCCGGTTCCTGCAGCGCACCGACAGGCTCGAACGATGCTCGACACTCTCGTCTCCCAGGCGGCCAATGGACTCGTGCTCGGCTTCATCTACGTGCTGATCGCCGTAGGTCTGTCGATCACCTTCGGCCTGCTCGGCGTCATCAATTTCGCGCATGGCGCCTTCTTCGCGCTGGGGGCCTACGTGGCCTGGCAGCTGTTCCAGCTATTTGGCTGGAGCGCCGTGATCCTGGCGCCTCCGGTGGTCGGGCTGATCGGCATGGCTGTGGAGGTGACGATCATCCGCCGCCTCTACGGCAAGGAGCCGTTGCTCAGCCTGATCGTGACCTTTGCGCTGGCGCTGCTGATCGAAGCGGTGATCCGCTATGCATGGGGCGCCGACGGCAAGCCGTTCAATCCGCCGCCGGCCTTTGCAGGGATCGTTGAAGTTGGTCCTCTCCTGATCACCAAATATCGCGTGGCCGTGCTCGGCGCGACAACCGCGACCTTGCTCGGCCTATGGGGCTTCCTGGCGTTCACACCCTATGGCCGGATCCTGCGTGCCGGCAGCCGGGACCCGGAGATGGTGGAGTTGCTCGGCATCAATCTGCCGCGGGTGCTCACCGCGGTGTTCGGGCTCGGCTGCATGCTGGCGGCGATCGCTGGGGTGCTGGCCGCGCCGCTGTGGACGGTGTCGCCGTCAATGGCTGCCAATGCGGTGATGCCAGCGTTTGTGATCGTGGCCATCGGAGGGCTCGGCTCCTTTCGGGGCGCAGTGGTCGCCGGACTCGCGGTTGGAATCGTCACCTCGCTGACCATTCAGTTCTGGCCAGAGGCCGCCGCCGCATCGATGTATGCCTTGATGTTCGCGATCATGCTGCTGCGGCCGCGCGGACTATTCGGCGAGCGCTGGGAGCGTTTCGAATGACGACGGCCAAGCCCGTGCTGCAGCGGCTCGCAAGTCACCCGGTGCTCGTGGCGGTCGCGATACTGGCGCTCGCCTCCGGCATCGCGCTCGCTGTGGGCATGCCGATCCATCGCGTGACCCAGATCGCGATCTACACGCTCTACGGCGCGGAGGTAAACTTTCTGATCGGCTATCTCGGCCTGGTGCCGTTCGGCGCCTCTTTTTTCTTCGGCTGTGCGAGCTATGCGCTGGCAATCGGCCTGGGCTTCATGCCGGCCGCCAATGAAATCACCGGCCTGGCGATCGCGGTGGCATTTTCGCTGCTGCTGGCGCTGATCGTCGGCGCCATCATCCTTCGCCGGCGCGGACTCTACTTTTCGCTGCTGACGCTGGCGTGCTCCCAGATCGCGTTCGAGATTGCGTTCAAATGGACCTCGGTGACCGGAGGCGAGAACGGCCTGCAGAACGTCGCGCGTCCGCTGTTTCGCTCCGCGCTTGCCTTCCACGGGTTCACGCTCGTCGTGGTGATCGGGTCGTTGTGGATGATGTGGCGGCTGGCGCATGCGCCGTTCGGCCGACTGATGCAGGCGTTGCGCGACAATGAGCAGCGGGTCGCAAGCCTGGGTTTCGACACCTACCGCACCAAGCTGATTGCGCTCGTCATTGCCGGCGGCGGCATCGGCGTCGCCGGAGGTTTGATGGCGCTGCTGCTGCAGGGCGTCTACGCCAACAATCTGAACTGGGAGCATGCCGGCGATCCGGTGCTGATGGCGGCGCTGGGCGGCGTACATCATTTCCTGGGGCCGTTGTGGGGCGCCATCGTCTTCATCGTTTTGGAGGACCGGCTCAGCGCCATCACGGAGAATTGGTGGCTGGTCTTCGCCCCCATCATCATCGCCTTCGCGCTGCTGTCAGATGAGGGCATTCACGGCATCTTCCAGCGCATCGCCGGCCGCAGCCGCTGGACCCTGACGCGCAATGTCATTCCATCGCGGCCGCGCGACATCGTTCCTTACGCGCCGGATCGTGCACGCCAGGCTGCGGCGACGGCCTCAGAGGTGCCAATTCTTGCGATCCGCAACCTGTCCAAGCATTTCGGCTCGATCGTGACCCAGAACGACGTGTCCTTCGAGATGAGCCGGACCGGACTGCACAGCCTGATCGGCCCCAACGGCGCCGGCAAGACCACGTTGTTCAATCTGCTGACCGGTGTGCTCCGGGCCAACGCCGGCACCATCCTGTTCGAGGGCATGCCCATCGATCAGCTGTCGCCGTACAAGCGCGCGCGGCTCGGCATCGCCCGCTCGTTCCAGATCCTGAGCGTCTTTCCCAACCTCACCGCGTTCGAGAACGTGCGTATCGCGGTGCAGGCTGCCAACCGGCAATGGACGGGTCTTTGGCGCGATGCCTATGACGATGCGGCTGCAAACGCGAAGGTGTGGTCGCTGCTCGATGCCGTAGGCCTCGCCGATCGAGCCGCCGAGCTTTGCTCCGCGCTGGCGCATGGTGAGAAGCGGCTCTTGGAGATCGCGGTGTCGCTCGCGATCGATGCCAAGCTCCTTCTGCTCGACGAGCCGCTGGCCGGTCTGGCGGAGTCGGACCGCACGATCGTAGGCGAGTTGATCATGCGGCTGGCGAAGTCCCACGCCGTGCTGCTGATCGAGCATGACATCGACCGCGTGCTGGCCATGTCCGACCGCATCACGGTGTTGCATCAGGGGCGGCTGATCGCCGACGGCGAGCCGGCGGAGGTGGCGGCGCATCCCGAAGTTGTCACGGCCTATCTCGGCACAGCCCGTGGCCAAGTCGCGGCGGCTCCGTCGCGGGCGACCAATGTGACGCCGCTTCCCGGCAGCGCCGCCGCCGAGCCGCTGCTCAGGCTCGAGGGCGTGCGCGCCGGCTACGGCGGTGGCACCGTGCTCGACGGGCTCGACCTGGCCGTGCGGCCTGGCGAAGTGGTGGCGCTGCTAGGGCGCAACGGCGTCGGCAAGACCACCGCGCTGCGGGCCATCACAGGCACGGTGCCGGCGAGCGGCGGTCGCATCACGTTCGACGGCAGGGAGCTCAACCGGCTACGGCCGGACGAGATCAACCGTCTTGGCATCTCGCTGGTGCCGGAAGGGCGCCGGCTGTTTCCGAACCTGACCGTACAGGAGAATCTCAAGCTCGCGACCCGCGCCGGCGGCGCGTCGCTCGACGACGTGTTCGATCTGTTCTCGAAGCTGCGCATCCTGCACAAGGCGCGTGCCGAAAATCTCTCCGGCGGCGAGCGGCAGATGGTGGCGATCGCGCGCGCGTTGATGGTGCCGAGCCGGTTGATTCTGCTCGACGAGCCGTTCGAGGGCTTGGCGCCCGCCGTGGTGCAGGAGGTCCGCGACGCCGTGTCCAAATTGAGGTCGCGCGCGAGCCTCGTCATCGTGGAGCATCATGCCGAGAGCGTGCTGGCGATGGCGGACCGCGCCTATGTGCTGGTGAATGGGCGCGTGGCCCATGTCGGCGATGCTGCCGCGCTCGCGGCCGATCACGAGCTGCAAGGGCGTTTGCTTGGCATCACTCAGACCGCTGATGCAGTGCAACGCGCGGCAAACGGGTCATGAGCAGCTGCGAGTTCGTGACCATCGGCATCTGCTGGCCGGCCCAATCTGAACCTTCCTGAGGAGATGAGACATGACCATCGTCGTTCCCGGACCGAACGCCTACGCGAATGCGGCGACAGAGAAGAAGGCGGTGACGCGCAATCTCGCCGAGATCTTCTGGACCCAGTATCCAGGCCACTACAATCAGGCGCTGTCCAAGGCGATCGTGACACCGGATACCACAGGCAGCCGCTTCTTCGACTATCGCATCTCCTCCTACGAGCCCGGCGCGCACGTCGAGAGCCATTCCCACAAGGTGCAGGAGCAGATCTATCACGTGCTGTCGGGCGAGGGCATCCTGATCCTCGATGGCGAGCGCCGGCTGGTCCGTGCCAACGACGTCACCTACATTCCGCCGGGCGTGGTGCACGAATTCCACTGCACCGGCAACGACCCGCTGCTGTTCCTCGTGATCACCAGCCCGCCGACCGACGAGGAGCCGGCGCCGCGGTGAGGGGCCGGGCATGACCACGAGCAAGACCATTCTGGTCACCGGCGCCTGCGGCTGGCTCGGCACGGCCATCGCGCAGGCGCTGCTCGCGCGCGGCGATCGCGTCGTCGCCATCGACCTGGTGGTCTCGCCGGCCATGGCCGCACTCGCCTCGCAACAACAGCTACTCGTCAACGCTGCGATCGATCTCGGCGAATGGCATGAAGTGCTGCGGGCGTTCCAGACATTCCGTCCCGATGCAGTCATTCATGCCGCCGCGGTGGTCGGTGTGGTTCAGGCCGCTGACATTCCGTTGAAGGCGCTGCGGGTCAATGTCGAGGGCGCGATCAACCTGTTCGAGGCGATGCGGCTCTCCGGCGTCAGGCGCGTCGTGCAGATCTCGACCGAGGAGACCTATGGCGACTTCCAATCCGCCGTGATCGACGAGGAGCACTCGCAGAAGCCGGCCAGCGTCTACGGCGTGACCAAGCTCGCAGCCGAGCACTATGGTCGCGTCTATTCGCGCGATCACGGTCTCGAATGCATCAATGTGCGGACCTGCTGGGTCTACGGACCGCATCTGCCGCGCCTGCGCATGCCCCGCACTTTCATCGAAGCCGCATTGCGCGGCGAGCCATTCCATCAGGAGGACGGCGGCAATCTCGCGGTTGATCAGGTTTATATCGACGATACCGTGGCTGGCGTGCTGCTCGCGCTCGACAAGCCGCATCACAGCTTCGACGCCTATAATGTTGCGACCGGTGTGGCACCGACGCTGCGCGACACGGCCGACGCCGTCAATCGCGCCATTCCCGGTGCGAGAATCACGGTCGGCGACACCGGTCCCTATCATCATGGCGGCCGCGTGCTGAGCGCCGTCAAGGGCGCGCTCGATATCGGCCGCGCCAAAGCGGAGCTCGGCTACCAGCCGCGCTACGATCTGCAAAAAGGCATCGAGGCGACGATCGAAGCGACGCGGGCCGCGATGGCGAAGACACCATCTCCATCAAGGAATCGAAAATGACCACTTCTTCTCCGATCGTTCTCATCTTCGGCGGCTCCCGCGGCATCGGCGCCGCCTGCGCGCGGGCGTTTGCCGTCGCCGGCTGGCAGGTGGCCTCGACCTACGCCACCCACCACCCGTCGGACGGAGGGCCCGGCAGACAATACAAGGTCGACATTCGCGATGCCGCGTCGGTCGCGCAGGTCTTCGCTCAAGTTGCCGCCGACCTCGGTGCTGCGCCGCAGGCCGTCATTGCCAACGCCGGCATCAACGTGCCGGCAGGCCCGCTCGCGAGCTTCAGGCCGGAGGACTTTCGGCTGCTGATGGAGGTCAACGTCCTGGGTGCCTTCAACGTGCTGGCGGAGGCAGCGCGGCGCGTGCGCGACGGCGGCGCCATCGTCGCGATCACGACATCGCTGGTCCGCCACGCGGTGCCGGGCACCGGGCCCTATGCGGCGACCAAGGCAGCGGTCGAAAGCCTGGTGCGGTCGATGGCGAAGGAGCTCTCGGCGCGCGGTGTTCGCGTCAATGCGGTGGCGCCCGGTCCCGTCGACACCGATCTTTTCAATGCCGGCAAGACCGAGGAGGCCAAGCAGCGCATGGCGGCGTTGAGCCCGTTCAATCGCATCGGCAAGCCGGGCGAGATTGCGGAGGTGGTGCGCTTCCTGGCCTCCGGCGAGGCCTCCTGGATCCAGGGCCAGATCGTGCAGCCCAATGGCGGCATGGTGTGAGCATGACGGCGGCGCTGCACGCCGGCGAGACGTTCGATGTCGTCGTCGTCGGAGCCGGCGCGGGCGGCATGACGGCGGCGACCATCGCCGCGGCTGACGGCTGCTCGGTGCTGCTGCTGGAGCAGGCCGAATTCGTCGGCGGCACCACCGCCATCTCCGGCGGCATGGTCTGGATTCCTGCCAATCACAAGGCGGCCGCGGAGGGGCGGGCGGATACGCTGGAGGCGGCGCGCACGTATTTGGACCGGACCGTGCCGGGGCAGGACCGCACGCGGCTCGAGACATTCCTTGCATTCGGCGACGAAGCCTTGCGCGATCTCGAGGTCCGCACTGCGCTGCGGCTGCAGCCGGTGCCGACCTATCCGGATTATTATCCCGACCTGCCCGGTGCCACCGCGGGAGGCAGGGTGCTGGAGCCGCTGCCATTCGATGCGCGCGGCCTCGGCGACGCCTTTGCGCTGCTGCGCGATCCGCTGCCGGAGTTCATGCTGTTCGGCGGCATGATGATCAGCCGCCAGGATATCCCGCATCTGCGCCGTGCCGGCCGATCGTTGCGCTCGGCCTTGCACGCGGCCAGGCTGCTCGCGCGCTATGGCCTGCAGCGGCTCACGGCGCGGCGCGGCACGACGCTCTATCTCGGCAATGCGCTGGCGGCGCGGCTGCTGCGCTCGGCGCTCGATCGTGGCGTTGTCATACGCACCGGCACCTCCGTCCAGCAGCTTGAGGCCGACGCGCAGGGCAGGGTCTCGAGGCTCGAAATTATCGATCGCTCCGGCCGCTCCTGGATCACCGCAAGGCGCGGCGTGGTGCTCGCGACCGGCGGGCTGTCGCATGATGCCGAGCTGCGCCGCTGCTATGTGCCTGAGGCCGCCGGCCTGCTGTCGGCCACCGTCGACCCCGGCGCCGCACCACGCGGTGCGCGGCTGGCCATGGCCCTGGCCGCGTGCCTGTCGGCGCCGACGAAAGCGGGCGCGTTCTGGGTGCCGGCGTCGACCTTCACACGGGCCGACGGCAGCCGTGGCGTCTTCCCGCACACGGTCACCGACCGCGCCAAGCCCGGCCTGATCGCGGTCGATGGCACCGGCCGCCGCTTCGTCAACGAGGCGGTGTCCTACCATGAGTTCGTGCGCGCGCAGCTCGATCACGCTGCGGCCATTCCCGCCTGGCTGATCTGCGATCGCCGCTTCCTGTGGAGATACGGCCTCGGCAAGATCAAGCCGTTCACGCGCTCTGTCGCGCGTGATGTCGCTGCCGGCTATCTCAAGCGTGCCGACAGTCTGGACGCGCTCGCGGAGACGATCGGCGTCCCGGCGCAGGCGCTGACTGCAACCGTCTACCAGTTCAACGCCGGTGCGGTGCGCGGCGAGGATCCCGCCTTCGGCCGCGGCGGCAACATCTATCAGCGTGCGCTCGGCGACGCCGATCAGCATCCCAATCCCTGCGTCGCGCCGATCCTGGAGCCGCCTTTCCATGCCGTCGCGGTTTATTCGGCCGATCTCGGCATGTCTGCGGGCCTCGTCACCGATGCGCGCGGGCGGGTGTTGCGCGCGGATGGCTCATCCATTCCTGGCCTGTTCGCCTGTGGCAACGACATGGCCTCGATCATGGAAGGGGCCTATCCCGGGCCCGGAATCACGTTGGGTCCGGCGCTGGTCTTCGGCTGGCTCGTGGGCAGGAATGTCGCCGGCGGGAATGTTTGAGGGCTCTCATGCTCTTGAGCTCGCTCCAGGCATGGCTCGATGTGACCTCTCGAAGCCTGGAGGCATGAGAACGACTTGGTCACACTTCGCGGCTTGTGAAAGTCGGCCACGGGTTGTTGCCTGAAGTGGGGACGCGGCAGTGGTTAGGAGGACTGTTGTCGTTGTCCAGGGTGGGGTGGCCTTCCCCACCCGCCGCCCGGCCAACGCACGTAACTGGCTCGCTGGCGTAGTCGCGCCGCTTCGGATCCCCGCCGGCTCGCTGCTATATCGCGTGCAACACGGGATCAACTTGGGAAGTTTGCAATTGACGAACGACTCGGGGCTGCTCGAGTAGCGGACAGTGCTCGTATTTGGGCAACTCGAGATGATATGGTTGCACGTCCCCGTAACGAGGCGACTTGAGCATCATGCGCCTCTGCAGCCTTTTCCTGATATCGCCTGGCCGACGCGCTGCTTTCGGAGTTGAATTGTCGTTCCCGCTCAGCTCTCATTCATGAGCTGCTGGCACCAAGGTTAGAAGTTGCTCATTGCCGTGTAGGCAATAGCAGCCGATAGTTGCCGAACGGGCGCTCGGCATGAGCGCACAAGATATTCCTGTGGAATCAAGATCAAACCAAATCGTCGGTCTCGCGATCGGCGCCCTGAAGCGATACCTGCGCAAAAGCCTTCAAGATCAATGCCTTAATCTAGCACGAGGCAATCGAGTGGGAGTAGGGGGCGGCAGCGGGTCGTTAGACCCGCCAGAATGTGTCGGCTCCGGCGTTGATGGATTCCCATTCGCTGCCGTCGGGAACAGCTTTCGTCATCTGCCATAGTGTCACCAGCCGCGGCCCGTCCTGGTCTTCAATATGCTGCCCGACCCACGACGTGATCGAGTCTAGTCCGTTCCAATTCACGGAGAAGGCCACAAGCTTGCCGCTCACCCAGCCGACCAAGGGACCTTCCGCCGCAATCTGGCCGGCGTCGTTCTTATAACTCTTGTAGTGCCCCGTGAGAGTTGCCCCATTCTGATCTAGGTGCATCTCTGACCGGAGCTCATTTTTCCAGTCGCCGCCGATGTTCAGTGGTTCTGTTGCGGGCATTGAACGCGAGAGTGCTGGCTCAAGGCGCATAGAGTGTGTCCTCCTGGTTGTTTTATGCTAACTTGGCACGTCTTGGGTCACTTGGGAAGACTGATCGAGCGCTGAGCAGCAACCGAACGTGTGACCACTGCGTTGGCCTACGCGCAGCGACCCCCGACCGATAGCACGACCGTGGACTTCTATCCGTTCGACATGACGTTTCTGGGTAGCGTCGCGACGCGCATCATCAATGAGGTGAAGGGCATGGACCGGGTGGTTTATGACGTGACGAGCAAGCCGCCGGGAACGATCGAGTAGGAGTGAGGGCGTAGGCAGCCTTGAGATCATGGGTCTCGAGAAGCGCAAGTATTTCGCGCCCTCACTGAAGTTGGCTGCGGCCTGATCAAAGCTGGCGCCAATCTAGACCTGCACTCAAACAAAAAGGGGGTAGCTCCGCGCTAAAGAAAGCAGAACGACCAGACGTATTGTCAGCATAGGCTCCACTTCAGCCTAAAATAACGCGGTTAGGCCGCAATCAGACGATTGGTGTCGTCTCCGTCGATGATTTCGTACCAGATCAATCTTCAGCCCGGCGTCCTGCTTAGCGCGCGCCGACAGCTTGGTCGGATCGCGCCGCTTGGCCTCATGGGCGTGGTAGGTCGAAGGGGCGATCGGCAAGACCTTGCAGATCGGCTCGACACCATATGTCCCACGGTGATCGTCGATGAAGGCGATCATGGCTTGGACCGGCGGTCGAGCTCCGCCGTCGCAAAATAGGCGCTTGCCTTGCGTAGGATCTCATTGGCCTGCCGAAGCTCACGGTTCTCCCGTTCCAGGGCCTTCAGCCTCTCGGCCATGTCGGTCGGAACGGTTCAGTGGCGCGATCAGGGTGCAGGTTCTCAATGAAATTGCCAATGCCGCGCCAAAAAATGGGCACGGGACTTCGGCCGATGTCGCACGCCGAGATTTGGACGAGCTCTTGCGTTGTCTGCCTGACTTGCGCCCAGTTTCTCGGCTGTCAAAGCAGGCATTCCTCATCGTCCCAAGTGGTTAGGGTGAGGCGATCAATCGTTCAATCCGGCCCGGAGAGCCGTCGTCATGAAGAAGTTCATAATGTTCATCTGTCTCGCTCTGCCGAGTGTGTCCGCCGCCGCTGAAGTCGGATCGAAGGATCTGATCGTCGCAAGCATCAACGACTGCCTGAAAGAAGCCGTGAGCGCCGGGGGCCTGGAAGACGGCGGTGACGCCATCATTCTTGCCTGCAAAGGCGATAAGGCACACGTCCTGTTCAACATGCTGGGCGGGAAGATCCGAGCCGAGATCGTGCAGGACAAGAATGGCAAATTTGAGAACAGGCCGTTCGGCAACAACACCTGCTACCACCGGATTGAAGATGCAGGCGGCAAGACCTCTGACGAGTTCCGATGTGATCTGGTCCTCGTCACAGGGGATGTCTTCAAGAATTAGCGAGATCAGCCGAGCGATCTGGGCTTGATCAACCCGGACGAGAGGTGGATTACGGTGACAGCACTGGACTGCACCCCTTAAGTGAGACACGATAATTTCTGTGACAGTGGGGTTGCCACGACGACTATCGTGCCTTGTTTTGCGCGAACGCGGCTTCGAACTCAATAGGCGATCGATAGCCGAGCGCCGAGTGCAGGCGCTCCTTGTTGTAGACATCCGCAATGAAGCTATCGATCCGGCGGCGAGCGTCTCTTATGTCGGAGAACGCCTTGCCGTTGACCTCCTCGGCCTTGAGCGTCTTCATGAAGCTCTCAGCCTTGGCGTTGTCGAAGGGGTTGCCCGGCCTGCTCATGCTGATCGTGATGTCGCGATCCGCTAATATTTGGCGATAGGCGATTGACGCGTATTGCACGCCGCGGTCGGAATGGTGGATCAGGCTGCTGCGTTGCGGCTTGCGGGCCTCGATGGCCTTGTTCAATGCTGCAATCGCGAGCGAGGCATTGAGCGTGTTCTCGAAGGCCCAGCCAACCGCCTTGCGCGAGAAGGCATCGAGGATGACCGCGAGGTAGGCGAAGGTCGTGGCGAGATGGACGTAGGTGATGTCTGCGACCCAGATCTGATCGGGAGCGGACGGCACCAGGCCGCGCACCAGATTGGGCACCACGACAATGTCCCTTGGTCGCTCTGCAGGCGGCTTCAGGAATGGCGCCTTGCGCTGTGCGAGAAGATTGTCCTCGCGCATGAGCCTGAGCACCTTCTTAGCATTAACGACCATGCCTTTACGTCGGATGGTGGCCGTCACGCGCCGGTAGCCGTAGAACGGATGCTTCAGGCAAATGCGGATCTGATCGCGCAGCTCGCAGTCGGCAGTCTCACGACTGCGTTTGTTGAGATGCCGGTAATAGGTCGCGCGTGGCAGGCCGGCCAGACCGCAGAGCCGTTGCACGTCGGCGTGGGACTCCGTTGCCTCCGACGTCATGGCTTGGATGACTTCGATGATGCGGGTGCGGGTCCGCCTTGCGCTGCCGGCCGCTCCAATGCGCGCAAGGCTTGCCGAAAAAAATCGAGATCCATCTGCTGACGGCCGACAAGCCGTTCGAGTTCGGCGATGCGAGCATTTGCGCGCGTCAGCGCAGACCGCTTGTCGTCATAGGTTGCCGTAGCTTTGAGCTTCCGGGGGCCGGGCTTCGGCCCTCGCTTGCGGTTCAATCCCTCGGGTCCTTGCGCCTTCCAGGCCTTGATCCAGTCATGCAGGATCTTGCGAGATATCCCAAGCTCGCGAGCCACAGGCAGAACGCCTTCGCCTCGCTCAACGCGCTTGATCGCCTTCAGTTTGTAAGCCGTCGGAAACTGACGGTTCTTCCCTCTTGCTGCCACAGGTCATCCTCGAAATGCCTGTCACAGAAATTATCGTGTCTCACTTAAGGGGTGCAGTCCAGTGCACAAAACTCGTGAGCTTCCGTGAGCTTCGCTCGCTATCTCGACCGCCCTCGCTGCCCCGTTCAGCGCGGGGCCCGCGACGAAGGCCCGGGCATCCACGTCTTTCTTCGTGATGACCACGACGTGGATGGCTGTGACCGAGCATGGCCATGACGATGGGGGAGGGGCGAGGCGACTCACGGACGCCCGGTCGTCGTGCGATGGATCATCTGCCCGACGAGCAATCCACGCATGCCCTACATGCGCCAACTGCCCGTCGAGCCAGTTTGTCGCGGACTCATCACTTGCTACGTCGGGCAAATCACCTCCACATTTC
>NZ_JAUHJF010000033.1:0-57610 GCF_032380995.1 Bradyrhizobium sp. SZCCHNR2028 | reverse complement strand
CATCAGGCTGGATAGAGGACTTCCACCTCCAAGCTGTCGTTCATACTCGGCACACCACCCATGGCCCGCCTGCGAAAAAAATGCAGGCGGCAGGTACCACAGGTGCAGCCGAGACATCCCGGCCCTCCCTGCGCGACGGCTTTAACGGCTGCTTCGCGTTCTCCTCGGCGCGCCGGGCTTGTTGGCCACCGTGTCGCGACAATGCGCTTGCGCGCATCGCGCTGGATACCAGCATCGGGGTATCAGGACCGCGCGACTTGACCGTGCATGCCGGATTGTTCGTCGGCGCGACTGAATCACGCTGCAATCCGACACACCCATCGCATTCCGCTGCCGACGTCCGTGACGACCGCGATACGTCCCCTCCGACGCAACGGAACGGGTCTGACCATAATGCTGATTTTACGAAGTCGTCAAGCGAATTATTTTTTCCCGAAGCGACCTTCGCCGGGCCCATGGAACCCACACCGACGCTTGCCCGTTGCAGCCTCGTCCGGATTGTCCAAGGAGACCACGATGGCCCCCCGCGCCTATTGGAAAGGCTCGCTCAAACTCTCGCTCGTCAGTTGCCCCGTCGTCCTCTATCCGGCGTCGACCTCGGTGGAGAAGACGCGCTTCCATCTGATCAACCGCGAGACCGGCAACCGGCTCAAGCAGCAGATGGTCGACTCCGAGACCGGCGACATCGTCGAAGGCGACCAGAAGGGCCGCGGCTACGAGCTGTCCAAGGGACAGTACGTCGAGATCGAGCCCGAGGAGCTGGAGGCGGTCCAGATCAAGAGCAACCATACGATCGACATCGACAGCTTCGTGCCGCGCGACGAGATCGACCAGCGCTATCTCAACGATCCCTATTACATCGCCCCCGACGGCAAGGCGGCAATCGACGCCTTCGCGGTGATCCGCGATGCGATGAAGGATCAGGACCGCGTCGCGCTGGCGCGCATCGTGCTGACCAACCGTGAGCATATCATCGCCATCGAGCCGATGGGCAAGGGCATGCTCGGCACCACCCTGCGCTTTCCCTATGAGCTGCGCGACGAAGCTGAGTTCTTCGACGACATCAAGGCGCCGAAGATCACCAAGGACATGGTCGAGCTCGCCGGCCACATCCTGCAGACCAAGGCGGCGCATTTCGATCCCTCGGAGTTCAAGGACCAATACGAGACCGCGCTGAAGGCGCTGGTAAAACGCAAGGCGTCGGGCAAGCCGATCAAGCTACCGGAGCCGGAGGAACGGCCCGACAACGTCGTCAGCCTGATGGATGCGCTGAAGCAGAGCCTGAACGGCAAGAGCGGAAAAAAGACGGCGCGTGCGGCGCCACGGCGGACGAGCACGCATCGACGCACGGCGAAGAAGGCGCATCGGTCGGCGGCGCGGCAGAGGAAGGCGGGCTGAGTACGCCGTAGCCCGGATGAGCGCAAGGCGGCACAATCCCGAGCCTCAGCTTTTCTTCGATGATTTCTTTGCCGTCTTCCGGCTGGTCTTCTTCGTGGTCTTCTTGCTCGATGCCTTCTTGGTTGTCTTTTTCGATGACTTCTTCGCCGATGTCCGCGCGCTCTTCTTCGGCGGCACCTTCTTGCCCTCGCGGCGCGCCTCCGACAGGCCGATCGCGATGGCCTGCTTGCGGCTCTTGACCTTGCGACCGGAACCGCCGCTGCGCAGCGTGCCGGCCTTGCGCTTCTTCATGGCCCGGCCGACCTTGGCCGATGCCTTGCGCGAGTATTGTCGTGCCATAAACATCCTCCCGATTGCGACACGTAAACCGCGTCGGCGAGACGAAAGTTCCAAAGCGCAAGCTGATGCCGCGTACCTCCACACATGCTTTCACGATCGCGGGAATCGAAGCCCGTCGATACATCGAGATTCCAATGCAGCTTCGCGCTCGTCGCTTCGATGACGGATAGACCGAGAAGCCGATCAGACGTTCTGATCCGCCGCATGAGGCGCAACTGGACAAGGCGACGTTCCGAATGATGCGTCCCTGGCCTCTTCCTCAGTCAGCAATTTCAGGAGCACCGTCCGCTTGGACTCATCGTTGAATTCAGCGAGACGTTTCCTGAACAGGATGAGGTTCTGCAGATGAATGTATTCTTCCATGACCGACCTCACTGATGGGAGCCAAGAACAACGCGTCGGGCTGACCTTGATTGAGATGAATTTCGGGCATGATGCTCTTCCCGGTATCGCCGATGACAATCTCTGCGCCGCAGTCGGCAGCCTCGCCCCCCAGAATTCAGATCGCGTTCTGACAAGCCGAGACATGGCACGTCCCGTGTTTACACCATCGTGCATGCAAACGCACGATCAGCTGCGCCGATCAGGTGGCACGACCGCAGTCTCGATCATCCGTTGATCCAGAGAACGGGCGCCTGCGGACGTACTGTGCCGCAGCGCGACATGACCGGTTGGTCAAAATTGCTCGCAAATTTAACGAAACGAGCTGATGCCGCCCGCGGGACACGCAAGCTCGCCCATCGAATGGCGATGTCAACGCCCCTGACACATAGGACCAGTCGGCCGATACGGCCAAGCTCAGTCCGGCGCGCGCAGCCGATAGCCGATGCCGGTCTCGGTCAATACGAATTGCGGGCGCTCGGGATCGGCCTCGATCTTCTGCCTGAGCTGACGCACATAGACGCGCAGATATTGCGCGTCGGTCAATTCGTCCCACAGCTCCTTGAGCAGGAAGCGGTGCGTCAGCACCTTGCCGGCGTGCTGCACCAGGACGCGGAGCAGATCGTACTCCTTGGGCGACAGCTTGATCTCGCGCTCGCCGACCTTGACGATGCGGCGGACGAGATCGACGGAGAGATCGCCGGAGCGGAACACCGGACGCTCGCCCTGCACCTGCAACTGATGCCGCAACGCCGCGCGCAGCCGCGCCAGCAATTCATCCATGCCGAACGGCTTGGTGATGTAGTCGTCGGCGCCGAGATCGAGCGCCTGGACCTTGCCCGCCTCGTCGCCGCGGCTGGACAGCACCACGACCGGCACAGCCTCGTTGCGGCCACGGATGGTACGCAGCAGCTCGAGCCCGTCGATGTCGGGCAGGCCAAGGTCGAGAATGATCAGCGCCGGCTCCTGGCCCAACAGATCCAGCGCAATCCTGCCGTTCGAGGCTTCGAGAATCTCGTAGCCCTGCGTGGTCAGGCCCATCCGCAGCAGCTTGCGGATCGGCGGCTCGTCGTCAATCACGAGCACCTTGATCGGAGCGCCGGTCATGCGGCCGTATCCAGCGGTCTGGCCTGCGCCGGCACCGGCAGGCGGATGGTGAGGACCGCGCCGCGCCGATCGGTGCGGTTGCCGGCGAAGATGCGGCCATGCATCGCCTCGATGAAGCCGCGCGAGATCGCGAGCCCCAGCCCCGTGCCGGGCCGCACCTGGTCGCCCTTCTGCACGCGATAGAACTTGTCGAACACGTGCTCGACCTCCGCGGCGGGAATGCCGTCGCCTTCGTCACGGATCTCGAGCACGACCCAGTTGTTGTCGCGGGCCGCACGGATCGCGATCGAGGTCTCGGGAGGCGCATATTTGGCGGCGTTGTCGAGCAGATTGAACAGCACCTGCTCGAACAGCACCGCGTCGACCTCGACCATCGGCAGATCGGGCGCCAGCTCCAGCGAGACATGATGACCGGCGAGGATCTTGCCCGCGCGCCGCAGCGCGCTGCCGACGATCTCGCCGACGTCGTGCAGCGCGGCGTTCGGCACGATCGCGCCCGATTCCAGCTTGGTCATGTCCAGGAGATTGGCGATGAAGCGGTTGAGCCGCTCGGATTCGTCGATGACGGTGGCGAGCAGGTCGAGCTTCTCCTTGTCGGACAGCCTGGCGGCCAGATCGCGCATCGTCGAAGCCGCGCCGAGCACGGAGGCAAGCGGCGTCTTCAGATCGTGCGAGATCGAGGTGAGCAGCGCCGAACGCAGCCGGTCCTGCTCCATGGTGCGCTTGACCTTGTCCATGTCCTCGACCAGCAGCACGCGCTCGATCGCGAGCGCGCCCTGATCGACCAGGGCATCGAGCAGCCGGCGCTGGTCTGGCGTCAGCAGCGGCCCGGTACGATCGTCGTCGATGCCAATGACACCGATCGAGCCGCGCCCGGTGCGCATCGGCAGGAACAGGCGCTTCGCGCCGGGCAGCGTGTCGGAGCCGCGGCCCGCTGCGCGGTCGTTGCTCCAGGCCCAGCTCGCAGCGGCGAGATCGGCGTCGTCGAGCTGATCCTCCGGCGGATAGCCGGTCATGACCGTGAGCTTGCCGTCCTGCGGCAGCAGCAGCACGACCCGCACCTTCAGCATCAACGCCGCCTGATAGGCCGTCGCCCACAGCACGTCGTCGAGGGTCGCGGTGCCCGCGAGCTTGCGGCTGAAGGCGTAGAGCTGCTCGGTGGTCCGGATGCGCTGGGTGGCCGAATCCGCCTGAACGCGCACGCGCGCGGCGACGTTGGACACCAGGATGGCGATCAGCATGAAGAAGAAGAACGCGCCGATGTTGGTCGGATCGGTGATCGTGAACGTATACAGCGGCGGCAGGAAGAAGAAGTTGTAGCAGAGCGAGGCGGCGAGGCTCGCCAGCAGCGACGGCCCAAGACCGTAACGCGCGGCGACGCCGACCACGGCGGTCAGGAACACCAGATCGACGTTCTCGATACCGAAGAAGGGCTGGATGAGCTCGGCGAGGCCAAGGCCGACAGCCGTGATCAGCAGCGCCATCAGATAGGGCTTTGGCTGCAGCGGCTCGCTGCGCGGGCGCGTCTGCACCGACGGGCTCGGCGTGTCCGGCGCCTCCTCGCCGGCGATCACGTGGATGCTGATGTTGCCGGCGCGCCTGACGAGGTCATGCACCACCGAGCCCCTGATGATCTCGAACAGGCGCGAGCGGCTCGACTTGCCGATGATGATCTGGGTGACGTTGTTGGCCTGCGCGAAGCTGATGAGGTCATCCGCGATGCGCCGGCCGACGCCCGGAATCGTCAGCGCCTCGCCGCCGAGGGTCTCGGCCAGCCGCAGCGTATCGGCGAGCCGGTCGCGCTGCTTGTCGGAGAGCTGCAGATTGCGCCGGGTCTCGATGGTAACGGCGGTCCACGGCGCGTGGACACGGTCGGCGAGCCGCTTGGTGTAGCGCACCAGCCCGGTCGCCCGCGGATCCTCCGACACGCAGACGAGGATCCGCTCGCCGGCTGCCCAGGGTCCGGCGATGGCGTTGGCCTGCATGTGGGTGAGCAGTTGCTCGTCGACGCGCTCGGCCGTCCGGCGCAGCGCGAGCTCGCGCAGCGCGGTCAGATTGCCGGGCGAGAAATAATGCTCCAGCGCGCGCTCGGCCTGTTTGGGGACATAGACCTTGCCCTCCTTCAGCCGCTGGATCAGATCGTCGGGCGTGAGGTCGATCAGCTCGATGGCATCGGCCCGATCGAGGATCGAGTCCGGGACGGTCTCGCGTACGCGCACATGGGTGATCTGGGCGACGACGTCGTTGAGGCTCTCGATGTGCTGGACGTTGACCGCCGTGTAGACGTCGATGCCGTGCGACAGCAGCTCCTCGACGTCGAGATAGCGCTTGGGGTGGCGGCTGCCGGCGGCATTGGTGTGCGCAAGCTCGTCGACGATCGCGAGCTTGGGACGGCGCGCGATCACGGCATCCAGATCCATCTCCTCGACGATCTGGTCCTTGTAGGAAATATGTTTGCGCGGGACGACCTCCAGGCCGCGCACCAGCGCCTCGGTCTCGGCGCGGCCATGGGTCTCGACGAAGCCGATGACGACGTCGACGCCGGCCCTCAGCTTGGCATGCGCGCTCGACAGCATCTCATAGGTCTTGCCGACGCCGGGGGCGGCGCCGACGAAGATCTTGAGCTTGCCGGCAGGACTGTCCTCCCGCCGGGCCGCTTCGAGCAGGGCTTCCGGCGAGGGACGTTGGTCAGGATCGCGGCGTTGACTGGCCATGCGGCATTATAGACGGAGGGACCTCGGCGCCAAGGCCAGGACCGTTAAGGCCAGGACCTTTAAGGCCAAGACCCTCAAGGCGCGGCCGGCAAGGCTTCATTGCGGTTTGGCAGCATCGAGCGCCAGATTGAGCGCCAGCACGTTAACGCGGGGTTCGCCGAGCAGCCCGAGCAGACGGCCCTGGGTCTGCTGAGCGATCAGGCTGCGGACGCTGGCCTCCGGCAAGCCGCGTGCCTTGGCCACCCGCGGCACCTGGAACAGCGCCGCCTCCGGCGAGATGTCCGGATCGAGCCCGCTCGCCGAGGTCGTCACCAGATCGACCGGCACGGCCTGGGCGGGATTCTCCGCCTTCAGCTTGTCGACGTCCTCCTTGACGCGGTCGGCCAGCGCCTTGCTGGTCGGGCCCAGATTGGAGCCGGACGAGTTGGCGGCGTTGTAGGGTGCCGGCACGGTCTTGGTCGCATCGTTCGGATCGGCGGCCGAGGTCGCGGACGGGCGGCCGTGGAAATATTTGTCGTCCTTGAACTCCTGGCCGATCAGCGCCGAGCCGATCACCTGGCCGTTGCGCGTGATCAGGCTGCCCTCGGCCTGCGCCGGAAACACGAAGCCGGCGACGGCGGTCATGGCGAGCGGATAGAACAGCCCGGTGATCAGGGTCAGCGCGAGCAGGATGAAAATGGCGGGACGGATTTCTTTGAGCATTGTGGTGTCTCCTGTTTCTCTCCCGTCATTGCGAGCGAAGCGAAGCAATCCAGAGTCTTCAAGCCGTGATAGTCTGGATTGCTTCGTCGCTTCGCTCCTCGCAATGACAGCGGTTGTGGTTGTCAAGCCAAATGCAAGGCGGTCACGATCAGGTCGATCGCCTTGATGCCGATGAAGGGGATGATGATGCCGCCTAAGCCGTAGATCATCAGGTTGCGGCCGAGCAACGCGCCGGCGCCGATGGCGCGGTAGGCGACGCCCTTCAGCGCCAGCGGGATCAGCGCGATGATGACGAGCGCGTTGAAGATGATCGCCGACAGGATCGCGCTCTGCGGGCTCGCGAGGTTCATGACGTTCAGCACGTTGAGCTGCGGGTAGAACGCCAGGAACATCGCCGGGATGATGGCGAAATACTTGGCGACGTCGTTGGCGATCGAGAACGTCGTCAGTGCGCCGCGCGTCATCAGCAGCTGCTTGCCGATCTCCACCACCTCGATCAGCTTGGTCGGGTTGGAGTCGAGGTCGACCATGTTGCCGGCCTCGCGCGCGGCCTGCGTGCCGGTGTTCATGGCGACGCCGACATCGGCCTGCGCCAGCGCCGGCGCGTCATTGGTGCCGTCGCCGCACATCGCCACCAGCTTGCCCTTGGCCTGCTCGTCGCGGATGAGCTTGAGCTTGTCCTCGGGCGTCGCCTGCGCCAGGAAATCATCGACGCCGGCTTCGGCGGCGATCGCCGCCGCGGTCATCGGGTTGTCGCCGGTGATCATGATGGTGCGGATGCCCATCCGGCGCAGCTCGGCGAAGCGTTCGCGGATGCCGCCCTTGACGATGTCCTTGAGCTGGACGACGCCGAGCAGGCGCCCGTCCCTGGCGACCGCGAGCGGCGTGCCGCCGGATTTGGCGATGTCGTCGGAGATTGCACGGATCTCGCGGACAAGCTCGCTCTCGACCGGCTGGACCGCGCGCACCGTATTGCCGGAGACGGGCTGGGTCGGGCCGCCGCCGCCGCCGATGGAGTTGAGGATGGCGTCGACCGCGCCCTTGCGCACCGAGGAGCCGCCGGCATCGACGCCGCTCATGCGGGTCTGCGCCGTGAACGGCACGAAGGTGGCGCCGAGCTCGGCCATGTCGCGGCCGCGGATGCCGTACTTCTCCTTCGCGAGCACCACGATCGAGCGGCCCTCCGGTGTCTCGTCGGCGAGCGAAGCGAGCTGCGCCGCGTCGGCGAGCTCCTGCTCACTCACGCCCCTGACGGGACGGAACGCAGTCGCCTGGCGATTGCCGAGCGTGATGGTGCCGGTCTTGTCGAGCAGGAGCGTATCGACGTCGCCGGCGGCCTCGACCGCACGGCCGGACATCGCCAGCACGTTGAAGCGCACCAGGCGGTCCATGCCGGCGATGCCGATCGCCGACAGCAGCGCGCCGATCGTGGTCGGGATCAGGGTCACGAACAGCGCCACCAGCACCACCACCGAGATCGAGCCGCCGGCATAGGCCGCGTAGCTCGGGATGGTCACGGTCGCGAACACGAAGATGATGGTGAGGCCGGCGAGCAGGATGTTGAGCGCGATCTCGTTCGGCGTCTTCTGCCGCTCCGCGCCCTCGACCAGCTTGATCATGCGGTCGATGAAGGTCGAGCCTTGCGCGGCCGTGATCTTGACGCGGATCCAGTCCGACAGGACCTGGGTGCCGCCGGTCACCGCCGAGCGGTCGCCGCCGGATTCGCGGATGACGGGAGCGGACTCGCCGGTGATGGCGGCCTCGTTGACCGAGGCGACGCCTTCGATCACCTCGCCGTCGGAGGGGATAGTGTCGCCGGCCTCGACCAGCACGATGTCGCCGACCTTCAGGCTGGTGCCGGGCACGAGCTTGTAGGTGTGATCGGCCGGGTTCGTGCCCGTCAGCAGCTTGGCCTGGCTCTCGGTGCGCGTCTTGCGCAGCGAATCCGCCTGCGCCTTGCCGCGGCCTTCGGCGACCGCTTCGGCGAAGTTGGCGAACAGCACGGTGAACCACAGCCAGAGAATGATCTGGAAGGTGAAGCCGAGGTTCGCTCCGCCGGTGACGACGTCGCGCAGGAAGATCACCGTGGTGAGCGCGGCGACGACCTCGACCACGAACATCACGGGGTTCCTGATCATCAGCCGCGGGTCGAGCTTGACGAGCGCCGCCTTGATGGCCGGCAGCACGATCTTCGGGTCGAGCATCGTCGACATCGACGAGCGCTTCTGCAGTTTCATGGTGTCCATGGAGGTTGCTCCGAGATCAAAACACGGTGCCGGCGGTCATCGCGAGGTGCTCGACGATCGGACCCAAGGCGAGTGCGGGGAAGAAGGTGAGGCCGCCGATGATCAGGATGACGCCGACCACGAGGCCGACGAACAGGCCGCCGGTGGTCGGGAACGTGCCGGCCGAGGGCGGGATCGACTTCTTCTGCGCGAGCGAGCCCGCGATCGCCATCGCCGGGATGATCATGAAGAAGCGGCCGACGAACATCGAGGACGCGAGCGTGAGGTTGTAGAAGAAGGTGTTGCCCGTGAGTCCTGCGAACGCCGAGCCGTTGTTGGCGGTCGCCGAGGTGAAGGCGTAGAGCACCTCGGTGAAGCCATGCGGGCCGGCATTGGCCATCGACGCCACGGCCGAGGGCAGCACGACGGCGACCGCGGTCCAGCCGAGATACATCAGCGGCAGCACCAGGATCGCCAGCATCGCCATCTTGACCTCGCGGGCCTCGATCTTCTTGCCGACATATTCCGGCGTGCGCCCGACCATCAGGCCGGCGACGAAGATCGCGAGCACGACGAACAGCAGCATGCCGTAGAGGCCGGCGCCGACGCCACCGACGATGATCTCGCCGAGCTGCATGTTGATGAGCGGGATCATGCCGCCGAGCGCGGTGAAGCTATCATGCATGGCGTTGACGGCGCCGCAGGACGCCGCCGTGGTGATCACGGCGAACAGCGACGAGGCGACGATGCCGAAGCGGACCTCCTTGCCCTCCATGTTGCCGCCGGTCAGTCCCAGCGCGTTCAACGTGGTCGTACCGTTGGCCTCGGCCCAGTAGGTGATAGCGACGCCGGCGATGAACAGGACGCCCATCACGGCGAGGATCGCCCAGCCCTGGCGCTGATTGCCGACCATGCGGCCGAACACGTTGGTGAGGCCGGCACCGAGCGCGAAGATCGAGAGCATCTGGATGAAGTTCGACAGCGCGTTCGGGTTCTCGAACGGATGCGCGGCGTTGGCATTGAAGAAGCCGCCGCCATTGGTGCCGAGCATCTTGATCGCGACCTGCGAGGCCACCGGGCCGACCGCGATGGTCTGCTTCGCCCCTTCCAGCGTGGTCGCCTCGACATAGGGCCCGAGCGTCTGCGGGATGCCCTGCCAGACCAGGAACAGCGTGTAGACGATGCAGAGCGGCAGCAGCACATAGAGCGTGCATCTGACGACATCGACCCAGAAATTGCCGACGGTCCGCGCCGAGGCGCGTGAGAAGCCGCGGATCAGCGCGATCGCGAGCACGATGCCGGTTGCGGCCGACAGGAAGTTCTGGTGCGTCAGGCCGAGCATCTGCACGAGATAGGAGACCGTGCTCTCGCCGCCGTAGTTCTGCCAGTTGGTGTTGGTCAGGAAGCTGATCGCGGTGTTGAAGGAGAGATCCTCAGCGACCGCGGACTGTCCTGCGGGATTGAACGGCAGCACGGCCTGCAAGCGCATCACGCCGTAGATGATCAGGAAGCCGCCGACATGGAACAGCAGCATCGCGACCGTGTAGGTCAGCCAATGCTGCTCGCGCCGCTCGTCGACGCCGCCGATCCAATAGATCGCGGACTCCACCGGCCGCAGCACCGGCGAGAGCAAGGTTCGCTCGCCATTGAAGACGCGCGTCATGTACCAGCCGAGCGGCTTGGCGAGCGCGACGATGACGGCGCAGTAAAGCAAGATCTGGATCCAGCCGATCACAGTCATGGGATGTGTCCTTGAAGGTGCGAGAGCCGGCGGTCAGAACCGCTCGGGCCGCAACAGCGCGTAGGTGAGATAGATCAGAAGGCCGAGCGACACGGCGCCGGCGAGCGAATAGTCGAAGATCATGGCGCGTCTCCTAGAGTCGCTCGCAGGCGTAGGTATAGCCGATCGCCAAGGCGAAGAAGCCGGCGGCCAGCGCCAGCATCAGGATGTCAAGCATGGTGTGCTCCTCATGCGCGCGAAAGACGCGCAATGCGTGGAGCGGCCGCGAGCGCCGGTGCAGCCACGGTCCGTTCCATGGCGGACAGATGGCATCGGGCCTCGTAGGTTTTCGAGACGGCACCACCGGCTGAGTTATAGGAATCTCATAAAGACCGCGGCATTCCCCGGGCAAAATCGCCCGGCTGCGGGCCTCGTCCGCATATGAGCGGCCGCACGGCGGAGGCGTCTTTATGCGCCGCTTATTTCTCTCAGCCTCCGCCCCTCTCGCATTCCTACGGCGCCGTCGGCCACATTGCCGGTCAGGGCCCACCGGGCCAACGCTCACTGACGACGGGAGGCCAGCATGGCTGCCTTGACGACACGACCGGATGTGCCGGAGCCGGCACAGATCGCGCAGACCACCACGGCGATGCTGGCGGCTTTGCTTGACGACGACGAGGGAGTCTCACCCTTGTCGGCGCGCGGGCGGCGCCGGCTGCGGATCGCACGATTCCTGGAGGTCGAGGCGCGGATCGATGCCGCGCTCGAGCTGATCGCGCTGCAACTGCCGCAATGGCAGCTCCGCCGCATCGCCTATGATGACGGCGAATGGCACTGCGCATTGTCGCAACAGCGCGAATTGCCGGACTGGCTCGATCGTTGCGCTGAAGCCCGCCACAGCGATCTCGCCCTCGCCATTCTCCACGCCGCGGCCGAAGCCCGCCGTCTCGAGCCGAGCGTCTCGCAGCCTGACGCAAGGCGCGGCATCACGACGGAGCCGGCGGTCGCCGACCTGCTCTGCTGCGACAATTTCTGAGCCGCCGTCATTGCCGCGATGTTGCTTTCCGCTGACAAGGCCACGGAGCTTCCGGCCGCCAGGGTGCTGCTTCGATTTCTGCTACGAATGTTGGTCCTCATCCTGTTCGCCGCGTTCGGCAGCATCGGCTTCGGTCGCAGCCTCGCTGCCCTGCTCTGGATGACGACGATCCTGTGTGCCGTGCTCGCGATGCTGCGCCGGGAGCGCGTGTCCGCCGCGAGCCTGAACCATTGGGACGAGATGATCGGCTACACCGCGCTCTATTGCGCGGTGATGGCGCTGATCCAGCCGTCCGGAAACTAAGCGCCCTTACACCGCTCTTATGCGATCGCACGCGGCGCCATCTCGAATTCCTACCCCTCGCCTTCGATATTGCCGTCCATGAGCGCCGATCGTTCCGACCGGCCTGCTCACACCACAACAAGGAACAGTCCCGTGAAAAGTCTCGAACCCCCATCGTGCAACATGCCGGCCCCCGCGCTCGTCTTCATCGGCAAGAACGGACATGGCCAGTGGGTCGCCCAGGAGCAGAATGGGCTCTATGGCGGCCTGTTCGTGAGCCGTGCCGAGGCGATGAAATATGCGCTGTTCGAGAACGGCCACCACCCGGAAACCATCGTCGAGCTCGCGCGCACGATCGAGCTCGATGCCGATGGCCGGCTTGCTCCGATCGGTCTGCTGTTCGCGAGCGGAAGGCGACCGGTCGCATGAGCGATGCGCTCAGGATGCACCCTGGATCGGCCGCACGCTGGCTCGCCGGCACCATCGCGGACATTCCAACCCCGTTCGATGCCAATGGTGCGCTCGACCGCCCGGCGCTCGCCAGACTGTGCGAGCGGCAGATCGAAGCGGGCGCCAGCGCGATCCTGGTCTGCGAGACCGCAGGCGAAGCATCTACGCTCACCGCGGCAGAGCGCGAACAGGTCATTCGCACGGCAGTGACGGCGGCCGCCAATCGGGTCCACGTCATCGCCGGAGCAGGATCCAACGCGACGCTCCAGGCCGTGCAGAACACCCGCCAGGCGGCAGCCGCCGGCGCGGATGCGATCATGTCGGTGGTCCCTTACTACAACCGACCTACGGCAGAGGGAATCTACGCGCATTTCCGCGCCGTCGGCGACGCGACGGCGCTGCCGGTCATTCTGCACGATTGCCCGTCGCGCACGGGACGCGCACTGCCCGACGATACACTGGTGCGCCTTGCGCGGTGGGCGCAATTCGTCGGCCTGCGTGACGGCACCGGCGATATCGGACGGACCGTACATCTGCGATCGCGGCTTCCGGTCGGCTTCCGCCTGCTATCAGGCGACGATGCGACGGCGGTGCCGTTCGCAGCCGCCGGAGGCGACGGCAACATCTCGCTGGTGGCCAACGTCGCACCGCAGCTCTGCGGCGCGCTTTTCGCCTATTGTCAGCGCGCCCGCTGGAGCGCTGCGCGACGGCTACATCATCAGTTGCTGCCGCTGATCGAGGCATTCAGCCGCGATACGCCGGCCGCAGTCAAATACGCGCTCAGTCTCCAGGGGCTCATCGCCGCCGGCGTTCGTCTGCCATTGACAGCTTTGGACTCTCCCACGATGGCAGCCGTCATGCAGGCCATGACGCTGCTCAGCGCTCACACCGCAGCCGCGTCACGGAGGCAGGAGGTCCGGTGTTGAGAGGGCCCACCGCGCGGTGCCGCGAGGACCGATCGTTCAGAAGCTCCCTTTGTCGTCAACAATCTGCGGCGACCGCGGCCGGACTCTCGCATCACCCGGCAGCGACGGAGACGCCACGGAACTGCGCCGACAGAGCAGCTCGTTGCGCAAGCGCCGCAGCTTGGCCGCGGCGATCGCGGCATGAATGGTCCTGAAGATGCCGCGCAGCGTCTTGATTGGATGCGGCCGCCGGATGGCTCTCAGGCCGATAGCGCCGCGGGCTTCGCGAAACAGGTCAACCGCGCTCATGTCCATTCTCCGTCGGGCCGGCGCCAGATCCGGCCGGCAAGGCGGAAGATGGAGCCCAGCAGCGTAGGAATGCGAGAGAGGCCGAATTCGTCTCGTATAGGAAATCAATAAGTGCAAGGAGGTTCGGCGCTTTCGCGGTAAGCGAGCTTCCACCTAGCGGCCGCGCAGCACCGCGCAAAAAAAAGGGGCGGCCGATCCGGCCGCCCCGTTTGTATCATCGTCGATCGGTCAGAAGATCTTGACCGCGCTTTCCAACGTCTTCCAGACGCCCCAGGCCAGCGGCACGCCGACGAAGGCCCAGAACAGGGCGGCCTTGACGTCGAGGCCGCCCTTGCCGATGCCGAACGACCCGTGCTGGATCGCCGACTCGTTCTTGGCGAGCTCCGCCTGGTACTTCGCGACTTCGTCCGCGCTCATGTTCCACTTGTCATCGACGGGCTTGATCAGGAAGTTGCAGATCAGGCCGGCGAGCAGCATGGCGCAGAGGATATACATCGTCGTGTTGTACAGCTGGTCGCGCGGCACGCCGGCGGCGAGCTGGAACTCGCGGATGTAGTTGACGACCACCGGACCGATGATGCCGGCCGTCGCCCACGCGGTCAGCAGCCGGCCGTGGATGGCACCGACGAACTGGGTGCCGAACAGGTCGGCCAGATAGGCAGGTACGGTCGCGAAGCCGCCGCCATACATCGAGAGGATGATGGCGAAGGCCCCCACGAAGAGCAGCTTGGACCCCATCGCTGCGAAGGTCGGCGCCAGCGCATAGAGCACGATGCCGATCAGGAAGAAGCAGTAATAGGTGTTCTTGCGGCCGATGTGATCCGAGAGCGACGCCCAGAAGAAGCGGCCGCCGATGTTGAACAACGACAACAGGCCGGCAAAGCCTGCCGCGATGCCCGCGATCGCAGCCTTCTGGCCGGCGTCGAGCTGGTTGAAGCTGACGTCGGGCAGACCGATCAGCTTGCCGGCGAAGATCTCCTGCAGCATCGGCGAGGCCATGCCGATCACGCCGATGCCTGCCGACACGTTCAAGCAGAGCACCCACCAGACCAGCCAGAACTGCGGAGTCTTGTGCGCGTTGTCGAGATGCACATGGTGCTCCGAGATCATTGCCTTCTTGACCGCAGGCGGCGTCCAGCCTTCGGGCTGCCAGCCGACCGGAGCGACGCGATAGGCAAAGGCACCGATCATCATGAAGACGAAGTAGATCACGCCCATCGTGACGAAAGTCTCCCAGACACCCACCGAGGTCGGGGTCTTGAAGTAGTTCATCAGCAGGTTGGCGAGCGGAGCACCGATCATCGCGCCGCCGCCGAAGCCCATGATGGCCATGCCGGTCGCCATGCCGCGCCGGTCCGGGAACCATTTCACCAGGGTCGACACCGGCGAGATGTAGCCGAGGCCGAGGCCGATGCCGCCGATGACGCCGGCGCCGACCCACATCATCCAGAGCTGGTGCACATAGATGCCAAGCGCTGCGATCAGCAGGCCGCCACCCCAGCAGCAGGCCGCAACGGCACCCGCCTTGCGCGGTCCGGCCCGCTCGAGCCAGCCACCCCAGACCGCCGCGGAGCCACCCAGCAGTACGAAGAACAGGGTGTACATCCAGCCAAGACTTGCGACCTTCCAGTCGCAGGTCGTCGTGAACAGCTCCTGCACCAGGGTCATGTCCGGGCAGGCCTGAGTCTTGGTCACGCCGATCGCGCGCGACAGCGGCAGCCAGAACACCGAGAAGCCATACGCCATGCCGATGCACAGATGGATGCACAGCGCAGCCGGAGGAACCAACCAGCGGTTGAACCCCGCCTTGGCGACCGTGTGCTCACGATCGAAGATCCCCGCTTGCGAGCCCGGGAGCGTGCCCGCGCTTTCAATGGTAGCCATGCATTCCTCCCCTACGGACTCCCGTCCAACGCAACAACGTCATGTTCTGTCCCCTTGATCAGAATCAATACGCCCACTCACCCCGCCCGCTATCGCGTACCAGAGCAGTCCCGCAACGCACAAACGCTCATCATTGGCTCGATGCGCATAACACCCCACCCGAGACGTTATGCCCTCACCATCTTTGTGCCGCTGTTCTGCCTGGCCCGCTCCCCAGCGGGCATGACTCGTCTCCCGCAACCTCCGCGGAAGCGTCTCAATTGGTGCAGAACTGAGGCAAATTGTCGATAGTAAAATGGTAATAATCGGTCGATCTTCGTGGATTGATCGCACTGCAGCGGGAATGTGTTGCTAACAAACACACAAATTCACGTGCAACCAACGCGACCGCCACTCACGGCTGTAGCCACATTGCTCTCGATTACTTTCCGGACGCGTCACGACCATTCCTGATGGAATCAACTAATGAGATGTCCGGGCGATCAGCAACGGGACACGGCTTAAGGCCGCATGCGCGCGCTCGCGGAAACGTGAAGACGAAGCAACTTGTCCTTGCCTGGCAACAGCGTCGCAAGCCTGGACTGAGAACGCGGCATTGTTGTGAGCTCGGGTTGACGCCGCTGCGACGATAGGAAGCAGCACGATCCCTTGACACATCGATGCGTCGAGATAGCACGCACGAACTACGTAGTTCGAGCAACCTGCAGCAGAGGATGTTCACCGCCGCACGGGTCATCCGGCCGGTCCCGCCGCCTTCTCGATCCGAAACAGAATGCCGCGCTCGGTGCGATCGACGCTCTCCACCCGATCTCCGGTCTCCCGTACCAGATTCGGGATGTCGATCACCGCAAGCGGGTCGGTACAGCACACTTCGAGCCGCTCTCCCGCCTTGAGCGTCCGTAATGCCTTCCGGGTCTTCAGCACCGGCAGTGGGCACTTCAGGCCCGTCAGATCCAGCCTCGTCATCATCATGTGCGCGACCATGGCCAAGCGGTTCCGGCACGTCAACCGGGCCGCACCATCACGGGAACCCTGAACTGGGTTCCTGGGATGCCAGGAACACTGGCGTTGCGAACTCGCGCGAGTTCCATCACGGAACACCAAGTTTGTCGCACAACGCCAGAACGTCCGCCAGCGGCATCGCGAGATGGCGGACGAGCGCCGCGATCGCCGGGATATCGTCGAGATGAACGCGCGGCAGCACGGTCTCGACATCGCCGTCGCTGGCGAGCCCGACGATGCCTGGATCATCGGGAAACAGCAGCGGCTTGCCGTTGGCTGTGCGATGCACCTCGATGCGGCGATGCGGCCCGGCCTTGTAGCCTTCGATGACGACCAGATCGACGGGAGACAACTTCGCCAGAAGCTCCGCGAGTGCCGGCTCCCTTGCGCCGCGCAGCTCGTGCATCAGCGCCCAGCGCGTGCCCGACGCGACGAGGACCTCCTCGGCACCGGCCTCGCGATGCCGCCACGAATCCTTGCCGGGAAGGTCGACGTCGAACTTGTGATGGGCATGCTTGATCACCGAGACGCGCAGTCCCTGCCCCTTGAGATGAGGAATCAGCCGCGTCAGCAGCGTGGTCTTGCCGGCGCCGCTCCAGCCGGCGAGGCCGATGACTTTCATCGCGGTCTCCAGAAAAGCCCCGGCGCTTTCGCACAGCCAGGAGCGCGGAATCGATCGATGGCCCGAAGGCCGGGTGGAACGCCATGTCCACGCTTCGCGCTGTCATGCCAGCAGCCCCGCGGACCAGGCAAGGCCCGTAAGCGAGGGGCATGCCGGTGCGTGCGGCCGCCCCGCAGACTCAAATGGTGGATCGTGCGCGCCAACGCTGACGCCCTGGCAGCAGTCGTGGTAACGAACCCGCGATGACAGCCATGACCTCGACTTCGATCCCCGGCGTGCTGCTCGCCGGCGGTCGCGCGCAGCGGATGGGCGGCGGCGACAAGCCGTTGCGCATGGTCGACGGCCGCACCATCCTGGAGCGCGTGATCGCGCGGCTGGCGCCGCAGTGCAGCCGGCTGATCCTCAATGCCAATGGCGACCCCGCGCGCTTCGCAGGCAACGGCCTGACAGTCGTGCCAGATGGTGTCGTCGGCTTTCCGGGCCCGCTCGCCGGCATTCTCGCCGGCCTCGACTGGGTTGCGGCGCACATGCCGGAGGCACGGTGGATGCTGAGCGCCGCCGGCGACTGTCCATTCCTGCCGCGTGATCTGGTCGCACGGCTGGCGACAGCGCGGGCGGCGGAGCAGGCCGAACTGGCGTTGGCGGCGTCCGGCGGACAGATCCACCCAGTGATCGGGCTGTGGCCGGTCGGGCTGCGCGAGGACCTTCGCCACGCCCTGGTCGCGGAGGACATCCGGAAGGTCACCCGCTTCACGGCGCGCTACAAGGTCGCGACCGTGAGCTGGCCGTCGGTTCCGCTGGATCCGTTCTTCAATGCCAATACCGCGCTCGACCTCGCCGAGGCGGAGCGGCTCGCAGCTCTCGAGGATTGAGGACGCCTGATGGACGCGACAACCATGGTCCGCCGCGCCGTGCTCGCCGTTGCCGTGCTCAATCTCGGATATTTCGGCATCGAGTTCGCCGTGGCGTTGGCGATCGGCTCGGTGTCACTGTTCGCCGACAGCGTCGATTTTCTGGAAGATGCCTCGGTCAACATCCTGATTGCGCTGGCGCTGCGCTGGAGCCCGCCGCGGCGGGCGCTGCTCGGCAAGGTGCTGGCGCTGATCCTGCTGGCGCCGGCGATCGCCGGACTGTGGACCGCCGGCGAGAAGTTCTTCACGCCGATCGTGCCCGCGCCGCTGCCGCTCACCGTGACCGGCCTCGGCGCGCTGATCGTCAATCTCGGCTGCGCGCTGATCCTGGCGCGGGTCAGGGACCACCGGGGCAGCCTGACCCGCGCCGCCTTCCTGTCCGCACGCAACGACGCCTTCGCCAACATCGCGATCATCGCGGTCGGTCTCGTGACCGCCTTTGTGTGGCCCTCGATCTGGCCCGACCTGATCGTGGGCGTCGGCATCGCACTGATGAATGCGGACGCCGCGCGCGAGGTGTGGGAGGCTGCGCACGAGGAGCAAATGACCGCCAAGGCCTGAACGGCCGAGGAGCCTGCGCGCGTGCGCGACGACCTCGCTGCTTGCGGCGTTGCAGCGCACAGGATCGCTCCACCGCTCCGCCGTCCGGCACGATTGACGGCCGCCCTGGATTGATTGCAGATAGGCGGACCGGCCGGCAGAGCCGGAACAAACAACGGCATCATGCCGGTATCGGTGGAGGACTGATTGCAACTCAGCTGCTTGAAGCGGGCGGCGTGGGCCGCAGCCGCGCTGCTGGTCACGACCGCCGCGCAGGCCGAGATCTCCGACAACGTCGTCAAGATCGGCGTGCTCAGTGACATGAACGGCCCGGCCTCGACGCCGACCGGACAAGGGTCCGTCACCGCGGCGCAGATGGCGGTCGATGATTTCGGCGGCAAGGTGCTGGACAAGCCGATCAGCGTCATCGTCGGCGATCATCAGCTCAAGCCCGACATCGGCGCGGCGATCGCGCGCCGCTGGTACGACACCGAGCAGGTCGATCTCATCGTCGACGTGCCCGTCTCCGCGGTGGGCCTCGCCGTGCAGACCATCGCCACCGAGAAGAAGAAGCTGTTCATCACCCAGTCGACCGGTTCCGCCGATTTCCACGGCAAGTTCTGCTCGCCCTACGCGATGCAATGGGTGTTCGACACCCGCGCACTCGCCACCGGCACGGCGAAGGAGGTCGTCAAGCGCGGCGGCGACAGCTGGTTCTTCATCACCGACGACTACGCCTTCGGCCATTCGCTGGAGCGCGACGCGTCGAGCGTCGTCACCGCCAATGGCGGCAAGGTCGTGGGCGCGGTGCGGCCGCCATTCGCGACGCCGGATCTGTCGTCCTTCATCCTGCAGGCGCAGGCCTCCAAGGCCAAGATCATCGGCATCGCCGCCGGCCCGCCCAACAACATGAACGAGATCAAGACCGCATCCGAGTTCGGCCTGCTCAAGGGCGGACAGCAGATGGCGGCTTTGCTCGCGCTGGTCACCGACATCCATTCGCTCGGCCTGCCGGCGGCGCAGGGGCTCCTGCTCACCACCTCGTTCTACTGGGACATGGACGACAAGACGCGGGAATGGTCGAAGCGCTATTTCGCCAAGATGAACCGGATGCCGACGATGTGGCAGGCCGGCGTCTATTCCGCAGTCATGCACTATCTCAACGCCATCAAGGCGGCGGGCAGCGACGATCCGCTCGCGGTCGCCGCGAAGATGCGGGACACGCCGGTCGAGGACTTCTTCGCCCGCAACGGCAAGCTGCGCGCCGACAATCTCATGGTGCACGATCTCGTGCTGGCGCAGGTGAAATCGCCGGAGGAGAGCAAATATCCCTGGGACTACTACAAGATCCTCGCGACCATCAAAGGCGATGACGCGTTCGGGCCGCCCGATCCGGCGTGCCCCTTGATCAAGAAGTGAGGGCGCCGCAACGATGAAGGCATCGTCCCGGCGAACGCCGGCGTTCGACGGGACGACAGCGGTTCACTTGGCAACGCCAATCACTTTCAAATATCGCATCACGCCTGGATGGATCAGTGCGAGATCGGGCGCTGCCGCAACGGTGTTGGCGGCCGTGGTCTCGCAGGCCTGCGCCAGCGTCCTGCACAGCGCGGCTTCCGCGCCATGCAGCGTCTTCGCCAGCCGGTAGGCAACGTCGTCGGGCAAGGTCTCGCGCACCAGCACGAAGCTCCATGACCCGATCGAATCGATCGCCGCGTCCTGCCCGGCATAGCTGCCGGCGGGCACCGTCAGGGCCTTGAGGAAACCGTGCTTCGCCCTGACCTGCGCGATCTCCTCGGCGGACGGCGCGATGAAGCGGGCACCGCCCGGCGCCTTGGCCATCGCCGCGAAGCCGGGCCAGCCGATGCCGGCGCCCCACAGCGCCGCGGCGCGCCCGTCCTGCACCATGGCCGGGCCGTCGCCAGCACGGTCGAGATAGATCGCCTTGAAGTCCTGGTCCTGCTGCAGGCCGAGCCCGTCGAGCATGTAGCGCGACATGATCGGCAGGCCCGAGCCCTTGGCGCCGAACACCACCGTCTGGCCGACGAGATCGCGGATGCTGCGATAAGGACTGTCGGCGCGCACCACGAACAGGCCCGGGCTGGAAAAGATCGCGGTCAGGATCTTGAGCCGCGTCTTGGGGCGGTCGATGCCCATGAAGGCCTGGTAGGCCGGCTCGCCGGCGACGAGGCCGAGATCGAGCTCACCCTGCTCCAGCAGCGGAATGTTCTCGTTGCTGCCCTTGGTGTTGCGCGTGACGATCGCAAGCCCGGCATCGGCGTCATTCAGGGCCTTGGCGAAGGCATCGCCATAGAGCGGAAAGCCGCCGCCTGGCGTCGCGGTCCCGAGACTGATCGTGAGCTTGCTGATGGCGTTCCCTCCCTGCTGCGCTGCGGCGGCGCTGGACACCAGCGCAACGGCAAGGCCGAGCATTCGCAACGACGTCATGAGCCTGCCTTTCCCTGCCTGCGCGTCCGACACAAGCTTGTATGCAAGCGTGCAGATCTATGGAAGCATGTCGCCAAAGACGACGACAAGAACTTCGGGAGGACGAGATGAAGTGGGCGCGCACGTTCCTGGCCGGCCTGGTGGTCACGGCATGCCTGGCGATACAACCGGCCGCGGCGGCCTACCCCGACCGTCCGATCCGCTGGCTGATCGGCTTTGCACCGGGCGGGCCGGTCGACATCGTCGCGCGCATCATGGCGCAGTGGCTGTCCGATCGGCTCGGCCAGCAGGTGGTGGTCGAGAACCGCACCGGCTCGGGCGGCAACATCGCCGCAGCCGCCGCGATCAACGCGCCGCCGGATGGCTACACGCTGCTGTTCGTCGCGCCCAACAACGCGATCAGCACCTCGCTCTACAAGAAGCTGCCTTACGACTTCATCCGCGACACCGTGCCGGTCGCCAGCATCATGCAGCTCACCAACATGCTGGTGGTCAGCAACGACGTGCCGGCCAAGACCGTCAAGGAGTTCATTGACTATTGCAAGGCCAACCCCGGCAAGATCGCCTTCGCCTCCTCGGGCAATGGCACCTCGGTGCACATGGCGGCCGAGCTGTTCAAGGCGATGACCAAATGCGACATGCTGCACGTGCCCTATCGCGGCTCGGCGCTGGCGTTCCCGGACATCATCTCCAACAAGGTGCAGTTGATCTTCGACAATCTGCCGACGGCGCTGGAGCAGGCGCGCGGCGGCAGCGTGCGCGCGCTCGGCGTCACCTCGCCGCAGCGCTGGCCGACGGTGCCGGACGTCCCGGCGATCGCCGAGACCGTGCCGGGCTACGAATCGGTTGGCTTCTACGGCATCTCGGCGCCCAAGGGCACGCCGCCTGAGATCGTCGAGATTCTCAACAAGGCGGTCGGCGAGGCGCTGAAGGACCCCAAGCTGGTGGCACGGCTCACCGAGACCGGCGGCATCCCGCGCGCGATGACGCCGGCGGAGTTCGGCAAGCTGGTCGTCGACGAGACCGAGAAGTGGCGCAAGGTGGTGGAATTCGCCGGGGTTTCGGTGGACTAGCGTCGCGGCGGGCCGAGACCGGGCCGGCGGCGACGGCGGCGCGCCAAAACGATCCGGTAGCGGCATTGCCGGATGGCTGGCCAGGCTGTAAACGGAGCCCGAACCGTCGTTGGGGTTCCACACCGCGCCGGACAGGCCCGCTCCTGCCCGCCGCCAGCAAGACCTCCGCGCCGCGGGGCCTGTAGCTCAATGGTTAGAGCCGACCGCTCATAACGGTCTGGTTGCAGGTTCGAGTCCTGCCGGGCCCACTCGCAAAGTCAATAGTTTACGGCTTGCGGGCCAAGTGCCTCTCCAGGTCAACCACTGTTTCGACCACCGATACGTTCTGCTTGCGGTCCTTTGACGTAATCGCGGCCGCGGCCTCGCGCATGTAATCCGGATGATGATGGCCATATGTGTCGAGCAGTACCTTGACCGACATTCCGAGAAAACCTGAGGCCTGCCAGGGGTCGGCGCGCCTCTGCATGAGCCGCGTCGCTGCCGTGTGGCGCAGCGTGTGCGGCGAGATATTCCCCTCCCTCAGCGACAGCCCTGACAGCCGCACCGCGGTCGCAAATCCAGTTTTGACGGATTTGACCGGCTGGCCGTTCCATTCGACGAAGTGCGAACGCACTGCGCCGCGCCGCGTCCAGCGCCGCATGTGCGCCAAAAGCCGTCCTGGTATCGGTACTGGAGGCTGCCGCTTGTTAGTCGCTCGCTTGCCCTCCGCGAGGCGATAGAAGATCCCCCGATCGAGATCGACGAATGACCGGCCTCCGTCGCGCTCAGGCGAAGCCGACGCGATGGCCCCAGCGCGCGTACCAGTGTACAACCCGATCAGCAAGAAACGGGCGATATGGCGCAGCGGCCGCCGGCTCGGAGAATTCCTCCATGCGGCGACTGGCCAACTGCGAGCAAGGAAGTCGTTGCCGGGATGGAGACCTGCTCGGCCCAACGCCGGATGCGGTCAACCTACCTTGCTCATGACGTTGACCAGATCGGCATCGGCAGGCGCGTCGGCAGGAACCAGGGTCGGAGAGGTCGCACGTTGTGGCCGCACGGACTGAGCCGTGGCGACAACGCTCGAGCGGCCGACGATGATGTGGGCGGTGATGACAGCCGGAACGCCGAGCCCGAACGCAATGTGGACCGTGCTGATCCAGGGCCGAAGCGCTTCGGATCCGACGTAGTAGAGCCCGAACGCCGTCGCGATGAGCAGACCATACATCGCGAGGCTGACGATACCGGTCGCTCGATTCTTCCCGGCACGCCACGCGCGCTGGACGTGCACGGGACCGAGCGCCCCAAGCAGCATCAGCGTCACCATTGCAGTTCCGCCATGCATGCTCAGCAGGAATGCGGCGGCCTGCTGCCACATCTCGCTGTCCAGCTCCGTGCGGGTCTTCATCTGATCGGCATAGATCCACAGCGCCCCGCTGGCGAACAAGAGTCCGAGAATTCCGTAGAGGGCGAACCGAAACAAGCCTTTAAGCCGCATGCTGGTGAACTCCTTGCCAGTCCGGTGTCGTATGAATGGCGCCGTTCGCCGCAATCAACATCGCGCTCGCCTGGAAGCGCGCCAGTGGCGCCGCAGCCTGTTGGCCAGCCACCATCACGACCTTGGTGAGGGCGTCGGCAACCATGCAGGTTAGCGCGCTCACGGTGGCGCCGTGGGCCACCCCTGTGGGCAGCCGGGTCGAAGGCGTGACGACCGCTGTATCCATTGTTTCCATCGATCGAAACGGGTCGAAGCGGCGCGCCGACGACGCGAGCGCCCCATTGCTTACTTCGACCTGGCACAAAAGCCTGTCTGGGAAACGCGGGTCGCGAATGTGGACGATGCGAGCATCGGGCCCGAAGGCGGCGAGGTCCCCACCTGCATTGACCATTGCGGAGCGCACGCCGCGGCTCTGCAACGCCGCGATCGCGCGGTCCACGGCGAACCCCTTGGCGATGCCGCCGAGATCGATCTTGACGGCGGAATCGCGGAAACGGACGCGGTCGTCGGCGAGCAACTCGATCGCAGTCGACTGCGGGACATCCGCTTGCGCCGTCGAGCCCACAGACGGCCTTCCCGCGCCGGCGACGGCAACGTCGAAGGCGCCGTCGGAGTGATGGGTCACATCGAGCGCCATCTTCAGCACGGCGTAGGTCCAGGAATGCACCTTCACGACGCCGCTCGATGCCGCGCGGTTCAGCCGCGACACGTCGCTGTCGGGATCGTGGAAACTCATCAGCCGATGCACGTCGGTCACCGCGGAGAACGCAGCTTCAACGGCATTTTCCGCATCGCAGCGGTGTGCATCCGTGACGTCGATCTCGACGAATGTCCCGAGCAGAGCCCGTGCTCGTCGAAGGCTAGCGGAAGTGGCTGGCATGATACGACAGCACCTTCTTAACGCCCTCGGTCAAGTGGGTCGAGGACAGCGTGGCGCCCGAGATGTTGCGAATGTCGGAGTTGATGCGAAGCTCGTTCTGACTGCTCTTGCCGACGAACTGACCGAGCCAGCTGGCATCGTGCACCTCGCCGCCATAGGATTCGCGATAGTTCAGAATGTCGACGCGACGCACCCGCCCGTCGGGTCCGACGGCAACCGTGTAGTCGATCAGAAGGTGCTTGCCGACGACGTGATCGTAATAGAAGTAGCCGCCATTGCTCGCCTTCCATACCCTGCCCGGCTGGACTTCGGAAAAGCTGGCTCCCGGAAAAGCGGCCTTCTGCGCCTCTTCGACGCTCATGTACTGAATGGCATGGGCCGGTGCGGCGATCGACATGACGGCCACTGCGGGCGCCGTCCATTTCAACCAATCGCTCATCTCGTCCACCTCGACTTTGTTTCCATGGTACGCCCTCCCTCGCCGAACGCATTTTCGTCTTCTCAGGGCATCAATCGCTGTCAACCTCTCCTGCGAAGCCGTCTAAACGGCAGCAGCGACGCTCCGAACCATCCAGTTCAGTGCGACAATGAACCCGAGCGATCGATCACACTTTGCCTCGGCAACAGCCCTACCCGTTCGCGGGTCTGCCTCCGTCCTTGCGACGTTCGCAACCAAGCGCGCTGCAAATGGCTCCGAATGTCAGTCGAGAGAGTAGTGTTTCGATTGCGGCGAATTGCCACGTCGATGTTGGCGATTTGCCGGAGCGGCTGAGGAATAACAATGTTGCTGCAGATCGCCACGTCGCGGGGACCGCGCTCGTGCAGCTTGCGGCACGCGAGCCTGACATTTCAAAGTCATGCAAAGACGTTTGCAGCCGTTTAGACCGATTCAAAATGCGCAATTCCTTCTTCGAACCAGACCTGGAAAGCGCGTCGCGTTTGGCAGGCGATCGTCCTTCGCGGCGGTAAGGCAGCCGCGCAAGAGCATCGCTGCGCACAAACGAAGGTCGGCGCCGCAGATGTGGCGCCGACCTCGTGAACGACATGGCAGAAGACCGCTGCCGCAACTACCACGGCATCTGGTTCATTGCCTCCCATGGATTGCCGCCATAGGGCGAGGGCACGACCTTGATCTTCGCCATCATGCCTCCGTCCTCATGTTCGAGAATATGGCAGTGATAGACGAACTCGCCGACCTGTGAGAACGGGATATCAACCACCACGGGCTTCGACGTGCACTGCCCGTTCCGCCACTGCTCGATGCTGCAGACCCCGCTCTGGGATTCCATTACTTCCGGGACGTTCGGAGTCGCGACGCCGAGCGGGACGTTGTCCTGCAGCATGCCCCCGCCGATGCTCCTGTTCAGCGATACTGATAGTGGCGTGTTCTCCCCCGCCTTGCTGTTGACGGTCCGGAAGCGCGTCTGGTGAATGTGGAAGTTGTGATTTTCCGTCGACAGCTGCACCAGCTCCCAGGTCTCGTGGACGGGGCGCTGTCCCGGCGCGAGCGGTAGGCAGACGATGTTCTGCGACGGGTCGAACTGGCTCACCGGAAGCTGGGTGCCGGGCACCGGGTTGCCGTTCTGATCGACCTCCTCATAGCCGAGACCGAAGGTGCCGTCGTCGGTCAGGTCGGCGATGCCGAAGAAGATCCGGCGGCGATGTCCCGTCGGCAGCGGACGGCAGCCGGCACGCAGCGGCGCAGCGTTCGCATACGGCACCTTGGCATCGAGGATGCCTGATGGCTGCATGGTCGCCAAGGCGTCGCCCCTGATGTCCATGGCGTAGGCGATGTGGTTGCGCCAACCGCGCTGGTGGAAGTGCACCTTGGCGAGATCGACCGCCGGCCACTGATCGCCGCTGCCCATCGTCAGTCCGGCCATCTTGAAGGTCGCGGAGGCAGACCGCCCGAGGCTGGCGATCGCACCCGTCGCGGGATCGCGATAGGTGACGAACACTTCGGTGCGCGAGCTCGGCATCATGACCATCTGGGTGACGCAGACCGGCTTCGAATGGAAGCCCGACGTCGGCGACGGCGGACAGGGAACGACCCTGAAGCGGGCGCCGCCGAGACGAACCATGGTGTCCATCGTCGTATCCTGCGGCAGGTTCACGCTCACGCCGTCGACCGAGATCAGCTGCATGACCATCGGCTTCTGCGTCTCGTCATCGGTCAGCTGAAGATTGTAGGACAGGCTGCCGGACGCATTGGTGAGCCGCCAGATCTCGCCATCGGGATCGGTGACCTTGATCTTCGGGAACGTCTGGCCGTTGACCGTGAAGAACCATTTGCCGCCGGAGAAGTTGGAGCCGCCATCGGCCGACAGATCGACGCCCGGGCACGACCCTTCACGCACTTCGGAGCTGTCTGCCGGAAACTGGGCGCAGAAGCCCGGATCCTGCTGGTTGATCACCTCGCCCGGCTGGACGTCCACCGGACCGCCGTCGAACTGCACCGGGCCGCCGGGCGCGACCTGAAGATCCTTCAGGATCAGATGGCGCACGCTCGCGTCCGGAAACGGCGAATGCCTGGCATCGCCATGCGCGTAGTCCGAGACCTCGCCGACCGAGATGATGCCGGCCAGCCCCTGCGAGACCTGGTTGAGCGAAATGCCATGGATGTGCGGGTGAAACCAGAACTGGCCCGACGGGTGGTTGCGCGGAATCTCGATGCGGAAATCCGCGGAGTCCATCTTGTTGGAGCCGTGCTGGTGGGTGGTCTGCGGCACCGGCATGCCGTTGGCCGAATTGAAGATCTGGACGAAGACGTAGTCCCCGAAGGTCTGGTCGGTCAGCGTTGGCGCGCGCGGCTCGACGATCAGCCCATGGGTATGAAGGTTGGTCGGGTTGCGAAACAAATTGGCCTGACCGGGATCGGTGTTGTGATTCACCTTGGCCGGGTCGAGCTGCGGCAGCTGGTTCACCAGCCTGATCTTCAGCGTATCCCCCTTCTGCAGGGCAAGTCGCACGCCACCGTAGTCCGCCACCGCGGCGCCGGCCGGACATTTGTCGCCTGAGGCGGGCCGCCGACAGATCTCGTAGACCCAGCCGGTCGGGTTCATCGACGAGCCCCCAGGGGGCGCATAGGTGATCGTCGAGATCAGCTTGGGGCGTGCGATCATCAGCAGATCGAGCACGCCGTGCCAGCTCCTGAACACCGTCGGCTCGACCAGATCATGGGCCTGCGCCGCAGGACCCGCAACGGTCAAACCGGCCAACATCGCGGCCGCCGATGTCAGTAATCGCAGAGTTGGCTTGCGCACACGCCCAACTAACATGCCTGATCCCCATCTGGCTCGAGATACACCGGTAGGAACGATCACCGTCCCCGGGATGCGGAATTCGAATGAGCAGTCCGAACTCATCAGCCGATCTGCCGCATCGTCCCCCTCTGCCTTCGTCGCTACGTCGGGTGGCTCCTTTGTGACGTTTTCTTTCGCTTTGTGAGAATTGCCGACCGGCGTTTAAGAATCGATCTAACTACACATCCAGCCGGCTGCGTCGTGCGCGTGGCGGACATCAGCGACACAAAAACGACAACCAGCTCTCGTAGCTCGCCATGAAGCTCATGAGATCGTGTCGGACGCGAACGCTGCCGGACATGTTTGTGAGTGCCCCGCCCCGAGGAGACCGAACGATGCTGCTTGCTGTTGTTCTCGCATGGGCCTGCAACGTGACCGGCATGGCCTGTGGAGCACCGACCACCGAGATCATCCAGAAGGCCTATGAGCAGGAGGCGCCGTCATCCGGAGTCCGCCACGACAAGGGCCTCAAGATCGTCGAGGCGACCTGCGACAAGGGCGACGAGGGCGGCCGTTTCCTGTGCCAGGTCTCGTTCGTGTCGGAGGACGATCCGGACAAGCGCCTGTATTTCGACATCGTCTCCGCGGCTCTCACGGACAAGGGATGGGTGCTGACGAGCGGATTGTGCAAGCGCTGAGCGCCACCGACCGATAGCCGCATCGGCTTCGATCGGGGCATGCCGGTGCGGCCGTCCGGCGTCCACTGTCGCGCCTCGATCCAGATCGGATCCATCCTCACAATTGGCGGCGTCCCGAACGTTGGCGTTGATGCATCCGAAGTAGCCTGGACTCAGGCGACAGAAAGGGCGACCCTGCTTGAGCCAGCGGAGGCGCCGTGGGGGTTGACGGCATCTGCGCAAAGCTTTCGTTAGCTGAATTTGTCGGCTGGGCCGGCGTCGGCAGCAGCGTGAGAACGGTGACGTCTTCGCCCCGTTGCAGCGTGACCGATCTCGCCTCGACGAGACGCAGCGTCCAACCCCGATAGTCTGCGCCGGTTCTGATCCGCAACGGCGTCTTGCTGCTCGTATCGACGAACACGGCAAGGCCGCGGTCCCCGTTCACGACGGTGCCGACGAGCGCGAGCTGCGGCCGTTCCGGAACGGACGGCTCCTGCACCACCGGAGCGGCCACGACGGCCGGCGGCGGGACATCGGTCGGCGGAGGGCGGCGAGACGGCGAGAACAGCGGGCGTTCGCGCGTTGCCGACAGCTGCTCGAGCGGAATGCCCCACAACGGGTTGCCGGTGCGCGACGGCGGTCGCTGCGCGATGGACGAGGCTTGCGCCGATCCGCTCGGCTGTTCGGCGGAGACCGCTTCCGAGACGTCCAGGCCGGTCGAATGAGCGATGCCGAACGCCGAAGCCGTCGCCAGAACGCAGCAACAGCCGATCATGCAAAGCCTTGCGAGACTGCTCATTGCGGGCCCTGCCACTGTCCGGAGATCGTCATCAGCACGCGCAGTTTTCCGCCGGAGGCCGCCGAGGGGGCGTTCCCTTCAACCACCAGCTCATCGACGAACAGACATGGCATGCCGGCCTCCAGATCGTAGAGGATCGGCTGCAGGGCGGACTGAGGGGTCTCGAAGTTTGCGTTCACGCTGATATGACCGTCCTTGGCCCGCGGACCCTGCACATCGAGCTGCGACGACGACACGCTGCCGCCATGACGCGTCACCACGTCGCCGAGGCGCTGCAGCAGGGCAGCTCCTGCCACCGTCACGGTCGGTCCTTCGAGGAAGGCTGATCCCGTCAGGCCGGCATCGCCGTTGCCGTCCTGATGTGCAGCCGCCATGCTGTGGGCGTCCAGCAGGCGGAGTGTATCGGTGAGCGCGGCCGCCTCGCTGCGCTGATCGAGCACGCTCTTGATCGGCAGCGCCGTCGCAGCGATCAGCACGATCAGCAGTCCGCCATAGACGGCGGCGGCGACCGACGGCGCTGCGGGACGGCCCGTGACGAATTTTGCGATGCTCATGTGCCGAGTCCAAAATGCGGCTTGATGCCAGCTTCGATATGGAACCGTTCGCCGGGATCATCGGCCGACCGTGTGGTCGGTGCGAAGAAGGTCGCGCGCGTGAAGTGCGCCGACTGCTCGATCAATTTGACCAGCGCCGGCGCGTCCTGGGTCATGCCGACGATTTGCATCCTGTCCTTCTCGATCCGCAACTCGGTCACGTAGGTGTTGTCCGGTAGGAGCCGGGACAGCGCCTCCAGCAGCACGACCGCTGCGGGAGTCTCCTGCTTGCGTCGCATCAGGCCACGCAGCGCGGCACTGTCGACCCCTTGCAGATCGAGGCGCAGCGCTGCGCGCCGATCCGAGATCTTCTGCGCGAGCTGGCGTTGCTGCTCGTCCAGATGTCCTCCCAGCAGGCTCGTTGTCGCGAACGACAGCGCCGCCGCGAGGGCGGCGACCATCAGGAGCGCGGTGAGGACGCGACTGATACGGCCGACGTCGAGCGCTCCCTCCAGGCGCTGCTCGGTCAGCCTCGTTTCGCTGAACGCAATGAGCCGGTCGTCACGCGGCGTCGGCGCCGTCTCGGGCGCAGCAAACAGGACGATCGATCCGGCACGCCAGGACTCGGCAAGGCGAATGAGCGGATCCAGCTTCGCTCTTGGTGCTGCGATCACCATGGTCCGAATGCGCTCACCCGATATCTCTACTGGCGCAGTCCTGCCGAACACGGCCTCTTCGGCCGACCACGGCGTCAGCCGATCGAGCTGCGAGCGTATCATGGCATCGAGAAACTCGACGGCCCGCTTGGGCAGATCCAGCGGCCGCCACAGGAAGCGGTCCGATCTCAGCACCACTTCGATCCGGCTGCCGCGCAGGACTGTCTTCCAGCTCTCGGGAAGTGCGGGAAAGGCCTCGTGGCCGTCCGGCAGACGAACGCGACAATCCGGCGGGACCGGTCGCCGAGGCCGCGCGACCATCCGCATGATGAAGACGTTCCGTTCGGTCTCGATCAGCCGAATCCCCGGCCTGATATTGAGCCGGCCGATCGCGGCGACGATGGTTTCGGCGACAGAGCCGATCCAGGCCGCCAGTTCGCGGCGCACTCTCGTCGACATCGTCATCTCGGCGCCCTCCCCGCTTGTTTGAGCATACCCGGAGCATCGACGTCATCGCGCCACGACAGCACCCGGTAAGGATCGTCACCATCGCCCAGCAGGATGACCGCCTCCGTTGCGGCCCGGCGACCGCCGTCAAAGCCGATCGTGATCCACACGCGGACGGCATCGGCGACCTCCAGCGTCGCTGCGGCGCGTGCGGGACCGAGCGCCGCGTTGAGCGACCTGACGTCTCGACGCAGGCCGGCTCGCTGCTCGAGGAAGCTCTTCAGCTGATCCGGCGTCATCCCGGGAAGCGCGGCCACAACCTCGGGGGCCGCCTCCAGCGGGTCGATCTCGCTACGGCCGCTGAAGACGGTCACGAAGGGCATCGCCTTGTCGACCAGCGCCGGCGGCAGGTTGAGCACCAGCCGAAGCTCCTCGACATTTGCGAACGGCGCGGTGCGCGGCATGTAGTTCGCGCCGGCTGTACGGTAGAGATCGCGCCCTGCGTCCGCAGCGGTCTCGGCCGGCGGCGTTCGCCAGCCGACGATCCGCTCGGCATATTCGCCGGCCCTGTCGGCGCGCGCGCCGAGACCCTCGAACAAGGCGGCCAGCATCTGCTTGGAGGCATGATTGAGATCGATGCGAGCTGCTTCCGACCGAAACGCGACCGAGACCTGCGCATGATCGAGCCGGAACGAAAAGGCCCCGGCAGCGGGGCGCTGCGGCTTCGGCAACGCCAACAATTTGTAGGCCGCAAGCTCCAGGCCGGCGGGGACCAGCGCGGCGGATCGCAGGCGCGCATCGTCGAGCGACAGCCGCTGGGCGGTGCTGACGAGATAGACGGACAGGGCTCCCGCGAGTCCTGCGAGCGAGACCAGGAGCCAGAGCACCGCCACGAGGACGAAGCCACCTTCCCGATCATCGGGATCAGACTCTCGCGGATGGCTGTCTCGGCACATGATCATGGCTTCGATGCCGCGGAGGCACGCCCGACCGTCGCATCGGCGGAAAGCGCCTGCCTGTCGCAATTGGTGTCCGCGGGCCGGCAGACGCTGTCGGCCGGCGCCGAGACACGAATGACCGCGATCCGCGACAGCGACGGCGCGCTCCCGCGGCTTCCGTCATGCACCGTCACCCGCACGGCTGCCGGCAGCTTCTCTGCATTGCGCCACGACGGACTCCAGATCCGGTCGGCCCCCGCATAGGCGAACGACACCCGGTACGGCGCCTGCAGCAGCACGACCGGATCGGCGAACTCCCGGGCGGACGCACTGCCAGGTGCGAAGGCCGCGCGGGTCCGCGTCAACGCCACGTCGTCGCCACCGCCGCTCTCGGCGATGCGGATCACATCGAGCCCCCGGCCCCGCTGCGGTCCGAGTGCCGTTCGGACGAGCGTGACCGACGTCTCCGATCCGTCGAACAGAACGGACCTAGCCTGCCCATCGGGCCTCATGAACTCGGCGGCCGCGATATCGGCGGCAATGCGGTCGAGCGCCACGCTCACCGATTCGCTGCGCTGGATGCGATGCAGACCGCGATTCCAGTTCGGCAGCCATTGCGCCGTGATCGCGAACAGCGCGGAGACCAGCAGCCCCATCACCACCATTGCGACGAGGGCTTCGACCAGCGTGAAGCCTGCTCGACGATCGTTGACCCGTGTCGTCATCACTCGGCCCGCCTCCGGAACAGCCGGACCGTTTCCAGCTCCATGGTCGCGCCCGATGGCGATCGCACCTGAAGCATGATCTTCTGCGGGATCCAGGCCGATGCGCCGCCCGGCGCGCCGATATCGACGGGGAAGGGCTCCGCCTGCGCGCGCCAGAGATGTGCCGTCGCCTCCCCCGACTGCGTCGGAGATGCCGGCGGCAGGCGCGACGGAAAGGCCAGCCACAGCGCGTCGTAGGCGGCCTGCACCAGCGCGACGTGCTGCTCCAGCTTCCTGCTGCCGCGCGCCGAGGACCCCATGAGCGCACCGATGGCGACGAGCGACACCGCCACGATCGCGAGCGTGACGAGCGTCTCGATCAGCGTGAATCCCGCTGTCGCCCTATCGCTTCGACAGACCAGCGTTTGAGACAACTTCGATCCTTCCTGTCAGCCAAGTGACGCGAATTTGGTAGCCGGCGTCGAGATGGGTGAGCGTGATGACGCCGCCGCACGACCTGCCCGATCCGAAGAAGCTGATGGTCTCGAAGGCGGGCCGCTCGTCGCAACTGCGCGGCAGCACCGTCTCGAACCGCACGTCCGCAGGTAAGCGGACGACGTGCCCGTTCGCGCCCGAGCGGAGCGCCCGCGCCTGCGCATCGATGCGAGTCGTGACCTCGAGGCCCCGCCTGATCGCGGCATTGCGATCGGCCTTCAACAGCGCAGCAGCCTCGACCGCATAGGCTTCGAGTTGCGGCCGCGAGGTCTGCCGCGATACGGCGGGGACCGCAACGGACGCCAGCAGCGCGACGATCGCGAGCACGCAGACTACCTCGATCAGAGTGAAGCCGGCCTCGCAGCCGTCGCGGCCCCCCATTGCTATCTGGCACCGATCGTCATCGACGATGAGATGTCAGCGGCGAGATCCACGCCACCCTCCTGCCCGTCCGATCCGTACGACACGATCTCGTAGGGCACATGCTGCCCGGGCGAGCGGTAGACGTAAGCGTGGCTCCAGGGATCGCTCGGGACGTTTCCTCCCTTGAGATACGGTCCCGCCCAGCCTGGGATGGTCGAGGCGGGCCGGACCAGCGCGGTCAGGCCTTCCGACGAGGTCGGATAGCGGCCGGTGTCGAGATAGAACAGATCGAGCGCGCTGGAAAAACTCTGAATCTGAATCCGGGCCGTCTTGACCCGGGATTCGTTCAGGGAGGACAGCACACGCGGTCCGATCAGACCCATGATCATTCCGATGATGGCAATGACGACCAGCATCTCGACCAGCGTGAAGCCGCTCTGAGGGTCGTCGCGCGCGGTACGTGTCCGCCGCGCGCTGCCGCTGATCCCTGCCTGTTTCATGCGATGGTCCATCTTGGGCTACCCGACGAGTTGCGTCACCGACAGGAGCGCCGTCATCACCGAGACGATGAGACCTCCGACGACGGTGCTGATGAGAATGATCGCGGCCGGACCGACGATGCCGACGATCCGATCGAGGCCGCGTTGCAGCTTCGCCTCGTAGAACTCGGCGATGCGGCCGGCGAGGACCGGAAGCTGCCCGGTCTCCTCACCGATCCGGATCATCCGCGTCGCCATCGCCGGCAGGATGTTGGTCGCTGCCAGCGCCTCCGATAACTTGCCGCCGTGACGAACACGGTCAGCGGCGGCGTTCCACGCCGCAGCGCTGCCGGTGACCGACATGATGTCGACCAGGATGCGCAGCGTCGCCGTCAATGTCAGCCCGCTGCCAAGCAGGATCGCGAGATTGCGGCAGAACACGCTCGTGCGATACGACCGGAACACGGTCGCAAGACCCGGAAGCCGGCAGAGCCGCGCAATCACCGCAGCCCGTACGCCGGCGCGGCTGAAAGCGAGCAGACCTACAGCGATCAGCGCGCTTGCCGATAGCGCCATCGCCGTGCCGTTGCCGCGCACAAAATCGGAGATGTCCAGAAACGTGTTGATGGTGGCATCGGTCCTGGCGCCGAAGTCGCGCAGCACGGCCGAAAACTGCGGCAGCACGACGATGAAGAAGAACAGCATCACCAGACACGCGGCGATCAGGACGAAAAGCGGATACTGTATCGCGTCACTGAGCTTGCGACGCATGGCTTCCGCGCGCGCCCGCTCGGCGCCGAGCACGTCGAGCACGTGATCGAGGGTGCCCGAGACCTCACCGACCCGCACCAGCGCGACATACATCGCAGGAAACTGCACAGCATGATGCGACAGCGCTTCGGCGAAACTTTCTCCCGCCAGCACGCTGGATCGCAACCGACCGATGATCGGACGCAGCCGCCCGATATCGGCGTCGCTGGCCAGCAGTTCGAGCGACTCCTCGAGCCGTGCCCCGGCCTTCAACAACAGCGCCAGATCGCGCGTGAAGGTCGTGACATCGCCGTGGGTCGGACCGCCGAGCAGCGCAAGCATGTCGCGCGCGACGAAGCTCGCGGTCTTTTCCTCGACCGTCTCGATCGGCAACAGCCGCAGATACTCGATCCGGTCAATCACCTCCTTGGCCGTCGCGGCCGAGATCGTGCCGTGCACCACGTCGCCGTTCTCGGTCAGTGCGCGATAGCGGAACTTGCTCACCGGCTCACCGTAACGTCGTGACGCGCAGGATCTCGGCGACCGACGTGGCGCCGGCCCGGCACTTTTCGAGGCCATCGTCGAGCATCGTGGTCATGCCGTTCAGAATGGCGCTGCGGTCGATCGCGGCCGCATCGGTCGTGCCCTGGATCAGCGATCGGATCTCCGGAGTCAGCTCCAGGACCTCGAAGATGCCGAGCCGGCCGCGATAGCCCGTACCGCCGCAGCTCTCACAGCCCGCCGGCTCATAGACCGTCTCGCCGACGTCGAAGCCTACCGCTGCGTAGCGCGGGTCCACGCAGAGATCGGCAGCGCTCAGCATCCTTTTCGACCTGCAGCGCTCGCACAGCCGGCGCACCAGCCGCTGCGCGATCACCGCGCGGAGCGTCGATCGCAACAGAAAATCTTCGACGCCGAGATCGAGCAACCGCGGCACCGCCGCCGCAGCGTTTTCGGTGTGCAGCGTGGTCAGCACGAGATGGCCGGTCAGCGCCGCATGGACCGCGACATGGGCGGTCTCGTCGTCGCGCACCTCGCCGACCATGATGACATCCGGGTCCTGCCTGACGAAGGACCGCAAGGCAGAGGCGAAGGTCAACCCGATCGATGGCTTGACCTGCGACTGGTTGATGCCGGGAATCTCATACTCGACCGGATCCTCGATCGTGAGGATCTTCCGCGTCGGCTCGTTGAGGATCGACAGCGCGGTCGCGAGCGTCGTGGTCTTGCCGCTGCCGGTCGGCCCGCAGATCACGATCATGCCGTGCGGCAGCGCCAGCAGGCGGCGGAGCGATCGATCGTCGTGCGGGGCAAAGCCGAGCTTCTCGATGGCGAGCAGGCCCCGGTCCTTCGGCAGCAGCCGGATCACCGCCGACTCGCCATGCTGCGTCGGCATCACGGCAACGCGCACGTCGAGCTCGAAGCGGCCGGCGCGGAGCCGCGCAGCGCCATCCTGAGGCAGGCGCCGTTCGGCGATATTCAGCCCGGCGACGATCTTGATGCGCGAGATGACGGCTTGGGGCAGCACGCCCGACGGCTCAGGGACCGGCTTCAACAGGCCGTCCACGCGCATCCGGACCGACAACCCGCTCCGCATCGCTTCGACGTGAATGTCGCTGGCGCGCAGCTCGACCGCGTGCTCGAACAGATCGTTGACGGCGCGCACCACCGGCGCTCCGGTGGCGAGGTCGCGCAGGCTTTCGATGTCGTCGTCGCGCAGTTGCGGCGCAGCCACCTCGTTGCGCGCAGGCACCTCGTCATCACCCGCGAGCCGGTTCAACGCGGTGGCGATGTCCTCGGTGGAGGCCACCACCAGCTCGACCGCGCCGCCAAACACCAGCTCCGCGGCGCGTGCAGCCGCGGTGTCGCGGGGATCGGCCACCGCAAGGCACGGTCCGTGCCCGGCGGATTGGAACGGAAAGACCATCGTCTCGCGCAGGAAGCGCCGTGAAAAATGCTCGGCCAGCGGCTTGGACGCCAGCAGATCCGACAGCGCGATCCGAGGCAATCCGAGCTGTCGCGCGATGTCGTCGGCGGATTCGGGAATTGCGGCGTCGGTCGCCGCCGTTGATCTCATCCCCGCGCCTTCGCGCGCCGCGCCGACCGGTCGAGCGGCGAGACCGTCCGCCCCTCCGCCACCCTGCAGATCGTCAGCAAATCGGAGAAGAGGAGTCGAGCTCATGGCGCGTCCCGTGATGGATCGTTGTCGATCACCTCATTGCCGAGGGCCGGATCGTTGAACGGTTCGTTGTCGATGTCAAAGATGACACTTCTGCGATGACCTGATTAGAAGAACTACAAACCTGAATCCGATGCGGCCGCACCAACCCTGGTCGTCTGTGTCTGCCGCCATTCGAGCGCGAGGCGCTGACCGTCGACGATCTGATCAGGTGACATCTTGAGTGCGACCGCATCGCGAATTCGCAGATAAGGTTCGCGCAGGGGAACGGGCGCGGCAGCCGCTGCCAGGCTCAGCCATTTGTAGGCCAGCACATGGTCCCGCCACACGCCATGCCCCTTGTCGTAGCTCAGGCCCAAGAGGTGCTGCGCCGTCGGATCGCCGCGCTCGGCGGCTCCGATATAGAGCTCGACCGCCGCCTCGTAGGACTGCGGGACGCCGAACCCGTTTTCATACATGTAGCCGAGCGCGGTCATGGCGCGCGGATGTCCACTCTGCGCCATCGGCGCCAGCAACGCCGCCGCCCTGACATAGTCGCCATGCGCGAGCGCGGCCCATCCGTCTCCCTTCGGCCGCGCGCCGGACGGAGCGGTGCTCAAGGCAAGCGCCAGAATGGCGAAGGCGGCCGTCGCTTGCCTCGTCATCGATTGCTCCGCGGCGCCTGGAGCGCACTCGTCGACACCGGCCTTATCGTGCCGCGCAGCTTGGAGCGCAGCTCCTCGGCGACGTAGTGCGCGTCAGTGCCGTCGCGGATGATCTGGGGGCGAATGAAGATGATCAGCTCGGTCCGCCCGCGGCTGCGGTCGTTGTTGCTGAAGAGGTCGCCGAGACCCGGGATCTGGTCGATCCCCGGAATGCCACTGCGGCTGCCCTGATGGGTCTCGCTGATGAGACCGGCCAGCAGCACGGTCTGGCCGCTGGCGACTGCGACCGAACTCTTCACCTTGCGCTGCGCTACCGTCGGCGTGAGGCTGTTGGCGGTCTGCGGCGAGACGTTGCTGATCTCCTGCTCGATCTCCAGCCGGACGTTGCCGTTCTCGTTGACCCGCGGAGCGACCCGCAGGATGATTCCGGTGTTGCGGTAATCGATCGTGTTGACGACCGTGTTGTTGGTCGTGAGCACCGTCGCGCTGCCGGTCGACACCGGCACCTGATCGCCGACCTGCAAAGTCGCCGCCTGGTTGTCGATCACCACCAGCGATGGGTTGGACAGCACCTTGACGTCGGTGACCGTATGCAACGCGCTCAGGATCGCGCTCGGCTGGGATTCCGACCCGACCAGGAAATTGAACCCGGGAAAGGCGCGGCTGAGAAAGGCGTTGGTGATCGTTCCCGCGGCCGAGGCAACCGTTGCCGGCGCCGATGTCGAAGTGGTGTTGAGCGCTGACCCCTGGTCGGGCTTCAGGCCGAGATTCTTGCTGGTGAGATAGGCCTGCACGCCGTAGTTCAGCGAATCGTTGAGCGTGACTTCGGCGATCGTCGCGTCGATTGCGACCTGCAGCTGCGGACGATCGCACTGACGCAGGGTAGCTTCGATCAGCCGGTAGTTCTCCCTGTCCGCGTAGATGAGAAGCGTGTTGTTGACGACGTCGGGCGTGATCCGCACGCCCTCCATGAGCGGCTTGCCGCCCGCGCCCGTTGCGCGCGATTCCGATCCCGCGTCGAGGCCAGCCTGGGTCGGTGGCGGCGTCCCGCCGAAGCCGCGGTTGGCGACAAGGCCGGTGTTGCCCTGCTGCTGGCTCGCGAAGCCGCCCGACTGTGCCGTCGTCCCGGCGGCCGAGAGCCGCTCGCTGCTCGAGCTCGACGATGCTCCCGACCCGGGAGCGAGATCAGTCGACGATCCCTCGGCCGCGCTGCCCGCGTTTCCGGTGAACATGTCGTTCAGCACCCGCGCCATCTGGCGCGCCTCGCCATACTTGACACGGTAGACATGGACGCTGTTGCGCAGCGTGTTGCCGGCATCCAGCCGCTTGATCCAGGTCTCCGCCGTGTGCAGCAGCGCCGGCTTGCGGCTGATGACCATGACGGCGTTCATCCGGCTGACAGTCTGGAACTTGACCATGTTCTGGCCGAGCCCGCTGTCGCCGGTGTCCATGATCTTCTCGAGCTCGGCGACGATCGGCTCGGGATTGCCATTGACGATCGGAAAGATCCCGACCGACTGTCCGCGCATCCAGTCCGCATCGAAGCTCAGCGCGGCATCGATCGCGGTGCGACGCTCGGCTCCGGTGCCCTGGATCAGCAGCAGATTGCGACCCGGATCGGCGCGCACCGTGCCCGGCTTGAGCGCAAAGCTGTCGAGCAGCTTCAGCAATGTCGGGGCGGAGACATATTGCAGCGGCAGCACGGAGATGCCGTAGCCAGGCTCTGCCGAGCCTCCGGCCGGATCGACGTTGCCGGCGCCGACCGCGTCGCCGAGCGGAATCAGCCGGTATCCGGAGTTGTCGCGAACCAGCGCCGTCCCCGAGAGCCGGAGCGCGTTCTCGAGCACGTAGGCAACGTCCGATTTCGGGACCGGGCGCACCGAGGACAGGCTGACCGTTCCCTGGATCCTTGGATCGATGGTGTAGCCGACGCCGAGGACGTCGCCGAGCACGACCTTGGCCACCGTCGCGATCGGCGTATTCTCGAAGTTCAGCTCGAACCCGTTGCCAACCGGCTGCGAATGCGCCGCCACCTGCTGGATCGGAAGCGAGCCCGCGGCCGGCGCTTCCGCTCGCGCATCCCTGGCATCTCGTGCATCGTCGTTGCCACCATAGATTTCGGCACGGGCGCGCCGCGCCGCCGGCGACTGCTCCGGCATCGCCTGCCTGGGATAGCGCGGCGAAAGGTCGATCCGGCCCACCTTGTCAAGCACGTCATCACCGCGGCTATCGCTGCCGAGCGTCGCCGGGTTGCAGCCCGCCAACGCGATCGACGTCATGACCAGCGTTGCGAGCGTGCGGCATCGCAGCCAACCTGCGCTCAAATCAGCAATCTCAACCACTCGCCCGCCCACCCGATCTGCCGAGTCCGTTCTTCGTTTCGAGGCACGCCCGGGCGGAGAGCGACTGCTTTCCGCCCGGGTCCTCCAACCTGTGTCTTGCGAGGAGACGCCGCTGCCGTCAGGCCGCGGCCCCTGCTCGCGCCGGTCGGCTACCAGAGCCAGCCGACGCCCGCGAGAACCCGATCGGACATCGCCCCCGCCGCGCTGTGATCGATCACCTTGGTGTAGTTCAGCTTGTAGACAAGGCTCGGATTGGGAAACACGGCAATGCCGACATCGTGGAACGTCATGTCACCGCTGCCCGTGATGTTGTTCAGGCCGTTGGTGAGATCGGAGCCGAGCATGCCCGACGTCTGGAAATTCTGTCGGGTATAGCGGTAAAACGGCACGATGTCGTAGTCGTTCGGCGCCCTGAAGTGGTAGGCGATCTCGCCGGAATAGCCCCACATGTTCTTGCCGACGTTGTTGTCGTCGACGAGATCATTGTTGGCGCGGAGGTTCTCCGGATTGGAGAAGTTTACGTGGGCATATTCAGCCCGCAGCTCCAGCCCGGTGTTCGGAACGCGATAGCGAGCCTCGGTATTGAAGATCGTCATCGCGTTCTTGCCGAGCGGCACCTCGCTGCCGTCCGGCAGCGTCGCATAGGCGCCCCGCGGCGTGACATTCGGCGAATAATAGATCGCCGAGCTTCCGGCAAAGCCGGGGAGGAACGATGGCGTGTAGCTCAGCCGGAGCGTATAGGCGAGCTCGTTGCTCAGCTGCCGATAGTCGCCGATCGGCGCTCGCGACAGCGCGAGCGCTTCCGAGCCGCTGATGCCGCCTTCATAGCCGCCCGGATTGATGTGGCCATTGTCGCCGCGATGATCGAATCCGTCGCCGAAGTCCTCCGCGCTCTGGCTGACCTGGAACTGGTAGTTCAAGCCATCGATGATCTTGCCATGAAATCCTGCCGATGGCGCATACCACGTCGTCGGGATCAGGCCGTTGGCGAGCTCCGGCCGATGCACGCTGTAGAATAGCGTCGGCTCGTGATACAGGTTGGTGAAGGAGATCGGGATCAGGTCGATACCCGGAGAGCGCAGGGTGAAGTGGTCGTTGAACTTGATGTCGAAGAAGGCCTGCTCGACCTCGACCGCACCGTGAAGCTTGTCGTCATTGTCGAACGCGATGCCGCCATGCTCCCATTCCAGCTCCGCGTTGAAGGTGATGGAGTCATTGACCTGATAGGTCGGCAGCAAGACCAGGCGGGCCATGTCGAAGCCGTTCTGCCACTGACCGTTAGCTGCGGGATTTTGCACCGAGCCGAACTTGATCTCGCCGTACATGCCGATCTTCATGCCGGGGACCGGCGACGGCGCGGCACCGAACAGGTCTCTGCTGGGCTGCGGCGCAGGCGCTTTCAGATCGGCTGCCGGGAGAGATCGCGGCTTGGAATCCGAATCGGCGAACGCTGCCGCGAGCCGTGATGCCGGGGACGACGATGGTGCGGCATCAGCCGCCTTCGTTCCACTGGCCTTGACGTCCTTCGGGTCGGCGAGCGCCATGGCATTGCCGACCGGCAGCCTGGATGCAGCCTGTGCGTTGTCGGATGCCTTCGCGCCGCCGGCACGCGCGTCCTTGGCGCCGATCAGAGGCATCGGATCGGACGGGCGGCGGGATGCAAGTGATGCGGACTGCCCGACGCTGGTCGTCTTCTTTGCCTTGGCGTCCTTGAGCTCGACTTGAAGGCTGTTGATGCGCTGCTCCATGGACTCGAGCTTCGCCATCAGCGCTTTGACGGCTGCCCCGTCCGTGGACCGCGCCGAACCGGCTTCGGCCGCCTGGGCTGCTGCCGCGCTCAACGCCAATGTCGATACCGCGGCAAGCAGAGATGGCAGGAGTCGGTCGCGGCCGCGAAGCGGGCCGCCGCCTTTGCCAATACTCAAAGCGCCGTCGTGTGAAGACGCGGAGCAATCTGCGCGCCTTCCGCTGCAGCTAATCAAGACCATCAGTCAAACCTCCCCATGATGATACGCGGACGTGCATCCCCTTCGCCCGCGCCGCCGTGAGCACAGAATTCGTGCGCGACTGCGAGCCATTCGCGCTAGAAGCCCGCGATGTCGATACTTGGGCTCGTCGGGGATGCTCGCGTGTCAGCACTTGGGCGGCGCTCGTTGCGCGGCAGAGGCGCGGCTGGGCCTACCAATCGCTCGGACCCTGCCGAGATCTGGCTAAGTGTTTTCAGTCATTGATAATTGCTGCTGGGTTCATGTCCGGCGTGCGAAGCGCCGAGTAGCGCAGCGTAGAGCTGCATTCATGCCTTTGCATCGCGAAGTAATAAGCGATGTCACACTTCGTCAGCGACGGCCCTACTCCGAAAGAAATTGCGTTGGCGCGATGGCGCAGCTCGGACGAAGCGATGGAATCCGACGAAAAACCGCAAGTGATCGCGACTGAGATTGCGGCAAGACGCCGCATGCTTCTCTCATGGAGATGCCGCATCTACGCACGCGAATACCAGCCGTTTCCGATCAAGGCGGTCAAACCGGAAAGACGCTCGGCTTCTTTAAAGGGATTCTAAACCGGTTACGCGAACCGACAGCGGCGGTTCTCGAAATGATAACAAATCAGTTGGCGCAATTTTCAGGACCGACGACACGCCCGGACTAGCTCCCATCATTACGCCGCATTGCGTGACGCTACTATTCGCCAGTTAGTGCGGTCTATATGACGTTGGCTTCAGTATTCCCTCGAATGCCGTCGACGAAAGACGTCGCCTGGCCACATCGGATCGTGAATAGTCAGATACGTCCATCTTCTTCGACGCGCGTGACGGAATTTTCTGCAAAGCGGGACGAACGTCAGGACGGGAGTTGAGGGTGAACCGATTGCTTCGCTTGGTCGCCGCTATCATCGGAGAGGCACTATGAACGCTGTCCATCGGTTGGAGCCGGCGGCCGGACCGTTGCAGAATGTTCTTGGATATCTCACCGAGATGATCCTGCGCGATGCACGTGCGGTCGCGCGCCTGTCTGACCATCGGCTTGCGGGCGGACAATGCTTCGTGTTTCATCAGCATGAGCTGGAGAAGCTGCCCGGCATTACCTACAACACGTTCGATGCTGATGGCCCCGTGTGGCTCTCCATCGAACGCCTGGTCGCCACCGATCCTCCCGCCGTCGAGTACGACCTGGCGATGTGGATCGACGTGTCCGGCGATCCGGACCGTCGCCCTCTGGTTCGGCAGCGCGTGACGATCACGGTGCACGCGGCGGAAAAAGACCTGCTGATCGCGGCCGGTCACGCACGCGCCGAGCACTGCTCGCCGGCGAACGGCCCGGGGGTGGCCGCCGGGCTCTGGAGCGTGCGATTGCATCTTGAGCAGCGCCCGGACATCGTCGAGCGTCTGGACCGCTATCTCGCCGGCTCGTGGGCCAATTGGGCCGCGGCCGAGCGGCCACGCCGCAAGACCATCGCGGTTCACCAGCGATTGCGCGAGATGGCTCGCGTGGCGGGAGCCGGAGGCAACGATGGCAGCTGCGAAATCGTGTGGGGCGTTGGCGTGTCACGCTGGCGGCGACAAGGCCGCGAGCTGGATCTGCCGCTGCTCGAACGCCTGGTCGAGATCGAGGTCCTCGATGGCTCCGACACCGAAATCAGAATCCGGCCCCGCATGGTCGGCGCGACGGCCAATCTCAAGGCGTTCGAACCGCTGACATCAGCGGCCGGCTTGGCGGGGCAAACGGCCGAGCAGTTGCTCGAGACGATCGAGCGCGGCAACGAGCTTTCGCCATTCCAGCCCGCCAGCTTCGAGCCGGTTCTCAGCGCCATCGGCTCACAGCTCGACCCGCATGGGATCTACTGTCCCACCATGCCCGACTCCGCGTTGCTGCTTCCCGAGGAGGACGAGCAACTGGTCGTCTCCGATCGCTGGGTGATCTTTGCGCGGCCGCGCTCGGACGCACTGCTGTTGCGCGACATCGACCGACTGAAGCGAGCGATCGAATACGCGCCCGGCGACGCTTGCTGCCTGGCCGCACTGTCTCGCCTCCTGCTTGGCGCGCCGGACCACGAAGCCCATGACGGCGCGCGCCGTCGTCTATCCGGCGTGATCGGTGACCCGATCGACGTCGGGCCGGATGCGCAGATCGCGGCGGATCACGGCGACCTGTTCTTTCCGCTGCCGACGAACTCCGACCAGATGGAGATCGTGCGACAGCTCCGGCGATCGGACGGACTTGTCGTGCAAGGCGCGCGCGGGTCCGAGCGCACGTCCACCCTCGTCAACCTGGTTTGCCATCACCTCGCAATGGGCCTGCGCGTTCTCGTCGTCTCGCGCAACGAGGCTGCGCTCGGACTGTTGTCCGAGAAGCTGCCGCGCGCCGTCCGTGATCTGACCGTCGATCTGACCGGCTCCGACAAGGACGTCTTGAAGCATGCAGAGACAGTCGTCAGCCGGCTGCTGTCGATCCTCAAGACCACGAACCCGCGCGCGCGGGCGGAACAGGTCAATCGGCTGGAGCGCGACATCATCGCGACCAGCGTCGAGATATCACGTCTCGATGATGCGTTCGCAGACATCGCCAGCCGCAGCATGCTGCGGTCATCCGGTGTCCCCGACCTGCCGTTCGACGCGTTGACGACGCTGATCGCCGACCGCGACGCCTATGCCTGGTTCACCGACCAGCCGTCACGATTCGTGAGAGAGAACGACCTTCTGGTTGCGGCGGTCGAGCAGGCCCGTGAGGCGCGTGTTCGGCTGGGTGCCGATCTCGCATATGTCGACGACGCGCTCCCGGAAATCGCGGCCCTGCCGGACGCCGCGACAGTGAGACGTCTGCACCAGGACCTGCAGCCGGCGCGGATCGACGGCGAAAGCCGTGACGGCCGGCTTGCCTGCCAGATCATCGCGGAGCTCGGGCCGGACGGAGCGGACTTGCTCGCCGGCGACCTCGACGCGCTCGCGGCGGCCCACCGGGTCATTGCCGACGAGCCCTGGCTCGCAGCGCTGTCGCCGGTCGGCCGCAAGGCCGATGCAATGTCGGTTGACGGTGGCATCCTCGTCGATTTTGCCCGCGATGCGTCGTCCCTGCTGTCGCAACGTGCCGGCTTCCTGGTTCGGCCGGTGGAAACGCCGGCGGACGCCTTCGCCAGCCAGGAACTGCTCACGATTGTCGAACGGCTGTCGGCCGGAGCAAGGCCGTTCGCGACATTCTCCCTGTCCGGCCGTGCGTTGAAGCAGACCGTGGAGGCGATCAGGGTGGCGGGCTTCCCGCCGAAAGGCGCGGCCGACTGGGGCCATGTTCGCGACTATCTGACCTGGCGTCGTCACCTGCATTCGCTCGACGCCAGATGGCGATCGCTGGCGGCCGAAATCGGTGCGCCTGCGCCCGAGCCGGACTCCTCTCACACGTTCCACGGTCACGAGCGCGTCGTCAAAAGCGTCGAGGCCGCGATCGTGCTGGCGGCGCTGGCGAAGCGCAATGTTCTCACCGCCGCACCGAAGCTGTCGATGTCGGACGACGCGATCGCCGGATTGCTCGGCGACGGCCGACGACTTTCTGCGCTGGCAGCTGCGGTGAGGAGCATGGCTCTCCGCATCACCAAGCAGCGGCTGGAGCTCACCCGGCTGAACGGGCTGTTTCGCGGCAGCGGTAAGCTCACAACGCTGGCTCATGCCGACGTGCTGTCGCAGATCGGCTGCGATGGTGTCGAGCCGCGCGACATCGAGACGCGTTGGACCACCCTTCGCACCCGGCTGAAGTCGCTGCACGACCGGCGCCAGGATCTCGAGCTGCTCGACGAGGTCTGCCGAGCGATGACCGAGGCCGGAGCAGATGCCTTCGCCCGTCGGCTCAGGACCGAGCCGGCACATCCGCAGACCGGCGATCCGGTGCTCGTTGCAGATTGGATGATGGCCTGGAACTGGGCGGTGCTGATGCGGCAGAACGAAGGCATCGGTCAGCATCAGCGCTTGCGAGATCTGTCCGACCAGCGCGCGGCGATGGAGATGCGACTGCGCGAGCTGTTCGGCCAGGTGGTCGTGGCACGGATGCATCTCGGCCTGGTACAGAACACCGGCAGCGCCATGAGGCAGGCCCTCACCGTGTTCATGACCACGCTGCGAAAAATGGCAGCGACCTGTTCCGGCCCCACCGCATGCCGGTTGCGTCAGGTTACACGCGAGGCACTCGAGAGCTGCTACGAAGGCATCCCATGCCAGCTCGTGCCGGCATGGCGCGTGGCCGAGCAGCTACCGGCCCGGCTCGGCGCATTTGATCTCGTCGTCATCGACGATGCCTCGCAATCCGATCTGCGCGAACTCACTGCGATGCTCCGGGCCCGCAAGGTCGTCGTCATCGAGGACGATCGGCAGACCGGCGAGCGCGTCGCGCAAGGTGAGCACGACATCGAAACCATCGCACGCAGCATCCTGCGCAGCGGTCCGGCTGCCATGCGCCAGTTCCTGCTGCCGGGCGCAGCGCTCTGCGATTTCGTCAAGATGCTGTTTCCCGACCGGATGATCAGACTTCGGGAGCACGCTCGCCGGGTCGATCCGGTCGCGCTTGCAGCCGTCGGCTCACCGCAGCCATCGGCACAGCCGGCAACCGGTATGCATCCGGCTGCCACGGGACCCGCTGCTGGCACGGCGGCGGATCACCCTGCATCTGCGCAATCCCTGACGCGCCGCGCCTATTCGCTGGAAGACGAGATCGCCACGGTGGCCGAAAGCCTGTCGATGGCCCGGCTGTCGGAGCAACGCGACGAGCCGGCCATCTCGATCGAGAGTCCGGTGCCGGATTGGCTGAGCAACAGGACAGGCGCCGGCATCGATGCACGCCCATCGCGGCGCGGGGCGCGTGAGGTCGCGACCGACGAAACGCCTGCCGCCTCGTCGTCTGATACGCTCGCCTCTGCGCCGCCAGCGTCCGTCGCGCCCGCAGCGCCGGTCGAAATCGCGGAGAATGAGCCGCCCGTGGCCGATCGTTTTGCGCAGGCTGCAAGGTCGCCGGCGGACGATGTCGCCGTCGCACGAGTGGCCGTGCTCGCCCACGAGGTGGAAACGTCCGAGACGATGACACCCGGTCAAGCCGAGTCGGAGCCTGCCGCTGTCCGTATCGATCATCGCGCGCTGTCGCCGGGTCGGCGTCCGCGGCCTGATCATGGAGCGAGGCGTCCACACCGCTCGCTCCGCCGGCACATGATGGCCGCTGCCGCCGGCTTGGCGGTCGCGGTGGTTGGCGCATCGATCTACTGGCAGCCGGCGGCGAGCCGGATCACGACGTCCTGGCAGACGGTCTTGAACCGACTCCCGGTCTCCTGGAATGCGGCCTCGCCGGCCGCCGCGCTACCGGCCGGCACCGAGCCCCGCAAGGTCACCGCGGATCGGATCACGCCCGACGTCAGGGGCGGTGCAGGCGGCGATGCGATCACCACGGGGAACGCGACCGCGACGATGGTATCCCACGCCGTGCTGTATCAGGAGGATCCGCAGGATCCGAACGGCAAGCGCTATCTCGGGAAGGTAACCTGGCATGTCGAGCCTGAGGCAGGAGCGGTGCCGGCATCGATCAAAGGCGATGTCGAGATCGACAAGAGGATGAAGGCGACGTTGTCGCTGCGTCCAAACAAGGAAACCGAAATGCCGGCGAGCCACATCATGGAGATCAAGTTCAACTGGCCGGACGATCCGTCTCACGTCGGGGTAGAGACTTTGAAGGGCGTCAGCATGAAGCCCAAGGAAGCGGGCCGCGGGACCCCGTTGACCACCATGACCGCCAAAGTGACGCCAGAGTTCTTCATGATCGCGCTGTCGGCGGGTGATGTCGACATGAAGCGGAACGTGTTGCTGCTCAAGGGCAAGGACTGGATCGACATCCCGATCGTCTACAATGGCGGCAGCCGGGCGGTGCTGGCGATCGAGAAGGGAGCGGACGGTGAGCGCGCGTTCAAGGATGCGTTTGCCGCCTGGGGCCAATGACCAGACGGCAAGGCCGGCGCACGAAAGGCGTCCGATGATCGGCATCGACGTCGTCGCGCCAGCGCAGGCGCCGGTCACCGATCGGGACGAGCGACCGCTGACCGCCGTCACCTATCCGGTGCCTTGCGAGCAGTGCGGCCGGATCGTGCGGGTGGCGATGAACACGCTGCGCCCGCCCAGTTTCCACCGTGTCGACGAGCAGGTCGCCTGCCCCGAGATCCAGGAGCGCCGCAGCAGGGGCGACGGCGGACTGTTGTTGATGATGTGCGGTCCCTTGAAGCAATCGCTCGCCGCACGATGCGATGCGGCCGAGGTCGAGGCCACCGCTCCCGGTGGCGGACAGGCGGGACGGGTCGTCTGCAGCATTCCCGGCGTCTCGATCGCTCAATACGCCCCGAACGAGGCGCGCAGCCGCGCGGAGATCTGGCAGGCACACGGCTACGACAAGCTGGCCACGACGCTTCGTGCGGCCGCGGCGAGGGCGGAGCGCAGGCCGCTGGTCTGGACCCGCGCTGCGGCGGCCGGCAGCGGCGCATTGTTGCTCGCTGCCGCCGCTAGCTGGTTCATGCTGGCGCGGGAGCCGGCCGCTCCCCCACCAACACAGCCGCAAGCCGCCGAGGCCTCCGTGGCCGCGTCGAGCCGCGCAAGCGTCGAGAGTTCGGGGCGCGTCGTCACGGCAGAGGCCATGTCGGCCGCGACCGCCCCCGCCCCGGCGCCGATGCCGGACGCGCCCTCGGACACTGCAACGCTCTCGCGTTCCGCGGAAACCGCGCCGCTCGAGGCGCCCGCCCTGCTCGCGTCGGCAAGCGCTGCGACTGCTCCCGAGACTGCGCCGGCGGCAGAGTCGACTGCGACCCCAGGGCCGGCGGAGGCAGCGGCGATTCGCCTGCCTGACATGGTGATGATTCCAGGAGGGGCATTCGCAATGGGCGGCGTCGAGAGCTCCGAGCTTCCGGTCCACCGCGTCACGATCAAGCCGTTCGCGCTCGGCAAATACCCCGTCACGATTGGCGAGTGGAAGGCGTGCGTGGCTGACAGGGCATGCGCCGACGTGATGAGCGGCCCGGACGACAACCCCGTGACAAATGTCGGCTACGACGACGCCAGGGGCTATCTGGCTTGGCTCTCGCGGGCCGTCGGCAAGCCGTTCCGGCTCCCGACCGAGGCCGAATGGGAATATGCAGCGCGCGGCGGCGCAACGACGGCGTTCTGGTGGGGCGACCAGATGCGCTCCGGCATGGCCAATTGCAACGGATGCAACGAGCCCGGCGCGCCCGCGCAGCTCATGAAGGTCGGAAGCTTTGCGGCCAATCCGTTTGGCCTGTTCGACATGGGCGGGAGCGTCGACCAATGGGTGGCCGACAGCTGGCACAAGAGCTATCAGGGCGCGCCGTCCGATGGCTCGGCATGGATCGACGAGCAGAGCTTCGTCCATGTCATTCGCTCGGGTTCATGGAAGAAGGATGCGAGCTATGCCCGCAGCGGGAGCCGCGATCGCTATGATGGGCGCGTCAGGTATCCGACCCATGGCTTTCGCCTCGCTCTTTCGCTCTGATGCGGCCGCTGTATGCTGAGCCAGGCCAGGGTGCCGTCGACACCGATGCCGGGCCTGCGCCCGCAAATGTCTCGCACCACAGCGAACACCAGCGTCGCAGATCCGCAGGACGCCTGTTCTGCCGAGCCTCTTTATTCAAATTCTTATCGGGAATCGTAGGACGAGACCGATCGAAACCTCAAATTTGCCGCGCTACGCCCCATTCATGGACCGGCTACACCGTTCGATATTTGCGATCGATGATCGTCGTTGTTTATGAGTTGGGGATTTATGTGGAGTGAGAAATCTACGCGTCGCGCGCCGCTATTGGATCTGACGCCCTGGCGACGACGTCGTCTCGCCCCAGTCGCGACGCTCGGGTCCACCGTGTTGGCCTGCACGCTGGTGCTGTTGCCGACTCTCGCATGGGCACAGGCGAAAACGGCGCCGAAGGACGCCTACCTGTATTTCATCACGCCAACCGACGGCGACACCGTGAAGAGCGCGTTCTGGTGCCGCTTCGGCCTTCGCAACATGGGCGTGACCCATGCCGGTGACGCCTTTGCCAATACCGGCCATCATCACCTCCTGATCGACGCCGATGAGCCGATCAGCCCAGGCGAGCCGATTCCGCAGGACAGAAAGCACCTGCACTACGGCGCGGGCGAGACCGAGGCTCTGATCGAGCTGCCCCCCGGCAAGCATACCCTGCAGCTCGTCCTGGGCGACGGCATGCACTTCAACTTCGATCCGCCGCTGGTATCGAAGAAGATCACGATCACCGTGAGCAGTGCTTCGCAGAGGCACGGGCGGAGCGCCACTCACGCCCACCGGCGGACGCGGCATCTTCACGCGCACACCGCGCGTCAGGCGGCGCAACCGTCGGCCGCCGAAGCGCCGCCGCCCGATCCGGCAAAATCGGCGGGAGCCGTCGATTTCATCAAGAGCTTCCTGTCGGGTGCGAAATGAACCTCCGCCGCTCCCCCATGGAGCCGGTTCGGCCGGCACATCAGTTCATCGCGACGTGCCGAAGCCTCCAACCGCAGCGCTGCATTTGTCCGGCTCGGCTCTATTGATACGACCTCCAGACGCGTGGCTTGCTTCGCCTCGGCGAGCGCCAAGAGCGATCATCGGCATCGGTCCAAGCTCGGAGGCGAGGCGCTGGGAGACCACGCCATTGATCGTCCGGAACAGGTACGACAGGAAATAACCAGCCGCGAATGGAATGAACACCAGAGCCGTAACGGTCCAGCCTGGGATTGCTGGCACCACCGACCTTGGCGTCAACGCCCATCCTGCCGAACATGTAGTCCGGCTCAAGCTCCCGGTGACCTCTTCCGAGCCGCTGCTCAGCGCATTGGTCCCTGCGCAAAGCGAAAGGGATCCTCGCCGCCCTCCCCGGCAGCCGGCACACCCCAGCGAATGCTCGTTAGCCGCGCCGACCTCGCCCTGCAGACGCGGGGACGCGCCGACACGGCTCGTCGACCATGCCGTCGCCGATGTCGCCGCCCGGGGATTCCACGGGGCCAGTTGCGCAGACGTCGCACGCGCTTCGTGATCGTGTTCGCGGGCTGCACGCATACCACGGCGCGATGGCTCGATGGCCTCGCCGAGAACGGCCGGCTGCTCCTCCCGCTGACCGCCGAGGATTGGTCCGGCTTCCTGCTGCGCGTGGTCCGCCGCGGCACTTCTTTCGACGCCTCGTCCACCGGTGGGGTCAGCATCTACCCCTGCAAAAATGGCCGCGATGAGGACGCCAGCCGCCGGCTGAAGAGCGCACTCGAGAGCGCGAACACGGTGAATGTCCCGATCCGGGCACTCCACCGCGGGAACCCATCGTCCGCAAGATTCCGAACGGGTCTGGTATCATGCCCCTGGCTCTTGGCTGGAGCGATAAGGAGCTGAGATCGATAGGCCCGCACAGGAGGCCGAGGTCGGCAGCAGTAGCACCGTCTGACCCGAGTGATCCCCCGAAGGAAACGACCAAGATTTCATTCCGGCCGCGGCGGCGGAACGCATCGGCCAAGGCTCCGAGATACGACGGCGCAACACGATTGATCGGTCAACCCGCACTCCGAGTCGCAGATCCTGCACTCGTTGCGTAGCTCCACCGAGTTTTTCGCCGGAGTTCGCTAGACTACGATCAGTGCCGAAATCGCCTTTCACTTTGCTGACAAAAAGCTCGATTGCGGCACTCAGCTCGACCGAACGAGCACGGTTGAACGCTAGCCATGTCAATGGCTTGCTGATCAACAGGCGAGCCGCTTTTATCTTGCCATCAGACCCTGCCCTCTTCTCACCTGATCTTTCGGCAAAGATTTCTGTCAGATCATTGCTAAGAGGCTTACGGTCGAGCCGCAAAGAGTTAGCAGGCAGATCGATTTCCGTGGCGAGAGCGCACCATCATCGGTTGGCGGTGATATCGTTCAATTGCGACTATCATCTCGCTTCAGACCTGCACCAGGGGTGCATAGGGTGTGAAATCTCCCTTCCCTTCCTTGATCCTTGGCTTGGCTTCTCGTCCTCTTCCGGGGCTTGTGGATCAGCCAGATCTCAGCGGACAAATCGCTTAAGTCCTGCGGTCGGCAAGTCGATATGGCTACAGTTGCGCTGCCAACAAACTGCCTTCCGAGTGCGAATTTCGTGGAGGCTCTTTGCATTACGATCGGGCGAGCATATCCCTACCCCCGTATAGCAATGAGACTATCTCGGCAGTCCCGTTGCAGACCGATCGCGGCTCGCAGCGGCCGATCGATCCTGGGAATCGTCAGCCTGATAAATTGGACCAAGACCATTCGGCGCCGCGGGGCCAAGGATGAAGCCGCTTCCAACGCGTGGCAACTGACGCACGCCGCCTGACTTTCTGCCCACCCACGGCAAATCAGATGTCGGTTGTCAGTCGATTTTCGGCCAGACGTCAGCACCAAGCTCGCCACTGCATGCCGACGTCGTTGGCGATATCGTTCCGTGCAGGATGCGCACTAAGCCCATGATCTCGCGAAATTGGCAAACCAGCGCGATCCAGAAACGTCGGACGAATCGTTCGTCCGCCTGGAAGTCGTATCTGTGATCGACTGTTCGATTTATGCTCTCGCGAGCCAGGCTGAAGGACCGGCGAGCCCCCCGGCCGTGTGCACGCGGCCGCGCCGCGGGTTCGGCTTGCGGGAGCGGCGGCGCTGAAGACCGTGCGCGGCTTGTGCTCAGGCGGCACGCTCCATCAGGCGCCTGGCCTTGCTTTCGAGCTCGAGTCTTCCGTCCTGATGCGCCTTGCTTCGGGCCACGGCGGTGATGCCCTGCACGAAGTCGAAGATGCTCTCCGGCTTGCGGTTCTCCTCGCCAAGAACGGCTTCAATGACCTTCGATGTCTCGGCTTTGGAAAAGCCATTCTTGCGCAGAAAGCTTTCCCGGTCCTCATCCGTGCGAGCAACGATCCGCTGCCGTGCGGCTGCAATACCAGCGACAAACGGCGCGGGCGAGGAATTGGCAAAACTCGTCAATGCCGGTGCAGCTTCATGCGCAAACCGCTGCGCGGCGAACTTCGAATGCCGGATGGTGATCTGCTCAAAGTTCTCCACGCCCCAGAGATTGCGGTTCATGCAGACGGCGCGCAGATAGAAGCTCGCTATGCCAAGCGTCTTGCTCCCGACCTCACTGTTCCAACAGTAGAGCCCCGGAAATAGACATCGGGCGAGCCGTCCGGCAGCCGTCCCGCCTCGATTGGATTGGTGTCGTCGACCAGAAACAGGAACACGTCGCGATCACTGGCATAGAGCGTGGTCGTATCCTTGGTCACGTCCACGAAGGGATTATGGCTCATGCTCGACCAGTCCAGCACGCCCGGCACTTTCCATCGTGTGTCACCGGTGCCATTGCCGGCGATCTGCACAACGGCGGCAACGAGTTCAAGCCGATCAATGCCGTGCAGACGATCTGCGTGGTGAGGCCGGGTCACTCTCGTCGAGCTTCATTTCATCCTTCGGCCCGACAAAGCGCGAAAGCTTTCTGCTTAAAATCCGGCCGACGTCGTCCATGATCGTAAAGGCGGCCGGCACGAATACGAGGCTGAGAAAGGTCGAGGCGAGCAGCCCGCCAATCAATGCGACCGCCATGGGGGAACGGAATGCGCCGCCTTCGCCGACTCCCAATGCAGAAGGGACCATGCCTGCGGTCATAGCCGCTGTGGTCATGATCACGGGCTGAGCGCGCTTGCGGCCGGCTTCGATCAACGCCTTCGTGCGCTCCACACCGCTCGCCACCTCGGTGATTGCGAAGTCCACCAGCAGGATCGCGTTCTTCGTTACGATTCCCATCAGCATGAGGAAGCCGATAGTGGCCGAGAGGTTGATGGCATTGCCGGTCAGAAGCAGCGCAAGGAACGCTCCGCCGATCGAAAGCGGCATGGAGAAGATAATGGTGATCGGATGCATCGCGTCGGCGAAGAGAAGAACGAGGACGGAGAGCACCATGAGTACGCCTGCAGCGATCGCGAGCGAAAAACTCGAAAAAACTTCTTCCATGATCTCTGAATCGCCGAACCTTGCGATCGTCACACCGGCTGGCAAGTTTCGCGCCGAGGGCAGCGCCATAACCTGCTCGATCGCCTCGCCGAGCGGGGTGTTTCCGACGAGATCGGCCTGGATCGCGACGCGACGCCTGCTGTCATAGCGTTCGATGGTCGTCGGCCCCTCGCCGAAGCCGACGTCGGCGACCGTGGCCAACGGTACGGTGCCGTTCTTGGCCCTGATTCGCAGCATATCGAGGGTCGATAGATCGCCCCGCGCCCGCTCGTCGAGTTGCACGCGGATCGGTACTTGCCGGTCGATGGCCGAGAACTTCGCCAGATTTGCGGATGTATCTCCGATCATCGCAATCCGTGCAACTTCGGCGATCTGCGTCCCGGAGATTCCGAGATCGGCAGCCTCCTCCAGCCTTGGCAAGATGCGAATCTCCGGCCGGGCAAGAGCCACAGTCGAGACGACATTCGCGAGAACGGAGACGTTCTGCCGGACGTCCCGCTCCACCGCGAGCCCCGCCTGCTCAACTGCGGCGCCATCGGGTCCGGAAAGGATCAGCGTGAACTCGCGTCCGCCGCCGCCATTGCCGAAGCTGTAACGTATGTCCGCGATCGCGCTGAGCGTCGCGCGCATGTCGTGCTCGAATGCCTTCTGGTCGTGCGACCGGTTCCTGCGCGCAACGAGCTCGACGATGATGGTGGCCTTGCGGACGTCACCGGCGGTGACGCTCAGCCCGTTGGCGCCGGCGGCGCCGCCGGTGACATAGACGCTCCTGACTTCTGGCCGTTTCGCGAGCAGGGCCGTGATGCGGTCCGCGGCGGCCGCGGTATCCGCGATCGTCGAGCCCGGTGGCAGCTCGATCTGGAGAACCGAACGCGACAGGTCATTGGTCGGCAGAAGGCCAAGCGGTAAGGATCCTGCGACCATTAGCGAGCCCAGGAAGACCAGCGCCGCAAGCGCGAGCGTGACGAAGCGGTGGCGAAGCGACCATTCGAGCATGCGAAGATAGTGCCGCATGATCACTCCGTGCCCTTCGGCATGGTGCTGACGGTCGCGAAGGAAATATGCCGCCAGTAGCGGCGTTATCAGCCTTGCGACCAGCAGAGAAAACGCCACTGCAATTGCGACCGTGAGGCCGAACTGCTTGAAGTATTGACCGGCGATGCCGCCCATGAAGCTGACCGGCACGAACATGGCGACGATGGTCGTGGTCGTCGCGACGACCGCGAGCCCGATCTCGTCGGCCGCCTGGAGCGCGGCGCGATAGGGTGATTTGCCCATCCGGATGTGCCGGACGATGTTCTCGATCTCGACGATCGCATCATCGACCAGGATGCCGGTGACCAGCGTGATCGCAAGCAGACTAACGGCGTTCAGCGAAAACCCGATGAGGTCCATCGCCCAGAAGGTCGGAAGTATTGACAGTGGTATCGCGAGCACGGAAATCGCCGTCGCTCGAAGGTCGCGCAGAAAAATCAATACGACGATGACCGCGAGGATTGCGCCTTCGGCCAACGTCTGCATGGTGGCTCTATAATCGGACTTGGTATAGCGCACCGTGCTGTCGATCTCGGACACGGACAGGTCGGGATGCTCGTTGGTGAGCGCCTGCAACTTCTTCGCGACCGCCTCCGCGACGGCTACGTCGGAGAAGCCCTTTGCACGAAAGACACCGAAGGCGACCACCGGACTCCCATTGAGGCGAGCAAAGCTGCGTGCTTCGGCTGCGCCATCGGTGACCGTGGCAATCTCCTTCAACGCAGCCCTTCGACCGCCCGGCAGCACGATCGCGCTATTGGTCAGTCCGTCGATCGTCGCGGCCCCCGCGAGCATCCGTATGGTTTGCTCTCCCGACCCCACTTCACCGCGCCCGCCGGTGAGATCGACATTGGTCGCTCGCAGTTGCTCGTTCACGTCCGCCGCGGTGATGCCAAGTGCGATCAGCCGGTCGGGCAGCAGCGATACCCGGATTTCACGATCGGCGCCGCCCGCACGCTTGACCTGCGCGACGCCCCGAACGCCCTGGAGCGCCCCCGTGATGACGTCATCGACGAACCAGGACACCTGCTCGGTCGTCCAAGAGGGAATCGACACGGCATAGGTAACGATTGCCATCCCTTCGACCTCCACCCGCTGTATCGAGGGTTCCTCGATGCTCTGCGGCAACTCCGACCGGATGTTAGCCATCGCATTGCGGACGTCGTTGACCGCACGGTCCGCCGGCGTCCCCAGTTGAAACTCGACGGTCGTCACGGAGACCCCGTCAGAGATGCTCGACGTGACGTGCTTGACCCCGACGACCCCGGTCGCCGCATTCTCTACGTTCTTCGTGACCTGCGTTTCCAGCTCACTCGGCGCAGCGCCGGTCTGGGCGATCGTGACGGTCACGATGGGGATGTCGATGTTGGGCATCTGCGTTATCGGCAGGGTCTTCAGGCTGACCGCGCCGAGCACGATCAGAACGCCAAACAACACCAATGACGGAATAGGCTTACGAATCGACCAGGCGGAGATGTTGAGGGCCATATCAATCTGCCCGCCCTGGTCCAGCATCGCTGCGGACCGGCAAGATCCGTTCGCCTGGCCTGACAAAAGCGGCGGCTCGAACGACGACCTCCTGACCTTCGATCAGCCCGTCGACAATTTCGACACGGGTGCCGCGTTTGAGGCCGGTCTGGACATTGCGGATTTCGACGACATCGTTGGTCGCAAGCTGAACATAGGTGCCATTCTTGCTGAAGCTCACGGCGGACAACGGCACAGTGATGGCTTGTCGCTTGCCGATTGTAATGCTGCCGCGGGCAAAAACACCGACCCTCATGGCCGTATGCGGCGGGAGCGCGACCGCGACGCGGCCGAGACGGCTCGATTTGTCTACAGTGGGATCGACCAGCCGCACATGGCCGATGACGGCCTCGCTGACGCCGGGCAGCCAAACCTCGACGTCTTGGCTTGGCTCGATCTGTGGAAGCACCGTTTCCGGAACCTCGGCATCGAATTCGATTTGACCGTTGCGGACGAGCCGGAATAGAGGTTCGCCCCCCGTGCCGGCCACCGCGCCCAGGCGGGCGGCGCGGTGCGAGATAATCCCCGCAGACGGCGCCTTCAGTTCGGTTCGCGCGATTTTCAGCTCGATCTCGCCACGCTGCGCCTCCGCAAACGCTTCCTGGGCTTCGGCCATGCGCAAATTCTCCGCAGCGGCAGCGGACTTTGCCGCGGCGACCTTGGCCTGGGTCTCACGCGTCAGGAGTTGCGCTGGAGATATCGCGCCGGTCGCGTTCAAGGTTTGCGTGCGTTTCAACGTCTCCGCCGCTTCCGCTTGGTTGGCTTGCATCTCCGTCAACGACGCGTTCATCTGCGCGACCGACGCTTGGGTTATCGCGATCATCGCGGTGTTTTGCGCGAGCTGTGTCCGGAGCATCGTGCTGTCGAGGCGAGCGAGCACCTGCCCTTCTTCGACGCGATCGCCGACGTCGGCCAGCATCTCGACGATACGTAACCCGTCGACTTCCGCACCGACAACATCCTCCTCTCGGGCCACGAGGGATCCGGTCACCGCGAGTGTCTCGGTGATCGAATGCCGTACGGCTCGGGCGAGCGTCGTGGCGATCGGTGCGGCCCCCGGGCGCTCGGCTGCGTCCCGTCGCGGATCGGAGATTTGCGTTGCGACCGCTTCGGCCTGCTGGCGCCCCGCGCCGATCACAGCGAAGATGTAGACGCAGACCGTGACGGCGAGCACTAGGAGGGCGATCCAAGCGAACCTTAACACCGGCCTTTTCACCCGACTACCTTCCTTTGGATCCGACCGCGAAGCCGGCATGATGTGAATCCGACGGCCGGCGTCAGCATCCGCGATCGACCGCTTTTCGAATGAGTATGGCGTACGCCGTTCGAGGATCAGGACGGATCAAACCGTTCCCAACGTCCCGCGTATCAAACCAGCGTCGAC